>JAZOPX010000001.1:0-2194 GCA_045655845.1 Bacteroidaceae bacterium
GCTGTATCGCGACTTCGGCATCGATGCGCTGATGGACAAACAGATGGTGATGCTCTCGAGCGGCGAGCTGCGGAGACTACAGATCGTAAAGGCACTGATGACCGACCCTCGCGTGCTCATCATGGACAACCCCTTCATCGGACTCGATGCACCGACCCGAGAGCAACTGCGCATGCTACTGCAACGACTCATCGCCGAGCGCGGCCTGCAACTCATCCTCGTAGTGTCGCGCGAGGAGGATATCCCGGATTTTGTGACAAGGGTGATGGAGATGGACGAGAGGCCTCCCCTAACCCCTCCCGAAGAGGGGAACTCAACCCTTGCTGCCTCTCAAGTCCTCCCTCACAGGGCGAATAAGGCCGAAGAAAATCAACTGAATGTTGATTTGTGCCGATATGAGGGGAGTGCAGTGCTCTGCACGACGGGGGCTCGAAGAGATTTAGGTGGGTCTCCTGATGCTCCCGCTTCCCCCATCATCTCCTTCCGCAATGTCACCCTCCGCTATGGCGAGCGCACCATCTTCGAGAACCTCAATTGGGAGGTGCAGCGTGGCGAACGATGGGCACTCCATGGGCGCAACGGTAGCGGTAAGTCGGCACTGCTCGGCCTGGTATGTGGCGACAACCCACAGGCATACGCCTGCGACATCAGCCTCTTTGGCTGCCGTCGCGGCACGGGAGAGAGCATCTGGGACATCAAGCGCCGCATAGGCTACGTGTCTCCCGAGATGCACCGCGCCTATCTGAAGGACTTACCCTCGATAGAGATTGTGGCCTCGGGCTTGCACGACAGCATAGGGCTCTACGTACGCCCACGTCCCGAGCATATCGGCATTTGCAAGGAGTGGATGCGTGTGTTCGGCATCGAGGAGTTGGCCGAGCGCACCTTCCTGAAACTCTCGTCGGGCGAGCAGCGACTGGTGCTCCTGGCCCGCGCCTTCGTGAAGTCGCCCGAACTGCTCATCCTCGACGAACCCCTGCACGGACTCGACACCGAGCGCCGCGAGATGGTGCGCAGCATCATCGACGACTACTGCTCACACCCGGAGAGAACACTCATCATGGTGACACACTACCCCGAGGAACTGCCCACGTGCATCACCCATCACAAAAGGTTATAGATTAATGATGAACGGTTAACGATTAACAAATTCATAAGTCACAATTCATCATTCAAAATTCAGAATTAATCACATGATTTCCGCACTGTACCTCATTCCCTGCACCTTGGGCGACACGCCCGTGGAGAAGGTGCTCCCAGCATACAATCGCGACATTGTGGTGGCCATACGCCACTTCATCGTTGAGGACGTCCGCTCGGCACGCCGCTTTCTCAAGAAGGTAGACCGAGATATCAACATCGACGAACTCACCTTCTACGAACTCAACAAGCACACCTCGCCCGAGGCCATCGCTTCATACCTCAAGCCTCTGCAGGCGGGCGAGGCCATGGGTGTCATCTCCGAGGCGGGATGCCCTGCCGTGGCCGACCCTGGTGCCGACGTCGTGGCTATAGCCCAGCGCAAAAAACTCAAGGTGGTGCCACTCGTTGGCCCCTCGAGCATCATCCTCAGTGTGATGGCTTCGGGATTCAACGGGCAGAGTTTTGCCTTCCATGGCTACCTGCCCATTGACGGAGGCGAGCGGGCCAAGACGCTCAAGCACCTCGAGGCACGCGCCTATGCCGAGCATCAGACGCAACTCTTCATCGAGACGCCCTACCGCAACTTGAAGATGTTTGACGACATCCTCCGCACCTGCCGTCCGCAGACGCGCCTCTGCATAGCAGCTAACCTCACATGCGAGGGAGAGTATGCTGTGACGCGCACCATCGCCGAATGGAAGGGACAGCGCCCACCCATCGACAAGATTCCCTGTATATTCCTTATTTATAAAGGACAATAAGACTCATGACTACACCAAAGACCAGTATATATCAGCGACCCTTATGGGTGACTCTCTTTGCCCTCACCGCAGCCATTGCTTGGGGATGGGCCTATCCGCTCATCAAGTTGGGCTTTGCCGAGTTTGGCATCACCCAAGACATGACGAGCAGCAAGATGCTCTTCGCTGGCATACGCTTTGCCTTGGCGGGAGGTATCCTCCTCGCCATTGCGGCAGTTACAGGGCGCAACTTTCGTGTGTCGCGACCCAGGGACTGGGGGTACATGCTCATCTTTGCCCTACTCAATACC
>JAZOPX010000002.1:0-2683 GCA_045655845.1 Bacteroidaceae bacterium
TAATAAAACTTTTTCACATGGTCTCCCTAATTATTCGCTCGCTTTTCGTATCTTTGCAATAAACTTAGTTTTTATGGAAAAGCTACAACAATTGTTTCATCAATATACCGGCCATGAGACAACAACATGCCAGCAGCTCACCGCAGACGGTTCGCCCCGCCGATACTATAGGCTGATCGCTAGCGATACGTCGCTGATAGGGGCTATTGGCACATCGCCTGAAGAGAATGAGGCATTCATCGCCATCGCCCGCCAAATGCGTAGCCAGGGGATTCCCGCACCCGAGATCTATGCCGTAGATGATGACCGCATGCGCTATCTGCAGGAGGACTTGGGCGACACCTCACTCTTCAGTTTGCTGATGGCAGCACAACAGCGTGGTGGATACGACGAAGCAGATATGGAGCTGCTGCGCAGCGTGGTACGACTGCTGCCCGACATCCAATGGGGCACGGCCAGAGACTTTGACTTCTCGGCCTGTCACCCCTCGTCCGAACTCAACCAACGCGGCATACAGTGGGATCTCCATTACTTCAAGTACTGCTTCCTCAAAGCCACTCGCATGGAGTTCGACGAGGAGCGCCTCGAGGATGACTTTGACCACCTCGCCACGATATTGCTTCAGGATAGCGACCAGGTATTCATGTATCGCGACTTCCAGTCGCGCAACGTGATGATACGCGACGGCAAGCCCTGGCTTATCGATTTCCAAGGAGGGCGACGCGGCCCCATAGAGTATGACCTCGTCTCGTTCCTATGGCAAGCCCGTGCCCGCTTCACCCCTGAGATACGCCGCAAACTGGTAGCCGAGTACCTACTTTCGGCAAGCCGTTACCGCACGTTTGACGAAGAGGTCTTCTATCAGCGCCTACAATACTTCGTCCTCTTCCGCACCCTGCAAGTGCTCGGAGCCTACGGCTACCGAGGCTACTTCGAGCACAAGGCCCACTTCGTGCAAAGCATCCCCATGGCCATTGAGAACCTACGTACCCTGCTCACCGAGAACGACTTTGCCGACCTCCCCTACCTCAGCAGGATGCTACGCGAGATGACCGCACTACCCCTCTTCGCCCCACACGAGGAGGAGACGGGGCTCACGGTGCGCATCACCAGTTTCTCCTACAAGAAGGGCATTCCCGATGACCTCAGCGGCAACGGAGGTGGCTTCGTCTTCGACTGCCGTGCCATCCACAACCCCGGACGCTATGCCGAGTACAAGCAACTCACCGGTATGGACGAGCCCGTCATCGCCTTCCTCGACAAGGAGGAGGCCATGCAGGACTTCCTCACCCATGTATACGGCATCGTAGACTACTCGGTAGAAAAATACCTCTCACGCGGCTTTACCCACCTCATGGTGTCGTTCGGATGCACGGGAGGCCAGCACCGCTCGGTATACTCGGCCGAGCACCTCGCCGAACACCTCCACGCAAAGTATGGCGTACGCATCATACTGGAACACCGAGAGCAGAACGTATTAAGAATTAAAAATTGAAAATTAAAACTTAGAGTCGCCACGACTCTTAACACTAAACTCTAAACACTAAACACTAAACTCTAAACTCTAAACCAACATGATACTCATCGCCGACAGCGGATCTACCAAAACAGACTGGTGCTTATGCCATGAGGGCAACATTGTAGGCGCCATACAGACTCAAGGCATCAACCCCTACCACCAAAGCGAGGAGGCCATAGAAATGGTACTCCGCGAGGAGCTGTTGCCCCAGCTCACGACACTATGCACAGAGCACACCACACTAGATATCACCTTCTATGGTTCGGGCTGTGCCAACGCCACCGCCTCGGGGCGCATCAAGGAGGCTATACATAAGGTATTGGGTACTCCCAACGCCACTATCCATAGCGACCTGCTGGGTGCTGCCCGCGCCCTCTGCGGGCACGATGAGGGCATCGCCTGCGTATTGGGAACCGGTTCCAACTCATGCCTCTACGATGGCAAGGAGATTGTTGCCAACACCCCTCCCTTGGGCTATATCCTCGGCGATGAGGGCAGCAGTGCCGTGCTGGGCCGCCGCCTCGTGGGCGACTGCCTCAAGAACCAGCTCCCCGAGGCCATCCGCGACGAGTTCCTCGCAGAGTACAGCCTCACACAGGAAATCATATTAGAGAGAGTCTACCGCCAACCCTTGGCCAACCGCTTCCTCGCTAGCCTAACGCCCTTCCTCTCGAAACATCGCGAGGTACCCGAGGTACACAAACTACTCGTCGAGAGTTTCACCGACTTCTTCGTGCGCAATGTCAAGCAGTACCGCCGCCCCTGGCTCCCCATCCACTTCGTGGGTTCTATAGCCAATGCATTCTCGTCAGAACTGAGAGAGGCCGCCGAGAGCCTCGGCATGGAATTGGGCAACATCATGCAAAGTCCCATGGAGGGATTGGTGAGGTATCATGGCGGTGAGTAGTGAGAAGTGAGCAATTAGCTGTTGGCTATTAGTTTTGTGTTGCTAACGACCAAGAGCTAAGAGCTAAGAGCCAAAAACAAAGAAGGACGGTCATAAGACTGTCCTTCTTTACTTTTACGGAGTGGAGCTGGAGGGAATCGAACCCTCGTCCAAACGAGGAAATCATATGCTTTCTACATGCTTATCTTTGCCTTCGGTTTTCGTGCGCAAGCAAGACCAAAGCCACCAACTTGCGCCTTATCCTCTAAAGTTTCGCC
>JAZOPX010000003.1:0-13456 GCA_045655845.1 Bacteroidaceae bacterium
AAGATCATGGGTGAGTACTACGGTCTCGACCTCAGCCGTCCCGCCACATCAGCCCAGGAGGCTGTACAGTGGGTATACATGGCTTACCTCGCTGCTGTTAAGGAGCAGGATGGTGCTGCTATGTCACTCGGTAACGTATCTTCATTCCTCGATATCTTCATCGAGTACGATTTGGCTCACGGCAAGATCAATGAGGTATTCGCACAGGAGCTCATCGACCAGTTCGTAATCAAGCTCCGTATGGTTCGCCACCTCCGTCCCCAGTCATACAACGACATCTTCGCTGGTGACCCCACATGGGTAACTGAGGCTATCGGTGGCCGTTTCAACGACGGTCGCACCAAGGTAACCAAGACCTCATTCCGTTTCCTCCAGACATTGTACAACCTCGGCCCCAGCCCCGAGCCCAACTTGACCATCCTCTGGAGCCCGCAGCTCCCCGAGGGCTTCAAGGAGTTCTGTGCAAAGGTTTCTGTTGACACCAGCTCAATCCAGTACGAGAACGATAACCTCATGCGTGAGGTACGTAACTGCGACGACTACGGTATCGCATGCTGCGTATCATACCAGGCTATCGGTAAGCAGATCCAGTTCTTCGGTGCACGTGCCAACCTTGCCAAGGCGCTCTTGCTCGCCATCAACGGCGGTCGTTGCGAGAACACCGGTACCGTAATGGTAAAGGGTATCCCCGTGCTCACCAGCGACGAGCTCAAGTTCGAAGAGGTAATGGCCAACTACAAGAAGGTGCTCACCGAGATTGCCCGTGTATACAACGAGGCGATGAACATCATCCACTACATGCACGACAAGTACTACTACGAGAAGGCTCAGATGGCATTCATCGACACCAACCCCCGTATCAACTTGGCTTACGGTGCTGCAGGTCTCTCTATCGTGCTCGACTCACTCTCAGCTATCCGCTACGCTAAGGTAACTGCTAAGCGCAACGAAATCGGTTTGACCGAGTCATTCGACATCGAGGGTGAATTCCCCTGCTTCGGTAACAACGACGACCGTGTTGACCAACTCGGCGTAGACCTCGTATACTACTTCTCAGAAGAGTTGAAGAAGCTCCCCGTTTACAAGAACGCACGTCCTACCCTCTCACTCCTCACCATCACCTCTAACGTGATGTATGGTAAGAAGACAGGTGCTACACCTGACGGTCGTGCCAAGGGTATCGCCTTCGCTCCCGGTGCTAACCCCATGCACGGACGCGACAAGAACGGTGCTGTTGCATCACTCGCTTCTGTAGCTAAGCTCCGCTACCGCGACTCACAGGACGGTATCTCTAACACCTTCTCAATCATTCCGAAGTCACTCGGTCCTACCGCTGAGGAGCGCATTGAGAACCTCGTGACCATGATGGACGCTTACTTCACCAAGGGTGCACACCACCTCAACGTGAACGTGCTCAACCGCGACATGTTGATGGACGCTATGGAGCATCCCGAGAAGTATCCGCAACTCACCATCCGTGTATCGGGCTACGCCGTTAACTTCATCAAGCTCAGCCGCGAGCATCAGCTTGAGGTTATCAGCCGTTCGTTCCACGAGAGAATGTAAAAACGAGTGAAAAGGGAAGAGTGAAAAGTGAAGAGTTGCCATCCGGCATGTATTCATACATTCACTCTTCACTCTTCAAGTTATTGATAGTAATCAGCGTGGAGAATTAACTCTTAACTCTTCACTCTTAACTCTTCACTACTAATGATAAACGTACACTCCTACGAAAGTATGGGGACATTCGACGGGCCGGGTCTCCGGCTCGTCGTTTTCTTACAAGGCTGTCCCTTCCGTTGCCTCTATTGTGCCAACCCCGACACCATCGACCTCCAAGGCGGTAAGGCTACACGCCCCGAGGACATCGTCCACATGGCAGTAGACCAGAAGCCCTTCTTCGGCAAGCGTGGCGGCGTCACCTTCTCGGGTGGCGAGCCTACCGTACAGGCCGAAGCCCTTGTGCCCATAGTGCGTGACCTCAAGAGCCACGGCATACACACCTGCATCGACTCTAATGGTGGCGTGTGGAACAAGCACGTGGAGGAGCTCCTCACAGAGATTGACCTCGTGTTGCTCGATGTCAAGCAGTTCAACCCCGAACGCCATCGCCAGCTCACCGGCCGTAGCAACGAGCAGACCCTGCGCACCGCCGCATGGCTCGAAGAGCACGACCACCCCTTCTGGCTGCGCTACGTCCTCGTGCCTGGCTATAGCGACATGGAGGAGGATATCCGCGCCCTCGGCGAAGCCCTCGGTAAGTACAAGCAGATACAGCGCGTAGAGATACTCCCCTACCACCGCTTCGGCGTACACAAATGGGAAGCCATGGGCTGGAAGTACGAGCTCGAAGCCGTGAAGGAAAACACCCGCGAGCAACTCGACCGTGCCGAAGCCCTCTTCAAGGAATACTTCCCCACGGTGATTGTCAACTAAGAAGAGGCCTCTCCCCCCGCCCTCCCCCGAAGGGAGGGGGCCTGTTATATTATCACCATAAGAAAGCCTTTGTAGACGAAGTAAATTCTCTTTGTCCGTTTTATAAAAAGACTTTGTCTCATGAAAAAATCAGACAAAGGCTTTTTTCTTGCCAAACGGTTCTGATGCACCAGTGAGTAAAATTGTTTTTCTATCCGTTATCGCTTTATACCAACTTCCCTAATAACAGGTGTATAGCATCCAAGTGCCGAAGTGTCGCCAAAGCATCATAATACCCTGTAATTCTGCACCATAGCGGCGACACTTCTTGGATAGTGCGGATTTTTACGGAGAAGTGTCGCCATTAACCCCTTGTACTTGTTGACGTTAGATAGTCATGGCGACACTTCGGCACTTCGTTTGGCAACACCGTCCAAAGACTATGTAGAGATGTTTTTTTCAGTATACCCTCCGCAGTTCGAGGGCCTACCGTTTTTTTAAAAAGGGTTTACTGTTTTTTTAAAAAGAGTAGGCCCGATTTTCTCGGAGGTGCGACAAGACATCTTTATCATAACCTAATACAAAAAAAGCGAACCCTGCGGTTCGCTTTTTCATATCTCCTTTTGGGGAGGGAGAGGATGATTAGTTCTTCTTGAATCCCTCTTCGATACTTTGCAACAAACGGCCTGAAAGCATGATAACGTTAGGAGAAGAGGTAGCCAATCGAGCACGGATAAACTCAGACATACCCTTCAGCATCTCGGGGTCTTTGCTCGGGATCAAACGGGTCATGTTCATCATCAGCAAGTTCTTTCCTGATTCGCTCAAGTTGTCATACTCAGCCTCACAGAGCTCCAAGAAAGCCTTGTCGTCTACAGTGATGCGAGCCTCAACCAAGCGGAACATGGGCTCGTACTGATTCTTCTCCACCAAATCCAACTCATACAAGGTCTTCTTCAAGGTCTGATACTCCTCTTCGTTGAAGAGCTTTTCAGCCCACTTGTGACCAGAGAAATAGGTGGTAAACTCAGAGTGGTACAGACGACCGATACGTTCCTGAATGGCTGTTTTTGCAGGCTCAGCAAACTCATTACGATGAGCCACCATGAAGTCCGCCTTCGGCTCGTTCAGTGCAATGGTGTAACGAGTGAAGAGGAATGCGTTGGCAAGATTGAGACGTTCCTTCTCCGACAAAGAGTCGAAGTAGCCATCTACCACCTGAAAACCCTCGTCTTCCTTACCCTGCTCCATCAAGTTCATAGCATACGCATTGACCAACTCGGGCGTACGCTCTCCGCCCTTGTAACGTTCGGCCATGCGTTCCGGTGTCATATCGGGATTCAGCTTAGCATTCAATTTCTGGATGAAAGTCTGTCCGTCCATTGAGCCCTTCAGTTCGCCCACAACCTTACCTTCGGTATCCAGGATGACGAAAGTAGGGTATGCGCTTACCTTATAGCGAGCAGCCAGTTCCTTACCCTCCTTCTCAGCATTGAACTTCAGGTTTACGAACTTCTCGTTCATAAAGTTGCCCACCATCTTCTGTGGGAATACCTCCTTAGCCATCTTCTTGCAGGGACCGCACCAGTCGGTGTAGAAGTCGATGAACACAAGCTTGTTCTCCTGCTTGGCAGCCTTCAACGCCTCATCGAATGAGATGGGGCGAAAATTTGTCTGTGCAAGGGCGGTTAAGCCCATTGCACAGACAAATACTGTGGTTAATACTTTTTTCATATAGAGTATTAGTTAGTCTTCCACTCGATGTCCTTCACGCGGAGGTTAGTCTTCCAAACCTCACCGGGACGCTCGATGATCTCCAACTTATTCGGGTCAGTATTCACATCATACTTGCTTACAGTTCCCTTCTCGTCATCGCTGTATGTTGCAACGAAGAATGAAGTACGAGATTGTTTTGAAAGGAACTCAGGTTCGATGCAAGTAATCTCTGCACCCATCTCAAATGACTCACAAGTCTTATAAGTGTAATTGTACATATACAATGTTGAGCCATAGGTATACAAGAAGAGGCTACCAGTAGCAGAAACCATATAATGACTTGCTTCAGCAAAATGGGGCGCTACGTCCAAATCAATTTCATAGCATCCTTTCTTGGTGAATGAGTAAGGACCAGCAACAAACTTATACAAGAAATACTTGCCTGCCTCATCCTTCATCAATGCTACAGAGTGGCCTGTGGCATCCAAAGTGTTACCAGCCCAAACGATGCTACGGCCTGTGCCCTTCTGATCCCAGGGGAAATAATCGGTTGCATAGTCTGCAGCAATTGACACACAATGCGAAGCTCTTGTCAAGTTCCAGTAGGTCTTCATGAAGCAGCTGTCTGTTGTGTTATAGATTACA
Organism: Bacteroidaceae bacterium; assembly: GCA_045655845.1. Taxonomy (GTDB): domain Bacteria; phylum Bacteroidota; class Bacteroidia; order Bacteroidales; family Bacteroidaceae; genus UBA1189. Next base: position 4,777 of record JAZOPX010000003.1, read on the forward strand.
TAAGTATTGGTATAACCATTATTAGATGCCTCATTATAGAACACGAAGGGGAAGAACTCGAACATTTCTTCAGCATTTGCACTTATTCTGTTACAAGGTGTAGCATAATACTCGGCAGTCATGGTACTACCAAATACAATCATGTCTTCGGTCATATATCCACGATAAGAGTAGCTACAGTTCCAAGGAGTGCCATAATAATTGGTTTGATGTGGGAACACATCCTGGATACGCATTTCTTTATGCTCATATTCAGTTTCAATCATATGATAGTCATTGACTTCTGAAATAACAGACAAGACGCCAGGATGGTGATCCATACGGAACGAACCATCTTCAGTACACATCCAAAGGCTTTCTTTTTCTACCATTCCACCACGAGGACCTTGATACAGAATCTTTTCTGCACCCTTGTATTTTGTCTCTGAGTTATCATATACATTCTCAGCTACAGTGGTGTCGCGGCCAGCAGGCATTACAATCATATCCAATCCCATGATGCCTTCTTCCATATCGTCACCTAACAAAAAGAATCCCTTAGAGATAGCTGTTGCTGTTTTGATAGAAGCGTAAGTTTGAGCCTCCAGACCTGTAGTCTTATCCTTTACAGTAAAGTACAAGGTATAGCTTCCAACGCCCAAGTCAACCTTATATTCCAAATCCTTCTCTGTGCCAATGATGGTATGTATGTGCTCGGTGATACCCTCATGGATATGCCATTGATACTCGTAGTTGCTCAAATCATCACCCAACAAAGTACCCTTGATGGTGGGATAGATTTTGATTGAGTCTATCTTATCCAATACATTGTAAGACGCTTCCAAACCTTCGATGGTAATCTGGTTCAATTCTGTGTAGGTGTAGTTGCCTTCATCCTCAACACAAGAAACGAAGCCCAGTGAAGCCAATAATATGATAAATGCTTTTTTCATTGTAGTAATCATTATTAGTTAAGAACCATTTCGTCAGGATTCTGGCCTTCTGTCCATGTCACACCAGCTACGTACATCATAGAGCCATCCTCGTCGAGAACCCAATATGCCTTGCATGACTTAGTCAATTCGGCCAATTCTTCTTGATATTCTTCTTCAGTCAAGTCAGCCTTTCTGCTATCCAATTCAGCCAAGCCTTCCTTATACGCTTCAACACCCTTTTTATATTGCTCATTCAAGTAGATTCTTGCTTGACGTGCAATCGCTTCGGCGCGTCCTGACTGCATCTTGTTTCTGTCTTCGAAATCAGCATTAACCCAACCGAAGTTTTCGAATGCAACCTTCAACAGCAACTCATATTTCTTTTTAGAATAGTAATATCCAAACTGTACATTATGCCAACCTGCAGGCTTCACCAACATATTGTTGATAAAGAAGCTATGTACATTTGCATGATCGTAATCAGAGTATTCGTTTTCTGCATCATTCGGATAGCGACCATTGATATAACCTACCTCAACAAAAGGCAACTCGAAGTGCTCGTTGGGGAGCAACTGAACCTTGAGCTGTACGGTTGTATCGGCCATACGGTCTGTACGCATGAACTTATATCTCAAGTAGGTATGGTTCTTACCGGCAGGGATATAGGGCTGCTCTAAGAGCTCATACTCTACACCCTCAATAGCAGTTGCACTATCAGTTTCTGCTACCACCTTGAACGCGATAGGACGGTCATAATCCTTTACATTACCAGAAATGGCAATCTTAGCAACACCTTCCAACTCGAAACCACCCTCCTTAGCGAAGTTCACCAAGGTGTAGTGCTGACGAATCCATTTGGTGGTGTCGGTATTGATAGTGGGGTTGTTATCCCACTGTGCATCGAAGTACAATCCGTCGACACCCTCATAATCCATGATTTCCTGTTCACAACTGCTTATAAAAGGCAGAAGCAGAACGAGAGAAAAGATATATTTAAGTTTTTTCATAATTCGTTATTTTATGTGTCAATATTACATTACTCGCTTATCGGTCTCTGATGGGGGCAAGGGCAATACATAGTTACCCAACTCCATGTTGTAGGTGTTATTGATAGCAGTACCCGACATGATGTGCTCCATTGCATGGCGCTTGTAGTAGTAGAACAACTGTCCCTCACCAATCACCTCACGAGCGAACTCTGCGGTGATAGCACCTTGCAAGTCACCGTTATCTGCAACGTCGCGACAGTTACGGTGGAGGCGCAAGGTGTTGATGTACTGGTACGCCTCTTCATTAGTGGGTGCACCCTCAGCAGCAATCAGATATACCTCGCTCAAACGGATCAAAGGCATCATGTAACGATAAAGCTCGGTACCATTGGTCTGGGCATCGTAAGCAAACTCCTTGAACTTTACAAAATAAAGTGTTGAGCCTTCTTCACCTTCACCTTCACCTTCACCTTCACCTTCGCCTTCATTTTCACTTTCGTTAGCACCTGTTACTTCCCACATTTCGCGACGCCAGTCATTCTCATCGTCATAGAAATAGGTAATCTTAGAATCGTTGTAGTTGCTACCCACGAAAGCCAGACGGCCTGTGTTGGCATCCAATGCTGATGAGAAGAGGTTGGTGTACAGGTTAGACAAGTCGTTCTTGTAAAGCGCAAAGAACACCTCGCTTGAGAAGATTCTGTCGGCCTTACCTTCAGCATGTATCTGCTCCTCAGTAGCCCAGGGGAATACAGTGAGCTCTTCAGTAGTGATTTTGTCGATGATTTCGTTCTTGGCAATCTCGTATGCCTTTACCTTTTCACCGCCCCATGAATAGGCACGTGCCAACAAAGCCTGTACGGCATAGTAGTTCAGACGGAGCTGACGATAGTTCAAGTTATTGTTGTCCAAACCATTGTCGTTCTGAACATTATTGCGGATACCTTCTGTAATGATGGGGTCTGCATCCTTCAACAATTCAGCAGCATTCTCCAAATCAGTAATTACATTCTGCAACACCTCGCTGGCGGGGAGCAGGGGCTGAATGTCCTTTGATGAAGACTTATGGTAAGGAATGCACTTTTCAGATGCTGTGGCCTCGCCGTAGACAGGGCCAAAGAGACGCAACATGTCAAAGTGAAGCAATGCTCTTAATGCCAAGGCCTCACCCTTAACGATAGGATAATAAGCCTCTTCGATGGCAGCGTTCTCATCCTCGCAGCGTTCCAAAATAACATTAGTGTTAGCAATGAGACGATAAGCATCTGACCAAACAGAATTTCTATATGATTCGAATGTAGGGTCATTGAACTCATAGTTAGCATACACAGCCTTTGAGTGGCTATAGTTCTTGGTTACGTTGTAGTACTGAGCCATAACGTCCAAGTTGCCTGCAGTCAACTTGTCAACATACAAGTTGTTCATCTCCAAATAAACACCATTCAATGCAGTCAAATAGCCTTTATTGGTGTCAAAAAGGGTGTTCTCCATTACCTTGTCGGACATTGCTACATCCAACCAATCAGAACACGATGTCGTACCTGCCAATAAGAAACAGGCACAGGTTATTGTTCTTGTTATATTTTTCAAATTCATAATCTTCACTGTTTTAAATTAGAAGCCAAGGCCCAATGACAGAGATACTGAACGCTGGAACGGATAGTCCAAACCACGCTCTTCCTTCACTGTAGAGATGCGGAAGATATCGTTCATATAAGCCGTTACGTTGAATGAAGTAGCGCCAATGGTCTTCAAGAACTTAGCGCGTGTGGTACGATAACCGAAATTGATTGAACTGCACTGCAAAGTGTGCTCAGTTGCAATAAAGCGACTTGACATGTTGGTTACGCTTTGGTCGTCAATACGCTTGAACTTTGCGATATCACCAGGTTTCTGCCAACGATCGGTGAAGGCGCGAACGTCCTGATTATATCTCAAGGCATCTGAAGAGATGTTCTCAACCTTGTTCAACAGTGTAGACAACTGAACCTCTGCACCCATGCGATATGCAAATGATGCGCCAAAACTGAAGTCTTTCCAAGTGAGTGAGCTGTTGATAGAACCCTGTACATCGGGAGTAGAGTCACCATAAAGGATTTCTTCATTAGCATCCCATGTAAAGGTGTATGAGCCGTCCTTCTTGAGGAAGATTTCGTTACCAGTAGCGGGGTCGATACCGGCTGAACGAACTACCCAAAGAGCACTTGTGCTGGCACCGTCATAGATACGGAGCATAGTCTGGTTGGCACGTCCCTCTTCGTTAAATTTCTCAAGAGCATCACCGATGTTATAATATTCGGTTCTATAATGACTGGCATTTGCGCTGATGTACCAGTTCAAATCTCTTCTCTTGAAGATGTATCCAGTAACATTGGCACTGATAGAATTATTCTTTGTTGCACCAATGTTCATCGGAGAAGACATAGCACCTGTTGAAGAGGGTAAGTCGATACGTACCAACATCGGGTCGTTCTTACGAGACTGATAATCCAATGTAACATTCAAACGATTTCTGAAGAACTGAGCATTCAAACCGACGTTGTGCGTCTTGGTCTTCTGCCATTTCAAGTTGTTGTTACCCCATGTCTCAACAATAGCTCCCATTCCGAAGGGATTGGTGTAATTGGTGATATACTTGTAGATGCTACCAGCCAACTTGGCATCGAAGTTTTGGTTACCGGGGTTACCGTATGAATAGCGGAGCTTCAAGTAGTTGATATTATCAGCATCGAACCATGTCTCGTTGTGGATGTTCCAACCCAAACCGACTGACCATGTGGGAGTAAACAATTCGTTGATACCAAATTGTGATGCACCGTTGGTCGTATAGTTGAGGTCCATCAAATAACGCATGTCATACGAATAGTTCACGTTCGTATAATAGCTGGCACTACGGCTCTTGCTATCTGTCGCTGTAGGACGTCCACCTTCGGGATAACCATTAGAGAAATTCGGATTCCAGAACTGGTCTGACTGATAACCCAAAACAGAGAAACCGTATCCTTGGTTATTATTCTCAGAGAATGACATACCACCGATTGCATTGATCGTATGGAGACCAAAACTCTTACCATAAGTCAAAGTCAAGCGACCATTGTAGCTGCTTGAGTTGGTGGAATTGTTGCGATAGCTTCCCTTCTTCAAGTCCTCTTTCTGATATTCAGACGTTTCACCTGGGCTTACAAAGACTTCAGACAAGGTCTTGTTCAAGCTATACTGGAAGTTACCACGAAGTCTCAACTCAGGCAAGATACGCCATTCCAACTGGAGGTTTTCAGTAACGCTGTGACCATTAGACTGATTGAAGCTGTTCTGGTTGAGGTCCCACAAAGGATTGTATACATAATTGTAAGAGCCACCACCCAAGTTATAACGATAAGCATATCTGGGGATTTCGCCATCCTCTGTACGTTTCTCATAGAACGGATTCATTCTTGAGAACTTACTGAAAGATACAATCTCATTGTTCGCTACAGTGTTGCCAATAGTTGTCTGGCTGCTGAATGAGAAGTTCTCAACACGATAGGTCAAATGAACGTTACCATTAAAGACATCACGATCAGAACCTTTCATAACACCCATGGTCTTGTTGTATGAAAGGCCAACTCCATAACGGAAGGCAGCGTCACCACCATCCAAATACAAGTTGTGTGCCTGTGACCAAGCAGTACGAAGCGGCTCATTCATCCAATAGGTGTCGTATCCCTCCTTTACCAATCGGAGCTTGTTGAAGTAATCGCCACGATCACCCTCGGCAATGATCTCACCGTTCGCATCCAACTTGCCGTAAACACCTGCCAACTTCTCAAACTCCAACTTCTGAACAGAGTTCATCAAGTTGTAATCAGAAAGGTCTGCCCAAGCAGTGGTCAAGTTACCATTGTAGTTTACTCTCAGCTTACCTGCCTGAGGCTTCTTTGTTTCGATAACGATAACACCATTTGCAGCCTTAGAACCATAGATAGCAGTAGAAGCAGCATCCTTCAAGATAGAAATGCTTTCAACGCGGTCCATGTTCAAATCTGAGATAGTCTGCAGTGTAGTTTCAAATCCGTCCAAGATGAAGAGAGGCTGGTTGGGGTCTGTCTCGTATTCCTGTTCCAAGTCAACAATGTTCATCTTACCATTGATAGAGATGTCCATCTTTGCATTGGGGTTAGAACCCTGTGAAATGTTTTCTGTAATTACAACAGAAGGATCAAGAGCACTCAAACTTCTCAAAATATTCTGAGGACCTACCAACTTCAAATCTTCACCCTTGAAAGTTGCAACAGAACCTGTAAAACTTTCGATGTTACGAGTATAGATACCATTGACTACCACCTCCTGAAGATTTTGCTGGGCTTCTTTCATGGTAACATCCATACGGCTCATGCCTTCCTCGAATTCTACACTCTGTGTCTCCATTCCGATGAAAGAGTAAATCAGGATGGGTTTCTCTACACCTTTTACGATAATGTAGTACTCACCATCCACATCGGTTGTGGCACCTTGGGTTGTTCCCTTTACCTGAATAACTACACCAGGAAGGGGGAAACCATCTTTGTCTTTGACTGTACCTCTCAACAGAAGTTCGCCCTGCTGAGATTTTGCCATTGACACCTTTGCTGTCTCATTGCCGACAGTCTGCGCTTGCAAGGAGATATTACCTCTACCTAAGCAAATCAAACACAGAAGGCAAATCTTGAGCATCAAACCACCCGCTCTATCGTAACGAGTGGGAAAATCTAAAATTTTCTTCATTTTACCTTAAGTTTAGTTTGTGTAAATTTATATTTTTTAACTAACAAGGTCGCAAAAGTAAGCATTCAGAATCAAATAAGCAATCAATATGCAAGTTTTTTTCTGAATATATTGGAAGAATGTAACAAAAAAGAAGAAAAGAGGAGATATTCATCATGACAAGTCCTCTTCTATAAATTCTCCGAGCTAAGAGACTATCTTGTTTCTACACCTTATTATATATAGGGGGGATTCCGCCTCTCTCAAAAAGCCTTTGTAGACGAGAGAAAAAACCTTTGTCCGTTTTCAGAAAAGCCTTTGTCTGATTTTTTTATCGGACAAAGGCTTTTTTCTTATCAGACGACTTTGGCTGTCCTTAAAATGGGTAGACCCTCCAACTTTTTTGGGTAGACCCATTTCTAAAATTGGGTCTACCCTTTTTTGAAAAACGGTAGACCCTCCAGAAAAAAACAGTAGGCCCAATTTTCTCCACCTATGTATATAAGTTCTCTTAAAGCAGTTGGGCTATATATAATGATTCACTCACACCCCTTGGCAACGGAACGAACTGACACTACATGCTGCTGATACTCAGTGTCTAATCCTCTGCCAACCCTACTGCCACCCCCCTGGCATACCCCTTGGCAACAGCGACAAGTCCTGACAATCAATCCCATACGTTGCATTCCCAACTGCCATTGCCAAGGGGTAAACACAAATCATTATCCTGTCATTGCCACCCCGAATATGACCTATCACACCTGCTGCAAGGCATTTCCCCACGCTTCAGTTTTCTGAGAAGCCCATCAACAGGCAGATAGGGGAATAATCGAGCTACTTTTAAGGGGTATACCCCCTACTTTTACTCAAAAAGAGAGAAAAAAAGTGTTTTTTTGAAAAAAAATGCAGAAACATTTTGCCAATTCAAAAAAAGGCTATACCTTTGCATCGCAATTGAGAAACAGATGCACTCTTAGCTCAGTTGGTAGAGCAATTGACTCTTAATCAATGGGTCCAGGGTTCGAGTCCCTGAGGGTGTACTTCGAAGAGAGAGATACTGAAAAGTCTCTCTCTTTTTGATTTATATCTATTGCCAACAAGTATTGCTCATTCGTACTTTACGCAAAGCGTTTAGATACTCACGCTCGCTGAGAATAAGCATTAAGGCAACTCCTTAAAACAACGTGAGTTCGACATAAGCGATATCCTTACCATGTTAATTGTGAGCGCTTTGCAAACTCCCCCTCTGTTTATAGAGGGGGTGCCCACAGGGCGGGGGCGTTACAAGCATAGCGCGTAGAGAAAACAAATAAGAAAATATTACTCCGCACTTCGTTTGGAAACGTGTTCGCCGGCCGACCCTTTAGGTCGACGCCGAAGGGGCTGAAGTCAAGGGAAAGGCAACTCCCTCCTGAGACGACTTTGGGGAGCTTAAGCTCCCGTCGTCGCAAGCAACGCTTATCTCGCGTTGCCCCTCTATAAACAGAGGGACAGTTAGTTAGACGTTTTCATTAAATGATTTCTTATATCGAACTCACGTTATTTATGGCAATTCGTGGGTATTTGTGCCCATTCGTGTTGAAATCGTAAACGCCATAATTGGGCTTGATTTGCTATCCGGATGTAGCAAAAATGGGGGGGGGTAATTCGCGCTTCTCAAAGAAATACTCTCTAAAGAGAGATGCTTATAGGATGTTGCGGCGATATGTGAAAGAATGTCAGGGAAAAGTCGTAACTTTGCCACACAAAGTGCGGTTGTGGAAGCAGAGGAGTTGGGGAGCATGGAAGCCACACCGTACACAGGTAGTTTGAAGTGAAATAACACAAACAAAATAATATAAACAAACTATGAGAAAAAGATTAGCAATGCTTTTTGCCTCGCTGTTCCTCGTACTAGGAACGGCATGGGCGCAGACGCGAGGGCTCAAACTGACGGATGAGCAGATAGGGACTACCTATCCCTATGCGTTGACAGATGAAGACGCCGCTAAGGTGTTTGAACTAACGGACCTTACCATTGCAGTGAAGGTGAATACCCCGGCATCACTGAGTGGC
>JAZOPX010000004.1:0-5332 GCA_045655845.1 Bacteroidaceae bacterium
CTCTTGAGGAGTTAAGAAGTTAAAGGGAGTTATCGCTTCGCTCTTGGGAAGTTAAATGCCGATAGTCCTTTCGTGCGTTTGACACTATTGGCCTTTAACTCCATTCATCTCCTAAATATTATCTCCTTTTAACTCCTGACACAACACCTTTACGCCTCCTCCGAAGAGTTCGACATGAGGTACGACTTGATGAAACCATCAATCTTACCGTCCATCACGCCACCCACATCGGATGTCTGATGGCCTGTGCGATGGTCCTTCACGCGGCGGTCGTCGAAGACGTAGCTGCGTATCTGCGAACCCCACTCAATCTTCTTCTTGCCAGCCTCCACCTTGGCCTGCTCCTCCATGCGGTGTTGCAACTCGCGGTCGTAGAGTTGTGAGCGGAGCAGACGCAACGCGTTCTCCTTGTTCTTGGGCTGGTCGCGAGTCTCGGTATTCTCGATCATGATCTCCTCCTGCACACCGGTGTAGGGGTCGGTATATTGGTAGCGAAGACGTACACCCGACTCCACCTTGTTCACGTTCTGGCCACCGGCACCACCGCTTCGGAAGGTATCCCACGAGAGCAGTGCGGGGTTGATCTCAATCTCGATGCTATCGTCGATGAGCGGTGTCACGAATACCGAGGCAAACGATGTCATGCGCTTACCCTGTGCATTGTAGGGCGACACGCGCACCAGACGGTGCACACCGTTCTCACTCTTTAGGTAGCCATAGGCAAAGGGCCCCTCGAGCTCCATCGTCACGGTCTTGATACCTGCCTCATCCCCATCCTGAAGGGTCGAGATGCGGAGGTTGTAGCCGTTCGTCTCGGCCCAACGCATATACATACGCATCAGCATCGACGCCCAGTCCTGTGCCTCGGTGCCACCGGCACCGGCATTGATTTTGAGCACGCAGTCCATATTGTCGGCCTCCTCGCGGAGCATGTTCTTCAGCTCCAACTCCTCGCTGGCCTCGAGGGCGGTAGCATAGGCAGCGTCCAGCTCGGCCTCGGTGATGAGTTCATCCTTGCAGAACTCGAAGGCCACCTCCACCTCGTCGGCGAGGCTCTTCACCTTCTTGTATCCGTCGATCCATGCTTGCAATTCCTTCACCTTCTTCATCTGTGCTTCCGCCTTCTTGGCATCATCCCAGAATCCCGGCACTTGCGTACGTAGTTGCTCCTCCTCCACCTGTATCAGCTTATCCTCGATGGCGAGATAGCGATTCAGCGCCTCTGTGCGCTCCTTTATATCCTTCAGTTGGTCAAGTGTAATCATTTAAGTTTTTGAATTCTTGTGTTTTTACGTTTTAACGTACAAAATTAGTGCAAGGCGAGCGAAATGCCAAATTTATTTGAGTATTTCCGATCCGCAGCCTAAATTCAAGGCACGAACGCAATGTGTGTAGCCACGTCACCTGTGAGCTCCTTGCTGTTACCCTCGAGAATAAGCATGGAGGCGCCGAGGTCGACACAACAATTCGAAGGGCTCGAAGAGAACACTTCCTCCCTTACTCCATCGGAAACCTGCATCAGAGCAGTCTACACCTCCTTCATTGACAGACTGATACGCTTACGGGCATAATCAACCTCAAGAACACGTACGGTGACGTGTTGGTGCACGGAGACGATGGTGGTGGGATCAGAGACAAAACGATTGGCTAACTGAGACACATGCACCAATCCTTTTTCCTTCACGCCAATATCAACAAAGCAACCAAAGTTAGTTACATTAGTCACGATACCGGGCAGCACCATCCCCACCCTTACGTCCTCAATGGTGCGCAAGCACTCATCGAAGTTCCACACCTCGATAGCCTCGCGTGGGTCACGCCCAGGCTTCTCCAACTCCGCCATAATATCTTGCAACGTAGGGAGTCCGACCGAGGTACTCACATATTTACCAATATCTACCTGTGTACGCAGCTCAGCTCGAGTGATGAGCTCTTTCACGGTGCAGTCGAGGTCCTGGGCCATCTGCTCCACAAGATGGTAGCGTTCGGGGTGTACGGCTGAATTATCGAGCGGATTGATAGCTTCAGGGATGCGTAGGAAACCTGCCGACTGCTCAAAGCTTTTCTCACCCATACGAGGCACACGCTTCAGCTCGCTACGCGAAGCAAAGGCTCCGTGTTCAGTTCGGTAGTCGACGATATTCTGCGCCAACGTGGAGTTCAATCCCGACACATAGATAAGGAGATGCTTACTCGCAGTATTCACGTTCACCCCTACGGAGTTGACGCAATGCTCTATGGTACGATCAAGCGACGACTTCAGTTCCTTCTGATCCACATCGTACTGGTACTGTCCCACCCCGATGGACTTGGGATCAATCTTCACCAGTTCGGCCAAGGGATCCATCAGACGACGCCCGATAGACACTGCTCCACGTACGGTGACATCATAGTCGGGAAACTCATCTCGTGCTACTTGAGAAGCCGAGTAGATGGAGGCACCATCTTCGCTCACCACAAACACCTGTAGGGAATGGTCGTAGCGCTGCGAGGTGACAAACTGCTCGGTTTCACGGCCGGCAGTACCATTGCCAATGGATATGGCCTCTATCTTATATTGTTCCACAAGACGTACAAGCTTGCGCGAAGCCCCCATATAGTCCGACTTAGGCGGATGGGGATAGATAGTCTCATTGTGCAAGAGATTACCCTGCGCATCGAGGCACACCACTTTGCAGCCCGTGCGGTAGCCAGGGTCGATGGCAAGCACGCGCTTCTGTCCGAGCGGTGCTGCCAGAAGCAGTTGTTTGAGATTAGCGGAAAAGACACGGATAGCCTCCTCATCTGCTTTGGCCTTGGAACTATTGGCATACTCGGTTTCGATTGAGGGACGTAGCAGTCTCTTGTAGCTATCGCGAACAGCAAGGGCTATCTGCTCTGCACACTCGCCCGTAGTGCGCACATATTGGCGTTCGAGGCGTTCTATGGCTTTGGTGTCATCGGCAGGGGCTATGGAAACACGAAGAAAACCCTCATTCTCGCCACGACGAATGGCCAACATACGGTGCGAGGAACAGCGTGCAAGCGGCTCACTCCAATCGAAATAATCGCGATATTTATCGGCTTCGGCCTCTTTGCCAGTAATGACTTTGGCGGTAATGCGTGCCTCACGTGCAAAGATATTGCGCACGGTATTTCTAGAGCGTTCGCTCTCACTCACCCACTCGGCAATGATGTCACGTGCTCCTTGAAGTGCCTCAACAACATCTTTCACCTCACTCCTCACGAAACGAAGAGCCATAGACTCCACACCACCTCCATTCTGTGCCATCAGCAGTTTGGCCAGCGGCTCAAGCCCCCTAGTACGTGCCACCTCGGCACGCGTGCGTCGTTTGGGCTTGTAGGGGAGGTAGATATCCTCAAGCTCTGTAGCATCCACACACTTGACAATGCGTGAGTGGAGCTCGGGAGTGAGCTTTCCCTGCTCTTCGATAGTAGAGAGGATGGTCTCCTTGCGTTTCTGCAACTCTTGCTGCTTCCTACACGCTATATCGATGGCGGCAATCTGCACCTCATCGAGACCACCTGTAACCTCCTTGCGGTAGCGGCTGATAAAAGGAATAGTAGCTCCTTCGGCGAGCAGTTTCAACGTATTGGCCACGGCCTGCTCCGAAAGCCCAAGAGACTGAGATATATAGTGGGTCATAGTTTGAAAAAGAAGCAGACTCCCCGCTGCTTTGGAGCCTGCTTCGACGTAAGATGTGAGTTGTAAGATTACGCAGCGGTCTTTATCATTTCACTTCCCAAGTATCGTTGGTGAGGAGCAATTCCTCGAAGGTGTGGTAGGGCTTCTTGGCCTTCACCTCTTCAATCTGTGCCTCTACGGCCTCATCGTAGGTGGGTGCCTCTACGTCGCGGATGACACCGAGGGCGATGGGGAAGTCAGGACCTTCCATCAGCGCGAGTTTAAGTTGTACGGTGTTGTCCTCGCAGTGTGCATCGTGCACGAGGATGTCATCGAGGGTTACGCCATTCTCGCCAATCTTCACCACCTTGAGGCCGAAGCCCTCTTGCACGAGGCCATACTCGTTGTTCTCACCGAACACCATGGGCTGACCGTGGCGCAGGTAGATGGCATTCTTGGCACGTCCCTCCTTATTATATATGCTGTCGTGGGTACCGTCGTTGAAGATGACGCAGTTCTGCATGATCTCACACACCGAAGCACCCTTATGGGCGTGGGCAGCCTTGAGTATCTCTACGGTGCCAGGGGCATCGGTGGCTACGGCACGGGCAAAGAAGCGGCCACGGGCACCGAAGCAGAGCTCGGCAGGGCGGAAGGGATCTTCGACCGGACCATAGGGACTCGACTTGCTCACGAAGCCACGGGGGCTGGTGGGCGAATACTGACCCTTGGTGAGACCGTAGATGCGGTTGTTGAGCAATATCATGTTGAGATTGATATTGCGACGATTAGCGTGGATGAAGTGGTTACCACCGATGGCGAGACCATCGCCATCGCCACTCACCTGCCATACCGAGAGTTCGGGGTTGGCCACCTTACAACCTGTGGCAATCGCTGCTGCACGACCGTGGATGGTGTTCATGCCATAGGTGTTCATGTAGTGGGGCAAGCGGCTTGAGCAACCGATACCTGAAATCACGGCAATATTGTGAGGTGCTACGCCAATCTCGGCCATTGCCTTGTGCAGTGAGGCGAGGAAGAAGTGGTCGCCACAGCCCGGGCACCAGCGAGGCTGGCCTTTCTTATAGTCTTGTGCGGTATATTTCGTTTCCATAGTTTTACTCCTCCATCATTTTAGTGAAAGCATCTACCAACTTAGAAGAGACGAAGGGCTGGCCCTTTACTTCGTTGTATTGATAAGGTACGAAGCCGTCGACCTTCATACGTAGCCATGCGGCGAGTTGTCCTCCGTTCTGCTCGGCCACTACTACCTTGGGGTACTTGCGGAGCACCTCGGCGGTGTTGGCAGGCAGGGGGTTGATGTACTTGAAGTGAGCGAGCGCCACCTTCTTACCGGCAGTGCGCATCTCGTCCATTGCAGCATGCAGATGTCCGTATGTGCCGCCGAAGCCCACGATGAGCAGTTCGGCATCCTCCTTGTCGCCCTCTACCACGAGGTTGGGTACTGGGATGGCGTCTACCTTCTGCTGGCGCAGACGGGTCATCAGGTCGTGGTTCTCGGGGTCGGTAGAGATGGCACCTGTCTTGTTGTCCTTCTCCAAGCCTCCGAGGATATGCTGGAATCCCTCACGACCCGGCACAGCCCAGTAGCGCACGCCGTTCTCCTCCTGGCGTTGGTAGGGAGTCCATGTGCCACGGAGTTCCTCGGGCACGTAAGGAGGATTGATGGGGGCATACTCGGCCAAG
>JAZOPX010000005.1:0-5609 GCA_045655845.1 Bacteroidaceae bacterium
GGAACATTTGAGGTCTCTTATACAAGTGCTCATCCAAAGTTTGAGCTCTTGACATTGGAGGGGAAAGACTCTTATAATATGACGTTGATATACACAGTACCTGGCTGTGCAACCGAACTGTTTATTGATGAGGAAGGCAACTTTGAGATGACTTCACCTGACAAACAAGTGATGACATGCAAGCGAATAGTTGATAACCTTCTGCTAGGATATGATCTATGCAGTTATATGGAGCGTGAAGACAGCATGAAGGTGCTTGACCTGAAAGCCTATATCTCGTACCTTGACAGAAAGGAGGCTGCATATAACAAGTATATGGAGTATTTGGCGTGGAGATATGAACTTACTCCTACGGAACGGCATTATCTGTGGCTCAATGGAAAAGTGCTGTACTTGGAATATTTGTTTGACTATGATTTTCGTACCAGACGTTCCAACAATTACACGGCGGACAGTATTGCATTGGAATACGACAGCTATCAATGTCTGCATGATATGCCCTATAACGATGCTGCTAGTCTCGCAATACATGGGTTCATCTTCGCCATCAGCAGATATGAGTGTTCTCGAATTATACTAAAAGACATCTTCAAACCTGACTTATTGGGTTTGGACTACGTAATATGCCACGATACGACCCGAATAGCCAACGACATGAAGGTGTTGGGTGCTTCGGCACCGACATTATGGGGAAGTATCATGCTGCTTCGTGATACCAAGTGGCAATTGGAGTATTTGCGCGACTATAAAGAGGAGCAACCTAAGTTTGTAGAGATGCACAGAGAACTTCTTATTCATCCATTTCTGAAAGCCGAACTCGATAGGCTCTATGCCAAAGAACTCGAGGCACAGAAACCTTCGTGGACACTGCCCGAAGGTGAAGCCACTGATATCCTGCGCCGCATGACCGACAAGTACCGTGGCAAGTATCTGCTGATAGACTTCTGGGGTATGGGCTGCGGCCCCTGCCGTGCAGGGATAGAGCGTTCGAAGGAGATGCGCAAAGCCTTCAGAGATCATCCCGAGGTGGACTTCCTCTTTATTTCAGCTCCCGAATCATCGCAAGAGGCATATAATGCCTATGCGAAGGAGCACCTCGATGGTGAAGACTGTCAGATTGTGAGCCGCGACGACTTCAATAAGCTGATGCAACTCTTCAAGTTCCTCGGCATACCACACTACGAGACACTAGACCCCGACGGCAATGTACTCAACAAGGGAGTTGAATACTCTACCACTGAAGCGTTCACTAAACGGTTGGAGGAGTTGAAGAAGTAGCAGTAAAGTTATCCGCAAATAAAATTCGTGTAACGACATAAACAACCAACAAAATAAAAACACATGAAAAAAGTACTTGCAATCATTCTAACATTGGCGGCCATTGCTGCTGCCACGAAAGTGTATTTCACCTTCTATGGTAATCATGGGACAGAGGTCGTGCGCCCTACATTCGCCCTTACCGAATCGCGCAGGCTGACGCTGGAAAAGATTGTTCTGAGCAAGGTAAATACAAAACTTCATTTCTCTGTAAACACTCCTGGCGAATTGCCCGCTCTGGACTCGCTGGCCATCTGTTTGCTTACAGACAAAGGCGACACTATCGCTTATGAGGGTGCTGACGTGACGAGTGGTCAAGACAGCGTAACGCTTTATTTCAAGGCTTTGCCACGTTCGGCCAAGACATTTAGCCTCGTGGGCTACGACAAAGGGTGGTATGGCATACGTACGGATGGCAAAGGGTATGCCCCCCAAAAGGCGAAGGCCAGCGAATATCCGACAGATGAACCTCTGCCCGAGTATTGCATTACAGGCGACACGGCCTATATAGAGGGTCGTTTCATAGGTTTTATCCCCGATGCCGTGGCATACTACTTCCTTGCCACACAGGACCTCGTGACAGGCCGCAACGAAGTGGTGCGCTACAGCGACAGCATCACTGGCGACTTTCTGGTCCAGAAATACGGTCTCCACAACCATGCCGTGTATTGCATCTTCCCAGGCGATGCTACGGGTGATTTCTGGTTCTTCCCCGGCTATCGCACCACGGTAACCATCGACCTTCCCGCCATCATGGCCAAGAAGTATGAACTGACGGGGCATGAGAACGTAGGCAAAGGCGTTACCTTCGGTGGGCAAACAGGCGACATCTCCCAAGTGTTGTGGGACCTCACACACATAGACTGGCAGACGGTCATAAAGCACGATGCCGCAGCTGAGATTACCTACAAGGAATACCATACCATACATTGGGACACTTTGCAGGCCCGACTGAATAACATCGAGAACAGCGCAGAGTACAACAAGCGACAAAAGCAGCTTGCCTCGCTCTTTATCCAAAAGGAATATATAAGAAACATCATCAACTATCCCTCGTGGCTCAAGAACTCGTTGCGAAGAGCCAAGGTGAGCAATGTAGACTCGGTATATGCCATCAAGATGGCGGATTACACGCTTGAGGACAGTCATGCCGGAGAGATTGTCCTGTTTGACCGCACATCCAACGTTGGCCTATGGGTTATACGCGATGCATCGATATTACCCTATGCCTTGGCCAATGGATTGACGGACAACCCTGCAACACATTGGATGCAAAGCTTCGAGCGTGCTCAAGAGATGTGCCGCGCCATCAACATGAAGCCTCTGGCACCTGATGCCCCCGAGTGGGGTAACCCGATGCCTCCCTTTGAAGATGAGGTGCACCGCTACAATGACTACATGCGTGCCGAGACAGCCCGTTTGGAGAAGGAGCTGACTACCGATGTGAAAGTGTGCAGCGCACCAGTAAAGTATGAAGGCACCATACTCGACTATATAGCCTCCGAGTACAAAGGTAAGATAGTGCTTGTCGATTGCTGGGCAACATGGTGTGGACCGTGCAAGACAGGCATAGAGCAGATAAAAGAGTATAAGAATGAACTCAAGGATGAACCTATAGCCTTTGTCTATCTCACCAATGGCAGCAGTCCCTATGAGACATGGAGCGATATGATCAAGAACATTTCGGGCTACCATTACCGCCTGTCCAATGTCGACTGGAACACCATACCCTCCATCAACGGCATACCGCGTTACTTCCTGCTCGACGAAAAAGGTAATGTCGTCATGGATGTCGCCGGTTGGGGCAAAGACAGCCTGGAGCGCTTCAAGAGCAAGATAAATGGACTGCTGAAGGGCATGAAGCGATAGCCCGAAGCTCAGCATTCCCGTACAGAGCGTGATATACCGCCTAAACCGTGAGCCTAAGATGTACCAATTGAGGGATTGGAATGGATGATTGAAATGTAAACACATTCTACGTTTCCTCGCCGATGAGTGCGTCGAGGTAGCGTTGCTCAAACTCACGCGACTCTTGTGCTGTGTGATACTCCCTCATGCAGCGCAGGAGCCTGCGGTATACCTCAATGGATTGCCGTTTCCTTTAAGGAGGTTGTAGTAGCTCTTCTTGCTGATGTGTGCTGTTGCGCACAATGCTCTCACGCTGATGCCGAGGTTTGCCACCTCATCAGCGATGACTTGACCCACGAGGGGCAGATTTTGGAGTCGTCTTCCCATAAAAAATGTTAAATATCACAGTTCGTAACCTTCGTGTTACCCCACATGTGGGATAACACATTTATTTTTTAATGCCTTACTTAGCAGCGTAAAAGTAACCATAATTTTAACGCTATGCAAGTAAGTCTATTTAATGGCTTCGCCGACAAGAACCCGAAGCCAATTACCATCCGTGAGGTAGTAGAGATTATCCGCGCAGACCAGCGTCTGCAAGTACTCACTGAGAACCACCGCCGCTACCGCGCCCAAGGCGATACCGCCCGTGCCGAGGCCGAGAAGCAGCACATGCCCTGCTACTCTGTAGCGGTGCTCTTCAGCGGTGGCAAGCAACAGAAGCATATCGTCTCCTACACGGGACTGAGCATCGTGGACCTTGACCACGTTCCCAGTGAGCGCATGGCGGAAGTCTTGGAGAAGGTGCAAAGCGATGAGCATACGCTGCTTGCTTATACTACGATTTCAGGGGAAGGAGTACGTGTAATAGCACGCTTCGCTTTCTCAAAGGAAGATAACGAAAACCGTGAATGTTTGCTTCGTGCAGACAAAAGTTCCTCTGCATTGTACACAAAGGTGTTTGCTATCATCAATTCCTATTACGAGAATCTTACAGGATTATCATCCGATGAGAAATGCAAGAATGCCACACGCATCTCAGGCATGGCACACGACTCTGATGTATACTATAATCCCAATGCGGTGGCAATCATCGTAGATATGACGAAAAGGTCGGTAGGCCGTCCACGAAAGGGCAGGAAGGCGGAACGCGTGGAGGCCACGGTGCTGGGCGACTTGGAGCAGCGCGGCGTGGTGTACGCTCCCGGCACACACAACAAGTATATCAGCGATGCGTGCTATATGATGAATCGCTATGGAGTCTCCGAGAGCGACTGCACCGCGTGGGCACTGGACAAGTTCGCCGACTACCAGGCTGAGGGCAATGATGTGGCCTCCATCGTGCGCTCATGCTACCTGCAGACCGAGGAGCACGGCACGGCGCGACCACCGAAAGCCGTCAGTGACAAACAGGCGACAGTTGCGCAGATAGAAGCTTTCCTTGCCGAACGTGTGCAGCTGCGCCGCAACGTGGTGACTGGGTTTGTGGAAGTTAGGGAGACACACCCTAACCCTTCCTGTGAGGGAGGGAACTCTACCGTCGCGGAGCAAAGCCCCCTCCCTCACAGGGAGGGCTGGGGTGGGTCTTCTTTCCGCCAATTCACCGACGATGACCGCAACTCGCTGTGGCGTGCCTTGAGCAAGGAGTTAGGTGTACGAGTAGTGCGCCAAGACATATCGGCTGTGGTGAAGAGCGACTTCTCGCCCCGTTACCACCCCTTCGAGGACTACATCAATAGGCTACAGCCATGGGATGGCGTGACCGACCACATCGGCCGCCTCGCCTCGTCGGTCACGGTCAAGGGCGACCAGGAGTACTTTGCCCGCTGCTTCAAGAAGTGGCTCGTGGCCTTTATCGCCGCCATCTTCGACCCCGAGGAGGTGAACCACGAGATACTCGTCTTCATAGGCCGTCAGGGCAGCTACAAGAGCACGTGGTTTCACTATCTGCTGCCACCCGAGCTGCGCCAGTACTTCCTGCCCAAGCTGATGAGCAGCGCGGGCATCACCAAGGACGACCTGTTCAAGATAGCACAGTCGGGACTCGTATGCCTCGAGGAGATTGACAACATGAAGCAGCGCGACCTCAACCAACTCAAGGCCATCACCACGATGCGCACCATCAACGAGCGACGCTCGTATGGCGAGTTCAACGAGTTTCACCGCCACATCCCTCGTTCTGCGCCACGGGCAACAACCGCTTCTTTCTCACCGACCCTACAGGCAACCGCCGCTTCCTCACCTTCGAGGTGGAGAGCATCGTGCCACCACAGACCTACGACTACGGCTACGAGGGTGTCTATGCCCAGGCCTATGCGCTATGGCAGCAGGGCTTCCGATACTGGTTTGACGATGAAGAGAATGCCGAGCTGGAGCGCCACAACCGCCAGTTTGAGGAGCCCAACATCGAGGAGGAGCTCATCCTCACCTACCTGCGCCAGCCC
>JAZOPX010000006.1:0-3693 GCA_045655845.1 Bacteroidaceae bacterium
ATTGTCAGTGATGCTGTTCTTGATAGCTTGGTAGTATTTCTCTTCGAAACTTGACATCTGTGCTCTGAGCTCTTCGCGCTGGCCGTCGGTAAGCTCAGGGTCTTGTGCACGCTCTACAATTGCAGCATACTCCTCCTCAAGAGCGTTTATGTCGCTTGTGAATGCCTCGAAGGCGTTATTGTTAGGTGTGCCAATAGCAGAGCTCACCTCGCTCAGCTTGAGGTCTACCTTGATGTCGCCAGGCTCAAGGAACAAGAGGCATGATACGCGGCCAAGACCAATGTGGGCAATCTGTACGCTATCGGCCACTCCCTTGATTTCAAACTTGCCACCTACGATAGGTGACTTCTGGAGGTCTACCAATTTGCGGCCCTCGATGAGGCTGAGGGTGATAGAATCGTTGTCTGCCGCACCTTCTATAGTTCCTGTGATGGTGTATGCATTCTCCTTGTTTTGGCAAGCCACCATCGCGAGGGCAGCCATTGCCATGAGTGCTAATTTCTTCATATCTTCTATAAGTTTTTTTCAAAGAAAGGGCGTGTCATGACCGGCACACCCTTTTTCTTGTTGTTATTTATCTTAAAATGTTATCAGATGATGTACTGTGAGCTGATAGACTCGTTAGACATCACGCGACGGATGGTCTCAGCGAAGAGGGGAGCGATAGAGAGCTGCTTGAGCTTCGGACACTCCTTGTTGAAGGGGATGCTGTTGGTGAACACGATCTCCTCGAGCTTAGAGTTGGTTACACGCTCGGGAGCAGGACCTGACATCACGCAGTGTGAAGCGATGGCACGTACTGACTTGGCGCCAGCCTCGAACATCACGTCGGCAGCCTTACAGATGGTACCGGCAGTATCTACCATGTCGTCAACGAGAACCACATTCTTGCCATCTACATCACCGATAATCTGGATTGACTCTACCTGATTGGCCTTAGCACGGGTCTTGTGGCAGAGCACGAGGGGTACATGCAAGTACTTGGCATAGCTGCTGGCACGCTTACTACCACCTACGTCGGGAGTAGCGATCACGAGATCCTCGAGGTTGAGCGACTGGATGTAGGGTACGAATACGTTAGACGCATAGAGGTGATCTACGGGAACATCGAAGAAGCCCTGGATCTGGTCAGCATGGAGGTCCATGGTGATGATGCGATTTACACCAGCTACGCTGAGAAGGTCTGCAACGAGCTTTGCACCGATAGATACACGGGGCTTGTCCTTACGGTCCTGACGAGCCCAACCGAAGTAGGGCATTACGGCGATGATGCTGTGTGCTGAAGCACGCTTAGCGGCATCGATCATGAGGAGAAGCTCCATCAAATTGTCTGAATTGGGGAAGGTTGATTGTACCAAGAATACGTCCTTACCACGAACAGGCTCTTCGTAAGAAACTGCAAACTCACCATCGGCAAATTGTGTAACAATCATATTACCCAACTCGCAACCCAACTCTTCGCAAATCTGCTTTGCAAGGTATTCTGAGTTTCTGCCCGAGAATACCGTAAAAGGTCTATTTGTACTCATTATTATAGATGATAGTGTGATTATGTGTTATATTGACGACAAAATTACATAATAATGTTTAATTGAGGAAACTTTTCCTAAAATAAATAAATTATTTGCCGCTCTTCACACGGTCGGGATTCTTGGCCATAAACTCTTTCCAACTGCTGCAGCCCTTGTCTACCGTGGGACGGCCCATCTGCAGGTAGTGACAATAGGCCGCACCGAGGGCATCGGTGGCATCGAGGAAGTGAGGCATCTCCTCCTTATCTATATTAAGCATACGGCGCAGCATATCGGCCACCTGCTCCTTGCCTGCCGAGCCGTTGCCCGTGATGGCCATCTTGATCTTCGTGGGGGCATATTCGGTGATGGGTACCTGACGGCTCATGGCGGCGGCCATGGCCACGCCCTGTGCACGGCCCAGCTTGAGCATCGTCTGCACGTTCTTGCCGAAGAAGGGAGCCTCGATGGCTAGTTCGTCGGGCAGGTAAGAGTCGATGATACCGCGCACACGCTCGAAGATGCGTCCCAGTTTTAGGTACGAGTCGCTGTACTTGCGCAGGTCGATGACACCCATGGCGAGCATCGTAGCCTTGGTGCCCACGACCTTAATCACGCCATATCCCATGAGGTTGGTACCGGGGTCAATGCCGAGAATAATCTTTTCTTTGACGGGTTGTATCATTTTCTTGAAAAAAAGTGGTACAAAGATAGTAAAGAATTCTGAATTGTGAATT
The DNA here is from genome assembly GCA_045655845.1 of Bacteroidaceae bacterium. Taxonomy (GTDB): domain Bacteria; phylum Bacteroidota; class Bacteroidia; order Bacteroidales; family Bacteroidaceae; genus UBA1189. The sequence goes on from JAZOPX010000006.1 coordinate 2,249, forward strand.
ATGAGTTCTGAACTCTATCCAATCGTGCGGAATAAATTGAAAATAAAATTTGTTTTATTCATTTAGATGTATTACCTTTGCAGCGCAAAACTCAGAAACGGGGCATTAGCTCATCTGGCTAGAGCGTTTGACTGGCAGTCAAGAGGTGGCGAGTTCGAGTCTCGCATGCTCCACAAAATCGGTAAAGGATGCTACATCGTAGCATCCTTTACTTGTATATAAAAAATATTGCTGCTTTGCGTTGCTATCTCGATAGAAATCGCTACCTTTGTCGGTTGTTAGCAGTGGGCTGTGAGTTTTGAGCAGTAAGCACACTACACTCTAAACTCTAAACTCTAAACTCTAAACTCTAAACACTAAACACTAAACACCAAACTCTAAACACTACACACTAAACATATAAACTTTTTAAAGCTATGTACGGAAAGATTCAAGAACACCTGCAACAGGAACTTGCTGGCATCAAGGAAGCCGGCTTGTACAAGAACGAGCGTATCATCACCACTCCCCAGCGTGCCAACATCAAGTTGAACGATGGTCGTGACGTGCTCAACTTCTGCGCCAACAACTACCTCGGCCTCTCTGACAACCAGCGTCTCATCGATGCTGCCAAGAGAGCCATGGACACTCACGGCTACGGTATGTCATCAGTACGTTTCATCTGCGGTACTCAGGACCTCCACAAGGAGCTCGAGGCTGCTATCTCTGACTACTTCAAGACTGAGGATACCATCCTCTACGCAGCATGTTTCGATGCTAATGGAGGTGTATTCGAGCCCCTCTTCACAGATCAGGATGCCATCATCTCTGATGCCTTGAACCACGCCTCTATCATCGACGGTGTACGTCTCTGCAAGGCTAAGCGTTACCGCTATGCCAATGCCGACATGGCTGACCTCGAGCGTTGCCTCCAGGAGGCTCAGGAGCAGCGTTTCCGTATCATCGTTACTGACGGTGTGTTCTCTATGGATGGTAATGTGGCTCCCATGGACAAGATTTGCGACCTCGCTGAGAAGTACGACGCTCTCGTGATGGTCGACGAGTGCCACTCTGCCGGCGTAGTAGGTGCTACTGGTCACGGTGTAAGCGAGCAGTTCAACTGCTATGGCCGCATCGACATCCACACCGGTACCCTCGGTAAGGCGTTCGGTGGTGCCATCGGTGGTTTCACCACAGGCCGCAAGGAGATCATCGACATGCTCCGTCAGCGCTCACGTCCCTACCTCTTCTCTAACTCTATTCCTCCCACCGTGGTAGGTGCATCACTTGAGATGTTCAAGATCCTCAAGGAGAGCAACGAACTCCACACCAAGCAGCAGGAGAACGTGGTATACTTCCGCGAGAAGATGCTTGCCGCTGGCTTCGACATCAAGCCCACACAGTCTGCTATCTGCGCTGTGATGCTCTACGATGCTAAGCTCTCTCAGGACTTCGCCAACCGCATG
>JAZOPX010000007.1:0-7845 GCA_045655845.1 Bacteroidaceae bacterium
CACAACTGTGAATCAGCAATTTCTAGTAGATGGAGAACTGAAGGTACAGACCCTCGGCAGAGGCTTTGCGTGGTTGGACACTGGCACACACGATTCATTGTCGGAGGCTTCGACATACATCGAGGTATTGGAGAAGCGTCAGGGCTTGAAGGTGGCTTGTCTGGAGGGCATCGCATATCGTCAGGGCTGGATTTCAGATGAGCGTATGCGTGAGTTGGCACAGCCAATGCTCAAGAATCAGTATGGTCAGTACCTGCTGAAGTTAATTGACGAGTACAAGGACGCAGTAATCCCAAATTTTTAACGAGATGGAGGTAATCAAGACAGCGATAGAGGGCTTGGTAATCATCGAGCCCAAAGTATTTAAGGATGCGCGCGGCTACTTCTTCGAGAGTTTCTCACAGCGTGAGTTCGAGGAGAAGGTACGCAAGGTAAATTTCGTGCAGGATAACGAGAGCATGTCAAGCTATGGCGTTATGCGTGGCTTGCACTTCCAGCGACCACCTTATACGCAGAGCAAGTTGGTGCGTTGTGTCAAGGGAGCAGTGTGTGATGTAGTTGTCGATATACGTAAGGGGTCGCCTACGTTTGGGCAACATGTGACTGTAGACCTTACCGGGGAGAATCATCGTCAACTCTTCATCCCTCGTGGTTTTGCTCATGGCTTTGCCGTGCTTAGTGAGGAGGCAATCTTCCAGTATAAGTGCGACAATTTCTATCACCCTGAGGCGGATGCTGGCATCCAGTTGATGGATGAAGAACTGGGTATCGATTGGCGAATACCCTTTGAACGTGCCATCCTCAGTGAGAAGGACTTGCGTCATGCGAAGTTACGTGATGCCGTGCTCGACTTTGATATCAACGATAAACTTTATTGATGATTCGCCATGAATATACTTGTTACCGGTGCCAATGGTCAACTTGGCAATGAGATGCGCATCATTGCAGAGGGTAGTGCTGATAATTACATCTTTACCGATGTCAATGAGGTGGAGGGAGTAGAGACGACCTTCCTTGATATTACCGACCTTGAGGCGGTGCGTAAGATGGTTGCGGCGCATCAGGTAGAGGCCATCGTGAACTGTGCAGCCTATACGAACGTAGATGCGGCAGAGAGCAATGAGGCATTGGCGGAGAAACTCAATGCTGAGGCTCCTGAGAACTTGGCCAAGGCGATGAAGGAGGTAGATGGCCTGCTCGTCCAAATCTCTACGGACTATGTGTTTGGAAAGGAGCCCTACAATGTGCCTTGCAGGGAGGAGCAGCAGGGGACTCCTACGGGAGTCTATGGTATGACCAAACTGCATGGTGAGCAGCGTATCGTGGCATCGGGATGCAAGCATGTCATTATCCGTACGGCATGGCTCTACTCGGAGTTCGGAAAGAACTTCTGCAAGACAATGCTGCAACTCACGGCTACGAAACCCCAGTTGAAAGTGGTGTTTGATCAAGTGGGTACGCCGACCTATGCGCTCGACCTCGCCAAGGCTATCGCGGTGATTGTGGAGGATTATAAGGAAGAAACTTTCCACTCTCATCTTTCATCTTTCAACTATACCAAGTCTGGTATCTACCATTACTCCAATGAGGGCGTATGTTCATGGTATGACTTCACCAAGATGATTCAGCAGGTTGCGGTAGAACTCCGTGTTCAAGGCTCAGCGCAGATTGCTCAATGTGATGTGCAGCCTTGCCATAGCGATGAGTTTCCGAGCCCGGTGAAAAGACCCTCGTACTCCGTTTTGGACAAGACAAAGATGAAAGAGGCCTTTGGAATCGCTGTACCCTATTGGACGGACTCACTGAGAAAGTGTATCAATAACTTGAAGAAATAATTGGCTTATGGCAAAGAGAAATATCGTCATCACGGGTGGTGCTGGCTTCATAGGGAGCCATGTGGTACGCCTTTTCGTGAACAAATATCCTGAGTATAACATCATCAACCTCGACAAGTTGACCTATGCAGGCAACTTGGCCAACTTGAAGGATGTGGAGGACAAGCCCAACTACAAGTTTGTCAAGATGGACATCTGCGACTTCAGCGCTTTCTACCAATTGATGCAGGACGAGAAGGTCGATGGCATCATCCATCTGGCAGCCGAGAGCCATGTGGACCGTAGTATTAAGGACCCCTTCACTTTTGCTCGCACGAATGTGATGGGTACATTGTCGCTTCTTCAGGCGGCCAAACTCTATTGGGAGTCGTTGCCCGAGAAGTACGAGGGTAAGCGCTTCTACCATATCTCTACGGACGAGGTGTATGGCGCCCTTGAACTCAGCCATCCCGAGGGTATTGAGCCTCCTTTCACGACCACGGCATCATCGGGTGAGCATCACTTGGCCTATGGTGAGGACTTCTTCTATGAGACCACCAAGTATAACCCCCATTCGCCCTATTCGGCCTCAAAGGCGAGCAGCGACCATTTCGTGCGTGCCTACCACGACACTTATGGAATGCCGACGATTGTGACCAATTGCTCAAACAATTACGGACCCTACCAGTTCCCCGAGAAGTTGATACCGCTCTTCATCAATAACATCCGTCAAGGCAAGCCGCTCCCCGTCTATGGCAAAGGCGAGAACGTGCGCGACTGGCTCTATGTAGAGGACCATGCGCGTGCCATTGATGTCATTTTCCATGAGGGTAAGGTGAACGAAACCTACAACATTGGCGGTTTCAACGAGTGGAAGAATATCGACATCATCCATGTCATCATCAAGACGGTAGACCGCCTGCTGGGCAATCCCGAGGGGGCGAGCGAACGCCTTATCACTTATGTTACCGACCGTGCCGGTCATGACCTCCGCTATGCCATCGACTCTACGAAGTTGCAGAGGGAACTGGGGTGGGAGCCTTCGCTTCAGTTTGAGGAGGGTATCGAGAAGACCGTGCGCTGGTATCTCGACCATCAGGAGTGGATGGACAACATTACGAGCGGTGAGTATGAGAAATACTACGAGGAGATGTATCGCGGACGATAAGGAAATGTAGCGCTCCATCGCGGAAAATGTAGCCTATCAAATATGAAAAAGGAGCCCTCCAAATTTGAAAATGGAGGGCTCCCTTTTTGTTTATTCCACTACTGAATTGCTGTGGCTTACTTCACGGGAATCTTGTCGATGCGTGCTTGGTGGCGTCCACCCTCGAACTCGGTGGTGAAGAACTCCTCCATGATGGCTGCAGCGGTGTCGGTGTCGATATAACGGCCGGGCATGACGAGCACGTTGGCGTCGTTGTGCAGGCGGGTCATGTGAGAGATTTCGGGTGACCAGCAGAGGGCTGCACGGATGCCTTGGTGCTTGTTGAGGGTCATCGAGATGCCCTCTCCGCTACCGCAGATGGCAATGCCGGGGTAGCACTCGCCAGCCTCTACGGCTGTAGCCAGTGCGTGGGCAAAGTCGGGGTAGTCGCAACTGGCGGTAGAGTAGGTGCCGAAGTCCTTGTACTCCCAACCCTTAGCGCTGAGCCACTGCTTCACATATTCTTTCAATTCGTAACCAGCGTGGTCGCTGGCAAGACCAATCGTTTTCATAAATTAAAAATTAAAAATTATAAATTAAAACTGATAATCGATAGTGAAAAGTAGGGGGATAAAAATTAAAAACGAAACGACGATGTTATTGGTGATTCTCTTTGGTTGTTTTTACAATCGAAACTAGTATTGCCGTTACCTCTTTTGCATCTTCAAATATAGACTGAAAAGAATTTGAGTCAATGTATCCATTATCGTGTAGTAGGGATAGCCAATATTTGGTTTCGTTGGCTTCTTTTAAAGCAATGGATAGTTTGTTGATGAAGTCTGCTTTGCTTTGAGCGAATTTCGCTTCACGGACAAGTGTACCAATAGCCGTCCGCTACGAAGCATTTGTTGTGATAATATATGCTCTTTTTGCTCTTTGATAAGGTATTTGTAGGCTTTTATAATGCGATTAGCGAAACTGTAAGTCTTGTATTCAATAACATTGTCTTTTATCATCGCTATTTTATGGAAACACTCATTGCAGCGAGGGACGCCACAATGAGTGTTTTAATTTTTAACTTTTAACTTTTAATTCATCATCGCTTTTACTTGGTTATACACATTCTCAGCGGTGAAGCCGAACTTCTCGTCGAGTACGGTGTAGGGTGCTGAGTAGCCGAAGTGGTCGAGACCGAACACCTTGCCATTCTCGCCTACGAGACCTTGGAGGTTGACGGGAAGACCTGCTGTGAGACCGAACACCTTGGCTCCTGCGGGGATAACGCTCTCTTGGTACTCCTTGCTCTGTGTGCGGAAGAGACCTTCTGAGGGAACGCTTACGATGCGCACCTTCACGCCGTCCTTGCGGAGCAACTCAGCGCCAGCAACGAGGGTTGAAACCTCAGAGCCTGAGGCAACGAGGATAACGTCGGCGTTCTCGTCGGCACCGGCGATGGTGTAGGCACCCTTGGTGGCCTGCTCGTAGTCTGTGCCTTCGGGGAGGTTCTTGACGGTCTGGCGTGAGAAGATGAGTCCTGTAGGAGTATCCATGTTCTCCATAGCCATGCGCCAGCATACGGTGGTCTCCTCAACGTCGGCGGGGCGGAGTACGAGCATGGAGTTCTTGCCCTTATGGTTCTTGAGTTTTTCCATGAGGCGTATCTGTGCTTCCTGCTCTACGGGTTCGTGAGTGGGGCCGTCCTCGCCTACGCGGAAGGCGTCGTGTGACCATACGAACTTAACGGGCAGCTGCATGAGGGCTGCCATGCGGATGGCGGGCTTCATGTAGTCTGAGAATACGAAGAAGGTACCGCACGCTGCGAGTACACCGCCGTGGAGTGCCATACCGATGCAGCAGCATGCCATGGTGAGCTCGGCTACGCCAGGCTGGAAGAAGGCACCGCTGAAGTCGCCCTTAACGAAGGCGTGGGTCTTCTTGAGGAAGCCGTCGGTCTTGTCCGAGTTAGAGAGGTCGGCCGAAGCCACAATCATATTCTCCACCTTTGTAGCGAGGAGTCCGAGCACGTTGGCCGAAGCGTTACGTGTGGGGTCGCCGGCCTTCTGCTGGATAGAATCCCAGTCGAGTTCGGGGAGTTTGCCTGCAAACCACTCGGCCATCTTTACTGCGAGGTCGGGGTTCTGAGCGGCCCAAGCGGCCTTCTCGGCATATTTCTTCTCCATAATCTTCTCGAGTTCGGCTGCACGCTTGTCGTAGAGTGCCTGTACTTCGGGGAAGATTTGGAAGGGGTTCTCGAGGTCGCCACCGAGGTTCTTGATGGTGTTCACATAGGCGTCGCCACCGAGGGGTGCACCGTGTGTAGCGCAGCATCTCTCGTAGCTGCTGCCGTCGGCGCGGCGTGCACCGAGACCCATGATAGTCTTACCGATGATGAGTGTGGGACGCTCCTTCTCGGCTTTCGCTTCGGTGAGGGCTGCGCGTATCTCGTCGGCGTCGTTACCGTTGATGGTGATGACCTTCCAGTTCCAAGCCTCGTACTTCTTGGCTACGTCCTCGCATGTCACCTCGTCGCAGTTGGTCGAGAGTTGCACGTCGTTAGAGTCGTAGAACATGATGAGGTTGTCGAGGCCGAGGTGACCGGCGATACGGCCTGCACCCTGTGAGATTTCCTCTTGGATACCGCCGTCAGAGATGAAGGCGTAGATGGTCTGGTTCATCACGTCGCCGAGACGAGCCTTGAGGAACTTGGCTGCGATGGCTGCACCTACGGCATAGGTGTGACCTTGTCCGAGGGGGCCTGATGAGTTCTCGATGCCGTGGGTGAGGTCCACTTCGGGGTGTCCGGGTGTGACGCTACCCCATTGGCGGAACTGCTTGAGGTCGTCGAGGCTATACTTGCCTGCCAATGCCAGTGTGGCATAGAGCATGGGAGACATGTGACCGGGGTCGAGGAAGAAGCGGTCGCGGCCTTCCCAGAAGGGGTTCTTGGGGTCGTACTCGAGGAACTCGCTATACAACACGTTGATGAAGTCGGCACCGCCCATGGCACCACCGGGGTGACCGGATTTTGCTTTCTCCACCATTGCTACAGAGAGGATGCGGATGTTGTCCGCTGCTCTTTTCATAAGTTGCTTGTCGTTCATGATGACTATAGGCTATGTTATATGTTTAATTATTTAATATACAAACCATTGCGTAGTGGGTCTGCATGAGGGTGTCCTCTTGCTTCCCTTTTCGTTTGTAAAGGTAACGTTTATTTTTGGTATTTCCTCTCAAAAGTGGCTGTTTTGTAACATCTTTTGTTTTTTATTTGTTGGCATAAAGAAAAAGCCATTCTTGCGAATGGCCTTTTATGATTTGTTGTCACCTCTTATTTTTTCTTGGTGCCGTACAATGCATGTCGTGCATTGAGTCCGTCGATAATCTCTTGTGTGATGTTCATCGTCTGGTCGATGTAGAGGATATTGTCTCCGAGTCGGCTGAGGATGACGTTGTATCCATGCTCCTTGTTGTAGTCGTTGATGTAGGCGTTGATGGAGTCGCGGAAGAGAAGGCTGTTCTTCTCGTTTTCTACGACGAGTTCGTTGGTGAGTCGCTCTTGCAGGCGCTCGAGTTCCTCTTGTTTCTTGAGTATGCGGCTCTGTTCGGCCTCGGCGCGCTGGCGGCTTACGAAGGCGTTGTTGTTGAGCTTGCGCTCAAAATCCTCGGCGTCGGCTTGCAGGCTCGTGAACTTTTCATTGAGTGTGGCGCGTACTTCCTCTTCCTTGCGTATCATCTCCTCGTTGAGTTCGATCCATAGGTTGTAGCTGGTGAGCAGGGTGTCGATGTCTACATAGGCAATCTTTATTGCGGGTACGCTATCGCATACTACGGCTTGTGTGGCTGTAGTCTGCTTCATGACTTTGTTGCATTGGACGATTGCCATTGCTGCGGCTGCTACGGCTACGATAGTGGCTACGCAAAGTGCGATGGTGATACTTTTGAAACTTTTCATTGGAATTTTTATTTGTTATTAATCATTTAGTGTTATCGGTTCTCTCGTTGGCTGCGTTCGCTCACTGCCATGGGGTTGTCGCGTTGGGCCTGCTTGTCTTGTGTCTGTGCGCTACTGATGCCTCTTCGGCGCAGGTGCTTGTTGCCGCACACATGGGTGTTGGGGAATCGTCCGCCCTTCTTAATGAGGATGGTAACACTCATTAACACCATGCAGACTGCAATTATTAGCAGAGTTATTAGGAATAAACGCGCCATTTTCTTATATTTGCAAGCGCAAAGGTAATAAAAACGAGCGGAAAAACTCGCATTTTACATATTTTAATACAAACTTATCCAATAATAAACCAAAATGAACGTAAAAGACCTTACCCCCAAGGCCGTATTCGGCTATTTTGAAGAGATTTGCGGTATTCCTCATCCCTCGAAGCATGAGGAGAAAATCAGCGCTTGGCTGCGTCAGTTCGGCGAGTCGCGCGGCTTGGCTACCAAGGTCGACGAGGCTGGCAACGTGGTTATCAGCAAGCCCGCTACGGCTGGCATGGAGGACCGCAAGACCATCATCCTGCAGTCACACATGGACATGGTGTGCGAGTGCAATAGGGGTGTGAATCACGACTTTATGACCGACCCCATCCGCCTCGTCGTGGATGGTGAGTGGCTCAAGGCCGACGGTACTACGCTCGGTGCCGACAACGGTATCGGTATGGCTGCTGCGCTTGCGGTGCTCACCGACGAGACCATCAAGCACGGACCCATCGAGTGCGTCTTCACCGTAGATGAGGAGACCGGTCTCACGGGTGCCAATGCCATGCAGGCGGGTTTCATGAATGGCGATATCCTGCTCAACCTCGACTCTGAGGACGAGGGCGAAATCTTCATCGGCTGTGCCGGTGGTGTGCGCACCGACGCTGCTTTCAAGTACAGCGAGGT
>JAZOPX010000008.1:0-3858 GCA_045655845.1 Bacteroidaceae bacterium
AGGGACAGGAGGTGGAACTCGTCGACGAGTCGCTCTATGCCCCCACCAAGTGGGAGTGGCGCATCGGTAGTGACAAGGCCAACTATATCCTGTATGATCAGTACAGGTCACTCGTGATGGACCAACCGGGTGTGTATGATGTGACCCTTAACGTAGCCAACAATGAAGGAAACAGTGAGCTAACCCGAGAGAGAGCGCTCATCGTGATCAATGCGGACAGTAAGAACGGACTCAACTTCTCGTATGACAATGCCAATGTGGCCGTGGGCATGTCGCCCATCGTTGCAGGGCAGAGTACCTTCACTATCGACTGGTGGATGAACAGCGCTGTACTCGGCTCCTCTAACAACGGTATCGGTGAGAGCGATCAGACAATGCTCGTCAGAACCAATGCCAGTGGACAGATGACCCTCTATGTGGGCGGCAAGAGTCTGTCGTCGGGCAGTAACTTCGTCGTTCCTGGTGAGTGGCATCACTATGCTGTGACCTTCAGTAGCGGTCTCGTGAGCTTCTATCGTGATGGAGTATTGAACTATTCAAAATCCATCGCTTCTACTGCGGTACCGACCATCGGTAGCTTCAGCATCGGTACTTCGAACGCTCCCTTCAAGGGCAGCATCGATGAGTTCCGCGTGTGGGGAAAAGCGCTTACGGAGACACAGCTGCGCAGCTATGCCAATAGCCCCATTGCAGATGTGGCTGCTGCCGAAAACAACCACGGGCTAAAACTCTACTATAACTTCAATCAGAGCGGAGGCGATGTACAGGATGCCACCTCAAAAGGCTTGCACGGCAGACGCTCTGGATTCGGTCCTGACGGTGATGCGTGGGGATTGTCGAAAGGTGTCTTCTGCCTCAACTTCAGTGAGGATGGAGGAAAGGATGTTACGGCGACCACTCTTACTAACTATGTGAAGGCCTTCAATAGTAATGGCCAGACCGTTAACCCGAGCAACTCATCTCGTTTCATCAAGCTGACAGGGTGGACTATGGAGAATGCTGTTGTCAATGGGAACATCACTACCGGAGCACACGTGGACACGGGTAAGGGACGCAGCTTTACCGTTACTACGGGATGGGACGGATTTGCCTCTACGCTCAGCAATCACAAGGTGTTCCAGACTGTCACCTTGCCTAAGGGGTACTACACCTTTGAGGCAGAGTATGACGCTACCTATGAGGGACAATGCGGTGCATCATATCTTGTAGTAGCGGCCGGGAACACGTTGCCCGTGAAAGAGAATCTGGCTGATGCCATTGCCTATAAGGCGATGACCCCCAAGGGACAGGTTCTCAAGAATACGCTTGGATTCGTACTTACCGAGGAGACTACCGTGAGTATCGGCCTGTTGGTCAATATGAGTGGACAGAGTTGTATGACCCTGCAACGCTTCAGATTGACGCAGAGTCCGGTGACCATGTTCGAGAAATCGTCGGATGCCGTCTCTTCTATTGCTAAGCTCATCAACGACCGTCTCTACTACATCTCGCTACCCCACCATTCGAAGGGGCTTACCTCATGGGCTGTTCCTCAGGGTGAGGGTATGTTAGCATCGAATGCTACACTTGGCATTGTCGCTGATAGAGACGATGCGGCGCAGCAGTTTGCCTTCCTTACCAACGATGAGGGCGCCACTCACTATCTCTATCATGCGATGGAAAAGAAGTTTGTAAATAAGGAGGGTAAGCTTGTCGAATCGCCCACAGATCCTATATATTTCAAGGAGGGTGCTTATGATACGACTTATGTGGCCTACTTCGATGAGTCGCACTACATTAATGTAAACAATGAACGTCAGTTGGTCATCAATGACTACACAACTCCTGATGGAGGCAACTCGTTCGTTATCCGTCCGGCCAAGACGTTCAACGCCAAGGCGGCACTTGAGAAATTCCCCATCGTAGAGGTGGCTGAGCTGACTCTCAATTATAGCACTGCCACACTGATGGCTGGTGAGGCGCTGGCTTTGCAGGCCTCGATAGCTCCCAGCTACGCTACAGACCAGACGGTGACATGGACAACCTCGGACAATACCGTGGCCATCGTTGCTCGTGGTGTAGTGACGGCTGTAGCACCGGGTGAGGCAGTCATCACTGCTAAGGCTGGAGACAAGGAGGCTACTTGTGTAATAACCGTCGAAAAACGCTATGTGGCGGTGATGGGCATACTCTTGAGTCAGTCTACAGCTACTATGACGGAGGGTGATGAGTTGACACTTACCGCCACTGTGATGCCTGAGGACGCTGATGACAAAGCCGTAACTTGGGAGACCTCGGATGCTGGCATCGCTACCGTAAAAGATGGCGTGGTGACGGCTATTGTTCCTGGAACAGTGACCATCACAGCCAAGGCTGGTGGTAAACAAGCCACTTGCGTAGTGACAGTGAAGAAACGCTATATCCCTGTTACGGATATCATCCTAAACCACACCGAAGTGGAACTTGTAGTCGGTGAAAAGGTAACACTTTCAGCAACCGTATTGCCCGAGAATGCTGACAACAAAGTTATTACCTGGAGCTCTTCGAATGTGAAGGTTGCCACCATTTCAAAAAAAGTGGTGACTGCTAAGTCTGAGGGTACGACTATCATCACTGCCAAGACTGATGACTACTCGGTGACCTGTGTCGTAACAGTTAAGTCTGCTACGGGTGTTGACCAGACTGCAGGTGATGCTCCACTATTGATGATTTATGATGTAACAGGACGTCTTGTGAAGGCAAACGCAAAATCCACTCAAGATTTGGAACCTGGAATTTATATTATCAACGGACGAAAAACCGTGGTGAAATAAATCAGCGGTGAAGAAATAGAAGAAAGGGGATTGGTCGCGACCAATCCCCTTTCTTCTATACTATCCATCTCACCATCCCAGACAACCGGGTTTCCTCTCCTTTTTGCATTCCACACATTACAAAATAAAGTCAGACAACTCAATCCGCACACTATTTGTTTAGATATAGTATAAATATTATATAAATTTTGTTTGGATTCAATCTAAAATCATCTACCTTTGCAGCCGATTTGTTTAAAACAAGTCTAAATAACAAGAAAGAAGAAAATATAAACAAGGTATGAAGAAAGGTGTATTTTTATTGTTTGCATTCGTGATGAGCATGCAGGTTGTACTTGCAGAGACTCGTACAGAAAGCCCCTCTACTATTGAGCATATTAAAGAGGGATACATGATTTCAGGGCATGTCATTGAGAAGGACTCCGAGGAGAGCATTCCATTTGCCACAGTACTCATCGTGGGTACCGAAAAGGGAACAATGTCCAACGAGGCGGGTCAGTTCCAATTCAAAGGACTCCCAGAAGGTACCTACGTATTGCGTGTATCTGCCGTAGGGTATAAAACCATGGAAAAGACCATCGTTGTGGGTGGCGAGTATATGGCCGTGGTGCACTTCCCGCTTGCGGAGGAGAACTTCATGGTCGACGAGGTGGTCGTCTCGGCCAGCCGTAGCGAGGTGAGCCGTCGCGATGCGCCTGTGGTGGTGAGTGTGCTCAGCCCCATCCTCTTCGAGACGGTGAACAGTACCGACCTGGCCAAGTCGCTCAACTTCCAGTCGGGTCTTCGTGTGGAGAACAACTGCCAGAACTGCGGCTTCCCGCAGGTGCGCATCAACGGCCTCGACGGTCCCTACTCGCAGATTCTCATCAATTCGCGCCCCATCATCAGCGCTCTGGGCGGTGTGTATGGCCTTGAGCAGATACCTACCAATATGATCGACCGCGTGGAGGTGGTGCGCGGAGGCGGCTCGGCGCTCTTCGGTGCCAATGCCGTGGGTGGCACCATCAACATCATCACCAAGGACCCCATCAGCAACTCGTTTCAGGTGACGAGCACCCTCTCCAAC
>JAZOPX010000009.1:0-5504 GCA_045655845.1 Bacteroidaceae bacterium
GAAGGCATTGACGAAGGCCCCCAGCAGCGTGAAGCGGCGGTAGCCGAAGGTGAATCGCGACGTAGGCTTGTGCCCTGCTATGCGCTCAAACACCCAGGCCAAGGCGATGGACACCGTGCATCCAAGGTCGTGGATAGAGTCGGAGATGATGGCCATACTGTTGGTGAGCCATCCTCCGATGAGGGAGATGACAGTAAAGGTGAGGTTGATGAAGAAGGCCGAGAGGATGTTTTTTCCCGCGCCATTACCATGCAGATGGATATGATCGTGTGACATAAGGAATGTAGTATACTATTTTGTTATAAAAACATGCAAAAGTACGAATTTATAAAGAGTTTACAAAATAAACGCACCCTTTAGCCTGCTACGCAGCCTTTAGGTACTCCGCTCGCTGAGAAATATCAAAGCAAACTTTGTATTTCGCTCGCTTATTCGTACCTTTAGCCTGCTGCGCAGCCTTTAGGTACTCCGCTCGCTGAGAAATATCAAAGCAAACTTTGTATTTCGCTCGCTTATTCGTACCTTTGCCCCTCTCATTTCAGTATATAATTAGACTTAAGACAATGAAGATAGCACTTATAGGTTACGGCAAGATGGGTAAGATGATTGAGCAGATTGCCCTTCAGCGCGGACACGAGATTGTCTGCATCATCGATATAGACAACCAAGACGATTTCACCTCCGAGGCCTTCCGCTCGGCCGATGTGGCCATCGAGTTCACCAACCCCATGGTGGCCTACAACAACTACATGAAGGCTTTCGCAGCCGGTGTGAAGGTCGTATCAGGCAGCACCGGCTGGCTCGAAGAGCATGGCGACGAGGTGCGCCGCCTCTGCACCGAGGGTGGCAAGACCCTCTTCTGGTCATCCAACTTCAGTCTCGGCGTAGCCGTCTTCTCGGCCGTGAACAAGTACTTGGCCAAGTTGATGAACCGCTTTGACGAGTACGACGTGACGATGAGCGAGACCCACCACATCCATAAACTCGACGCCCCCAGTGGTACCGCCATCACCCTTGCTGAGGGCATCCTCGAGAACCTCGACCGCAAGGCGCGTTGGGTACCGGGCACACTGCTTGCTGCCGACGGCACGCTCAGTGGCACCACCGAGTGCGCAGCCGATGAACTCCCCGTGAGTTCCATCCGCGAGGGCGAGGTACCAGGCATCCACAGCATCCGCTACGACTCCGAGGCCGACAGCATCACCATCACCCACGATGCCAAGAGCCGCCGTGGCTTTGCCCTCGGTGCCGTACTGGCAGCCGAGTACACCGCAGAGCATCAGGGCCTGCTCGGCATGAACGATTTGTTTAATTTTTAATACAAAAACCACAGATTACACTGATTACTCTGATTAAAATCCATTGCCATTTATAAAGGGTATAATCTGTGAAATCCGTGTAATCCGTGGTCCGATAAGAAGCAATGAATAGACTAAAGCAAGCCACTCCCATGCAGTGGATCAAGTGCGGCATCGTGATAGCCCTGTATCTCGTGTTCCTCGTATGGATCAAGAGCCTGTGGGGACTCCTCGTGGTGCCCTTCCTCTTCGATGCCTACATCACCAAGTTCATCCCCTGGACCTGGTGGAAGACCGCCAAGAGCGCTGCCGTGCGCAGCGTGATGAGTTGGGTCGACGCCATCGTGTTTGCCCTCGTGGCCGTGTACTTCGTGCACATCTACTTCTTCCAGAACTACACCATCCCCACCTCATCCTTGGAGAAGTCACTCCTCGTGGGCGACTACCTCTTCGTGAGCAAGGTGTCGTATGGTCCGCGCAAGCCCAACACGCCCCTCACCATGCCCCTCACCCAGCACACCATGCCCGTGACCGGTGGCAAGAGTTACATCGAGTGGCCCCAGTGGCCCTACGAGCGTGTCAAGGGGTTGGGCGAGGTCGAACTGAACGACATCGTCGTGTTCAACTACCCCACGGGCGACACCATCGTGAGCAATCCCCGCTTTGCCGCTAACGACTTCTACAAGATGGTGAGCGACATCAGCGTCGAAATCAATAATGGCCAATACCCCGCAGTGGACAGCCTCACGGCTGTCGATGCACGCAAGGCCTACGACAAGTTCCTTGCCAAGGGCCGCAAGTACATCGCTGCCCACCCCGAGGTGTTCGGCAAGGTCGACTGGCGCCCTGTAGACCGCCGCGAAAACTATGTGAAGCGTTGCGTGGGGCTGCCCGGACAGACACTCGAGATCAAGGATAAGGTCATCTACCTCGATGGCGTGGCCAACAAGGAGCCCGACAATGTGCAGTACAGTTACTATGTCGCCACCAAGCGCCCCATCAGCGAGAAGTTGCGCCGCGAGGCGGGCATCAGCAAGGAGGACCTTGCCAACCACAATGCCAACAGCAGCCTTTACCTCCTGCCCCTGACCGAGCAGGCCGTGGAGACACTGAGCCGCCACACCGAGGTGGTCGACAGCATCACCCCCATCATCGAGGAGCAGGGCCAAGGACTCTACCCCGTGAACAAGTACACAGGCTGGAGTGTCGACAACTACGGTCCCCTGTGGATTCCCAAGCGTGGCGAGACCATCGCCCTCTCGCTCGACAACCTCCCCTTCTACGAGCGCCCCATCGCCGTATACGAGGGCAACGACCTCGAGGTGCGCGACGGCAAGATCTATATCAACGGTGCCGAGGCCACCGAGTACACCTTCACCATGGACTACTATTGGATGCAGGGCGACAACCGCCACAACAGCCTCGACTCGCGCTTCTGGGGCTTCGTGCCCGAAGACCACGTCGTGGGCAAGCCCATCCTCATCTGGCTCTCGCTCGACAAGGACCGTGGCTGGACCGATGGCAAGATACGCTGGAACCGCCTCTTCCGCATGGTCGAGAACTATGATTAACCTCGGCTATTAACAAAGACTGAAATACACAGCATAGGGCGACCACATGGTCGCCCTATATCGTTGCGCTATACCTCAATGACCTGACAGCGTAGGTCGCTCGGCACATACGAGATATGTATCCACCTCCCATCACACTCCCAGATTAACTGGGTGAATCGTATCTGCCCCGACTGCTGCATCTGCTGGATAAGTTTGAACAGCCTACGGTGATCCGCCTTGTTGCCTGCAATGATATCGGCGGCGCAGCCGAGGAGGTGGTGGCTGTTCTTCACGCCTCCGATGAGCGTGTTGAGTTCCTTGCAGCGATAGCCCGAGGACACCACGATAGGCTCGCCCCACGCTTCGCGGATGGGGTCAAGGAGTTGGTCTACGAGTACGTGCAACAGGTGGTATGCACACTTCGATGGGCGATTGTCGATGCCCTCGCGCAGCGCGGTGGCGCTGGCGCACAATTCGGAAATACTGAAATGTTTCATGATGAAGACCCACCTAAATCCTCCCTGTGAGGGAGGACTTACCGACATCGCGGTAGCGTGGGGTATGTTAATGTATTATTTTTATTAAACCACGGATGACACGGATTACACCGATTAGACATATCGTTTCACTTATGCCTACCATCCAGAGGCCACATACGAGTGTTAACGATGTATGAAATCTGTGAAATCAGTAGCAAACCTCGCTCCAGCGAGTAAGAATCAAACCTGTTTGAATTCTTGCAACGAGCACAGCCGAGGTTCAACGAAGTTAATCTGTTGACAGGCTAAGAGGAATCCGAGTAATCGGCGTAATCCGTGGTTGATAAAAATTTACGCGATAAGCGTGAGTGCGCCGCTGATGAGCAGCAGCGCACGGAGTAACGGTCTCATGGCTTAGACACAACTTGCTAGGCCCAACGAGCCGGCCAAGGCGGTGAGGACAGCGATGAGAACTTTGAGGAGTTTTCCGAAATTGAATTGAGTTTTTGAGTTCATAGGTTTTTTGATTGTTTAGTGTTTAGTGGTTATGTTGTCATCCCGAGTAATGCGAGGGATCTCGCATCAGGACCTGGTGCAATCTTTTATCGCAAAGTCTCACGCAAGCGTTTTGCATAGTCCCAGCGCGAGATCCTTCGCTGCACTCAGGATGACATCATCGCGGAAAGGTTTTCGTCTTCGTTATCGTTTACGTTACCCCCTCGGCGCATGAGCACCGAGGGGAGCACGACTACGCCATCGCCTCACTCGAGATGCGCTTCAGCGAGAAGCCCATCGCGACCTCCTTCTTCAGGGCGGCATCGGGGCGGAAGACGATCTTGTGGCCCTTGATGTAGGCCGAGGGCGAGAACTCCTCATCGGCCATGGTATCGGCATTGTAGCACTTGCCCTGGAGGGTCACCTGGAAGCGGCCGAGGTCGTCGAGCACCACTACCTGACCTTCGGTGAGGGCTTCGATGATGTGGTCCTTCATACTCTTGAGCACGGCGTAGCAGTCGCTCTGCGTCACGGTGGTGCTGTTGTTGATGCGGCGGGCGAGTTTCTCCATGGTGAGTTCGCCGGTCTTGATGGCCTGACCGTGGAAGTAGTCCACTTCAGGATACTTGGGATTGCTTACTTTCTTTACTGCGTAGGTGATGGGCATGGTTAAATGGGGCCTCCCCCCTGCCCCTCCCAAGGAGGGGTGACTCAGGCATCGTGGGAGGACTTTTTTAGAGTTAATGGTTTTAGTTTATAATCTCTGGTGTGCGCACAGCCTCGTTTTCGTCTTTCCGTTGAATTGGAGCAATGCAGTTCGCGCGATGTCTGCAAGCCCCTCTCCTTGACTTCGGCCCCTTCGGGCGTCGACCTAAAGGTTGGGAGAGGCGGGGGAGAGGCCTCCCTTTATTTCTACTGCAAAGTTACCACCTTGCAGTAGGGCGATGTTCCGCAGATGAGAGTTACGGTAAGCCCTATAAATAATCTCTGAAGAGATTGAATATAAACTTGTTATCTATTGATAATCTCGCGGATTTTTAGTAATTTTATGGGGTAAATGCAGCAAGCTGCAAGCTTTTGGCTCTTGGCCGTTAGCTTTTGGCACTACACCCTCAAGGTTTGTGCCAGCGAGCGTGATGTAAACTCGTTTACAATCACACCGCGAGCGCAGCCAAAACTCAACAACGAAGTTGTTAACTCTAAACACTAAACAATCAACACTAAACACTCATGAATCCCCACGATGCCTGTATCACCCCTCCTTGGGAGGGGCAGGGGGGAGGCCCCCTCTCCTCCCTCACCAAAAGCGAGCTCGCCCAGCTCTACTTCCCCGGCGCCCCGCGCTCCTCGGCCCTGCGCCTGCTACACAAGTATATCACCTCGGCCCACGGCCTACTCCCTGCCCTTGAGCGTGTGGGCTACCAGCGTGCCTCGCGCCGACTGACCCGAAGGCAGGTGCAACTGATCTTTGAGTATCTGGGGGAGCCGTGAAATGAGGGAAGAGGGAAGAGTGAAGAGGGAAGAGGGAAGAGTGCGCACATCGCGGAGCCTATCCTAAACACTCAACTCTAAACCCTAAACTATTTTCCCTCTTCACTCTTCACTCTTTCTACCCCTCATTTTAGGCCTCACTTCTCCGCTGTTTGCTTGTGGTGGCATATGAGTCCACGTATCTTAGC
>JAZOPX010000010.1:0-20562 GCA_045655845.1 Bacteroidaceae bacterium
ATTGTCAGGCGTGATGCATCAGAGGGTAGACACACTCGGTCAGAATTGCGTCTTCGGCATTGCTTATGCGCAATATGTAAAGAACGATTTCGATTGGACGGTGAATATGAACTTCAATCGCACCAATTCTCTTCTCTTCCACGTAGAGACAGGCATAGCCTATCCCTATGGTAATACCCGTATGCTGCCTTTCGAGAAGCGCTACTATGCCGGTGGTGCCAACGGTGTGCGCGGCTGGGCGGTGCGCGGATTGGGCCCGGGCCGCTATGTGAGCCGCAACGGAACCATCGACTACATCAATCAGTCGGGCGATATCAAGATGGACCTCAGCCTCGAATACCGCATGCACATGTTCTGGAAGCTCGATGGAGCACTGTTTGTCGATGCGGGAAACATATGGACCATGTACGACTACTCTGACCAGCCGGGAGGCGTATTCCTGTGGGATGAGTTCTACAAGCAGATAGCCGTGTCGTATGGTCTGGGTGTACGTCTCGACCTCAACTTCCTCGTCCTGCGGCTCGATGCGGCCATGAAGGCCATCAATCCGGTGTATGCAGAGGGTCCGCTGAGATATCCTGTCATACACCCCCGGTTCGGACGTGATTTCGCATGGCACTTTGCCGTGGGATATCCGTTCTAAGAGAGAGTAGGGGAGACTACTCAATGATAATAAAAAAAAGAAACACGATATGAAACTGAATTTTATCTGTCTTGCAAGCGGAAGTAGCGGAAACTGCTTCTATCTGGGTACCGACAACTACGGTATCCTCATCGATGCCGGCATACCGGTGCGCACCATCAAGAATGGCCTGAAGGAGGCCGGACTCTCGTTCGAGTCCATCATGGGCGTTTTCGTCACCCATGACCATGCCGACCACATCAAGTCGCTCGGCACCTTGGGCGAACGTTACAATATACCCATCTACGCCACACGCGAGACTCACGTGGGCATCAACCGCAACTATTGCATGACGCAGAAGCTGGTGTCGTGTATGCGCTACGTGGAGAAAGACGAGACCCACCGCTTGCGCGACTTCCACATCACCCCCTTCGAGGTGCCTCACGACGGTACCGACAATGTGGGATACCTTGTAGAGTGCGATGGCAAGGTCTTCTGCTTCATCACCGACCTGGGTCACATCACCGACACCGTGGCGAGCTATATCGCCCGTGCCCACTACCTCGTCATCGAGGCCAACTACGATGAGGAGATGCTGGCTCACGGCCCCTATCCGCAGTATCTCAAGGACCGCATCACGGGTCCCAACGGCCACCTGAGCAACAAGACCACGGCCAAGTTCCTTGCGGCCAACCTCATGGAGCATCTCAAGTATATCTGGCTATGTCATCTGAGCCGTGAGAACAACCACCCCGAGCTGGCCTACAAGACCGTCGAGTGGGAGCTTCGTGGAGTGGGTATCATCCCCGGCAAGGACCTCTACTTGGCAGCGCTCAAGCGCACCACGCCATCAGACCTGTTTGTATTTGAATAAGAAAGAGAAAGAAACCATAACATATAGTAAAAGCGAAATGGAAAAGAAAGAATTACACGGAATGGGTGTGGCGCTGGTCACCCCGTTTGATGCGAATGGCGAGGTCGACCACGAGGCGCTGGGTCGCTTGGTAGACTATCAGGTAGCCAGCCGTACGGATTTCCTCTGTGTACTGGGCACCACGGCCGAGACCCCCACACTCAGCGATGAGGAGCAGCTTGCCGTACGTAAGACCGTCGTGGAGCGCAACGCCGGTCGCCTGCCCATCCTGCTCGGATGTGGCGGCAACTGCACACACAAGATCGTGAGCAAGCTGGCTAAGGACAAGATGGACGATGTGGATGCACTCCTCTCCGTGGTTCCTTATTACAATAAGCCTACCCAGGCGGGCATGTATGCCCACTTCAAGGCCATCGCCGAGGCTACCGATGTCCCCATCATCCTCTACAATGTGCCTGGCCGTACGGGAGTGAACATGCTCCCCGAGACCACGCTGCGCTTGGCCGCCGATTGCAAGAATGTGGTGGGCATCAAGGAGGCGTCGGGCAATGTGGAGCAGATAGAGTATATCCTCCGCCACCGTCCCGAGGGCTTCAAGGTGTTCTCAGGCGACGATGGTATCACGCTGCCCCTCATCAAGAGCGGTGCCGACGGCGTCATCTCCGTTATCGGTAATGCCTATGCCGAGGAGTTTGCCGAGCTGGTGCATCTGGCTCATGCAGGTCGTTTCGCTGAGGCCGAGGTCATCGACCAGCGTCTCTCCGAGCTCTACCGCCTGATCTTTGTCGATGGCAACCCTGCCGGCATCAAGTGCCTGATGGAGCTCCGTGGCATGCTGCAGAATGTGTTGCGCCTGCCGCTCGTACCTGCCACTCAGGACACCTGCGACAAGATTGCCGCCCAGCTCTGACCCGTGCTCCTCGGGGGGAGTAATCCCTCATGAAGGTCACAGACGAAGAAGAAAAATACCAAGACACCTCCGACATGCCCGTCGGGGGTGTCTTGCTTAGGTAGCTACTACGCCTTATCCCATCCGTTTATACAATCCTTTGGCGATGCCGCTCTTAGCGAGGCGGCCGTCGGCAAGCATCTCTGCGATGTGTCGCCGCGCCGTGCTCAGGCTGCATCGGCACAGCGTGGCATAGTTGCGCACGGTGATGTACTCGTGCTGGGCGAAGTAGCCCTCCAGTGCCTCGCTCATCGCATCATCGGCAAGCGGCTGCTTCACCACGCCATCCCACTCGAAGGCGAGTCCCGAGATCTGCTGTGTGAGGTTCTTCGAGGGGCGGAAGGTGATGCCCTTGGCCACGATCTCCGTGTTGCGCAGCTCCTCGTCGGCGCTCTTGCGCGTAGCCGTGCCCACCTCGAGCGCCAGCGTGCCCAGGTTGCCCAGCGACACGCGGCGGCCCTGTATGAGCGCATCCACGATCTCGCCCTCCAGTGCACGCCAGGCTGCCAGCACATCCGTGTCGGTGAGGCTCATGGCATCGTTGATGTTTGCCGCCATATCCTTCACCTCCACGCGCTGTGGGTTGGCCACGGTCACGCGTATGCCCCACAGGTCGCCCGTCTCAGTGCCATTGCGCAAGCAGCGTCGTGTGCCACGACACTTGATAGTCCCGTATCCCGTCCTCATCCTTGTGTTTCGTCTCTTTGCCATAAATTTCTGATGATAGGTTTTTATTCCTAAAAACTTCAGTCGCTTTTCGTAAAACCAACGGCTCCAAATCTTCACTTCATCGCGATGATACCTAAACGCCTTCGCGATGACTCCAGTACGTCACCGCGATGATTCATGCACGCCATCGCGATAACACGACCTATTGGCAATACTCTGTAAAGATAATAAAAAGTTCCATTCCGTGCAATAGCACCGCCCATTTTCTTTAGGGACAAAGACCGCATTACTTTACTCTCTCACGGAGAATATTTTGGTTGCCACAGAATGCGCAGGACTTTCGCGGACCAACGCTATTTCCGCCTTGCCGTAGGCGCGGAGGGTAGGGCGTTTCATAGAGTGAAGTGTTAAGAGTAGGGGAGAAACTTTTACCGATTTACCGATGTGTTTCCTATATGGAACATATATTAAATCATTAAATAAAAATATTTCTATTGATGTAATTATTTATTTTTTATATACCTATCGGATATAGAAAACGAATCGGTAAATCGGTAAGAGGTTATTTGTCGGGGATGCTCTCTGTCCTGGCGGATTGATAAATCATAAGACAGATGAACAAAACAACTATCCCCAACTTGGAAGACAAATACCGCAAGAATCGGCCAGCATTTCTTTACTCGATGAAACCGTTACAGATTGTAACCGGTTGAGAATGCGGTTGCCGATGGCAAAGAATCATTTCATTTGCGGCTATCCATCGTCTTGTCGCAGAAGTATTCGCAAGCGATGGCGATGCCTGCCGTCGCACCATCCTTTAGTTTGTCGCTGATTATCTCATTGGCAAGCAGATGGCCGATGACTCTCAGGTTGAAGAAGTTCCAGCACAACCCCTTCTCTCTCAAGACGGATGGGCTATGAACCTCCACATGGTTGCGCACCAAGAAACTCCTGTAGTCCTTCACTACCTGCTGATTGCAATATAGGATCATCTCCAGATTGCCCGACTGAAGGGCTGCATCAACACGCTCCAGATGATACCGTATACCCTTCACATAGTCCGTGTCGCTGGCCAATACGTCATACGCCTCTCTAGCCAATTTAAGCCCTGCCTTAATCTCGGCCAATGGTAGTTTTCGTTCGTTGTTCATAGTCTGTTTCTGATATGATGTATCACTACAACACCGATTTCTTAAGAAAGTTTGACGAATGTTTACTTTTCTTATATTACAAAGAGATTTTTGTTTTCATCATCGCTCATCGCAATCAGTCCTCACCTTCATTCAAAATTGCTTTCCCTTACGGCCAGCGAACTTCGTTTCAGAATTCAAAATTCATAATTCAGAATTCCTCTCTTGTGCACTATTGGCCGTTGTATGATTCTCACACATTAGCGACCTTTGCATAGCCTATTATGCGCATATTTGCGTACAATGCATAGAATGAATTAAAAACACAAATCATGACACTACAAGATAAGGTCGGTAAAGCCATCGTACAGCTACGCAAGGGGCGCGGCATCTCACAGGAGACCTTCGCCTTCGAGGCCAGCATTGACCGCCGCTACATGAGCGACATCGAGAATGGTAAACGCAACATCTCACTCGACATACTCGAACGTGTATGCCAACAACTCGGCATCAAAATCAGCGAGTTCTTTGGGGTGGTGGAGAAGATTAATGAGTAAAGGAGAAGAGAGATGACAATGAAAGATACATTACCTGCCATATCACTTACCGAAATGGTGGGCGGAAGTAAAGTGAAGATGCAATACTATGGCCCTAACTCTCTGAACGAGGATGGCACTTTCATGCCGTTTAGCGAGCAGATGGCTATCATCTCACACTATCTCCACAATGAAGGCACACCATACGGAAACACCTACGAGAAGAAGGCGTTGGGGTTGATGGAGGACATCTATAAGGCCAAAAGCACAAGCAACTCAGGAATGGCGGCGGACTTCAACGAAGCGCAGCAATATAGTTTGTTCAACGATTTGTACAAAGTTCCCTTTCGCCCTCATAGAGAACCTAAGTTTACCTTCATCGATTTGTTTGCTGGTATCGGAGGTTTCCGTATGGCCATGCAGAACTTGGGCGGCAAATGTGTGTTTTCTTCTGAGTGGGACGCGCAAGCACAAAAGACCTATCTACTGAACTATGGCGAAGTCCCCTTCGGAGATATCACAAAGGAAGAAACCAAATCATATATTCCTGATAACTTCGATATCTTGTGTGCAGGATTCCCCTGTCAGGCTTTTTCGCTTGCAGGCAAGCGTAGAGGTTTCGAGGAGACACGAGGCACGCTGTTCTTTGATGTCGCAGAGATAATCCGTCGCAAGCGTCCCAAGGCGTTCTTCTTGGAGAATGTGAAAGGACTGATGATACACGACAAGGGCAAGACCTTTGAAACTATTCTTAATGTATTACGCAATGACTTGGATTATTATGTACCCGACCCCGAAATCGTGAATGCAATGAATTTCGGAGTACCACAGCATCGTGAGCGCGTATACATCGTTGGATTCCGCAAGGATTTGGGCGTGGAGGAGTTTGCTTATCCCACACCTACAGACAAGACAAAGACATTTGCAGACATTAAAGAGGAGCACGAGGTATCACCCAAATATTACCTTTCCACTCAATATATGCAAACCCTTGTCGCGCATAAGGAGCGCCATGCATCAAAGGGTAATGGTTTCGGCTATGAAATCATTGAAGACAATGAAGTGGCCAATGCCATCGTAGTGGGTGGTATGGGAAGAGAACGCAATCTTGTGCGCGATCATCGTCTGACAAACTTCACTCCTGTAACCAATATCAAAGGAGAAATAAACCGCGAAGGCATACGCCGTATGACTCCACGCGAGTGGGCGCGTCTGCAAGGCTTCCCCGACGATTTCGTGATTGGTGTTGCTGATGCCTCGGCATACAAGCAATTTGGCAACTCTGTGGCTGTGCCTGCCATACAGGCTACGGCAGAGAAGATTGTTTCATCATTAAATCTGTAATACCATGGCATTGACTGGAAACAAAGGAGAATGGAGTGAAATATATGTATTTCTATATCTACTCGGAAAAGGAAAACTTGATGTAGCTGATGAGAATTTGAATGCTGTTCCTGGAGAGTTTTATAAGATTCTTGAGATTATCCGTAAGGAAGCACAATCAACGAACAATTACATCAGGGAAGATGATACTGTCGATATTCATGTTACTAATGACAAGACAGGAGAAGAAGAGACTTTCAGATTCCCCATTGTTGATTTTGTTGAAAAAGCCAAAGTATTGCTTGAGAGACTTAAAAAAACGAGAGAGAAGAGCCACCTGGAAATCGAGAATTTTCTCTCACAATTAAAAATTTCTTCCATCAAAGATGTAGGCCACAAACGGGATATTACAATCAAGATAGAAGACTTTCATTGTGCAATGACGCAGACTCTCGGGTTTAGTATAAAATCTTTTTTAGGTTCAGACTCAACTTTATTTAACCCTGGTGCTGGTACCAATTTCATTTACGAAATACGCCTTCCCCAAAACACAAGCATAGATGTTGATGCCTTTAATGCGAATACATATAACCAAACTCCCCGAATACCCTCACGACTGAAGAGTCTTATCAATGATTATAAGGCCGAGATTGTGTTTCAAAAAGTACAATCACGTTGCCTTAGCCAGAACCTACGGACTATTGACGGTGACCTTCCCTCACTGATAGCGCAACTACTGTTGATACGTCATCTGGAAAACGAAACCACGATTGCCCGATGCACAGAAATACTCACCCTACAAAATCCTTTGGACTTTGATACCGAGAATCACGGAGCCGTCTATGAGTATAAGGTAAAGCGATTCCTTCAAGACTGCGCCTTGGGTATGAAACCCGAGACACCTTGGCTTGGCATATATGACGCCACGGGAGGACAAATCATTGTAAAAGAGGATGGACAGGTGGTATGTTACCATATTTATGAACAGAACAGATTCCTGAATTATCTTTTCAACTCAACAAAGTTTGATACTCCATCAACAAGCGAAGATGAAAACAATCCTGGGCATCCACGCGAGAAGGTTGCAGGCAAGACCCTCAAACCATACTTCTACGGTTGGTTGTATCAAGAAGAAGGTAAATATTACTTCAAGATAAACTTGCAAGTGAGATTCAAGTAACCCTAAAACGTTCTGTATTTTTACAATAAGACAAATGATAAAACCTCCTGCCACACAACAACAACAAACCAC
The DNA here is from genome assembly GCA_045655845.1 of Bacteroidaceae bacterium. GTDB lineage: Bacteria > Bacteroidota > Bacteroidia > Bacteroidales > Bacteroidaceae > UBA1189. The sequence continues at coordinate 7,356 of JAZOPX010000010.1, forward strand.
TGAGATAATTCAGAAAGTCATTGACAGCATGAACCGTAACTGTCGAATGAAAGAGATTCCTGCAATTTTATGTTATCCATTAAAGATTCTGACTCCATTATCGCCAATAATATCACAAATCTGCAATTGTCTTTTAATTGACGCACATATTCCTGTAATCACAACAACCAATTTCTTGCTAGAACGTACACTAAAACTAGCATTAATAATAAATGCTGGCAATGGAAAGACATATTCAGGAGACGGGAAAATTGAAAATACATTCAAAAAAGAGACCCGAACATATGATAATCTAGATTTGTCTAAAACAATAGAAATTGCGAGGGAACGCAAGTTAATAACACCAGAGAAAGAAGTAGAACTGAATAAATATCGCAATGATTTTAGAAATGCTTTCTCTCATGCCGATTATACTAAAGTATTTAAGGGAACAAAAATCCAAGCAACCATCGGGCACTTAAGTTCCCCACATGTGACAAAAACAGAAATGGCCAGTATCGCTAGTACACCTTTATTTCAGGGTCCAGCAATAAGAGCCTTCTGCGAAAAAAATGCTTTTCCTTATTTTTCCAGTGTTTTTGAGTTGATTTGTATGTTGGATAAGGACTTATACCATCTATATAGAAAGTAATAAAACAACACAATCAAGTTCCAATAGGTTAGTGCCACTAACCACTTCAAATCATGCCCGACAAGATGACCCGAGAGCAGCGGCACCGATGTATGGCAAGCATACGTGGCCGCGACACCAAGCCCGAGATGATGGTGAGGCGATGGCTCCATAGTCGTGGGTTCCGCTACAGGGTGAACGTGAAGGGATTGCCGGGCTCGCCCGACATCGTGCTGCGCAAGTACCGCACGGTGATATTCATACACGGATGCTTCTGGCATGGGCATGAGGGCTGCCGATACTTCGTGCTGCCGAAGAGCAACACGGAGTTCTGGACACAGAAGATAGAGCGCAACCGCGAGCGTGACCTGGAACGTCGCGCCCAACTGAAGCGGATGGGATGGCACACCATCGTCATATGGGAATGTCAGCTGAAGCCCAAGACACGCGAGGCTACACTGACCGAATTGGAGCACCTGCTGCACAAGACCTATATTGAGAACCTTCGCCCACGCAAGGCGGCGGTGTACTCCTTTGACACTGAGCCTACACCCCTGGCCGCAGAGGAGCAAGTGGGGTATGACATGAAATGATTACGCTTACGATTACAGAAAGTACACGCAAGTAACGAAGACGAAAACGACCATTATGAAAACCATCGAAGTGGTAGCCGCCATCATCCTGCACGAAGGGAAGTACCTTGCCACGCAGCGTGGGGATGGGGACTATAAAGGCCAGTGGGAGTTCCCCGGAGGTAAGATAGAGCCCGAAGAGAGTAGGGAGGAGGCCCTCATCCGCGAGATACGCGAGGAGTTGCGCATGGAGATCGTGCCCGAGCGGTGGCTGTGCACCACGGAGTATGACTATCCCACCTTTCACCTTACGATGCACTGCTACCTGTGCCGCATCGTGGAGGGCACACCCCAGCTCACCGAACACCTGGCCGCCCAATGGCTCAGCCCCGAAGAGCTGCATTCCGTGCCATGGCTCCCGGCCGATGTGGAGGTGACTTCTCGAATTCTGAACTCTGAATTTTGAACCTTTAGGTCGCTGGCCCAAAAGGGAAAAGCAAGGGGCTGAAGTCAAGGGAAAGGCTATGTTGAATGACGAGTGGTGAGAGGTGAGCTGTTAAGGGCTATAGCCGGGTTCGTGTGTTAGTAAATTCGAAGTATACTTCCCAATGGTGTCGTTTTTATTCTCGATCTGATACAATTCGCCAACAGGTTGTTGGCAAATTACAGATGCCCGAGCTCTTTGGCGTACTATCCAAAAGGACGAAAGCACTACCCAAAAGGATAAAAAGTGCTGAGTTATGGCGTTGGGAGAGAAAAATGATGTATATTGGTGGTAGCAAGTTCGTCGAGTTTTTGCAGCAGTAGGCGGAAAAGTTCGTCGAGCTTTTGCAGCGATAAACATGAAAGTTCGTCGAGTTTTTGCAGTTTTGCTTGCGTAATTCATTGACTTCATGTATCTTTGTGCAAAGATAAATATTTTCTTATGAAAAGATATGCTTATAGACAACTAAAGTCGTGGAGAGAAAAGCCTGACAACATGCGTAAACCGCTAATCATCGAGGGGGCTCGTCAGACAGGTAAGACATGGCTGGCTACCGAATTTGGCAAGCATGAATTCAAGAACATCGTCACCATCAACTTTGAGGATGCAGAGCCTATACGCAGCATTTTTGAGTTAGACTTTGACATCAATCGCATCATCCTCGCCATACAAGCCTATACGCAGCAGACAATAGTGCCAGGAAATACACTTATCTTCTTTGATGAGATACAGTATGCACGGCGAGGATTACTCTCGCTTAAATACTTCAAGGAAAAGGCCCCTCAGTATCATGTTATCGCCGCAGGCTCATTGTTGGGCGTCATTGACCATAAGAACGACTCGTTCCCTGTAGGAAAAGTGGAGTTTCTGCGTATCTATCCGCTATGCTTCGAAGAATTCTTGCTGGCCATAGGGCAGCAGGGAATGGTGGATTTGCTGCACTCGAGGGATTGGGCTGCAATACAAGCTTTCGAACAACAGATGACCAATTACCTACGTCTGTACTACTATGTGGGAGGAATGCCAGAGGCGGTAAAAACTTTCGCTGATAGTATGGACTATAAGGCCGTACGTACGGTGCACGAGCAATTGCTGAAATCATACCATAACGATTTCAGCAAGCACCCACCTCAGGAAATCGTCAAGCGTATGCAGTTATTATGGCAGTCGGTGCCACAACAACTATCAAAAGAGAACAAACGATTTGTATATTCAGCCGTGAGAGGAAGCGCAAGAGCCAAAGACTTTGAAACGAGTATACAATGGCTGCAAGATGCAGGACTAATCTATAAGGTGACTCGCATAGTGGCAGGAGAAATTCCGCTTGCAGGGTTCGAAGAACCAGAGAATTTCAAACTCTACATGCTCGACATTGGGCTGTTGGGGGCAATGAACAACATGAGCGAAACGACACTCATAGAGGGCAACCAGTTCTTTGCACAATACAAAGGAGCGCTCACCGAGCAATTTGTATTACAAGAACTCCAATGTGCTGAAATCAAGCCCATCCATTATTGGGCTCCGGAAACGGGTATTGCAGAAGTGGATTTTGTCATACAGCACGAAAACGACATCATCCCCATAGAGGTAAAGGCTGAACGCAACTTGCGAGCAAAGTCTTTGGCGGCATTCGTCAACCGGTATCACGCAGTGAAGGCCATACGAACCTCTTTGGCTACATATCAACAGGGAGATACCGTCACGGATTTACCCCTATATGCCATTTCCGTATTAAAAGAGGTCGTTTCATGCCCGACAAGATGAACCGAGAGCAGCGGCACCGATGTATGGCAAGCATACGTGGCCGTGACACCAAGCCCGAGATGACGGTGAGGCGATGGCTCCATAGTCGTGGGTTCCGCTACAGGGTGAACGTGAAGGGCTTGCCGGGAACGCCCGACATCGTGCTGCGCAATTACCGCACGGTGATATTCATACACGGATGCTTCTGGCATGGGCATGAGGGCTGCCGATACTTCGTATTGCCGAAGAGCAACACGGAGTTCTGGACACAGAAGATAGAGCGTAACCGCGAGCGTGACCTCGAACGTCGCGCCCAACTGAAGCGGATGGGATGGCACACCATCGTCATCTGGGAATGTCAGCTGAAGCCCAAGACACGAGAGGCTACACTGACTGAGCTGGAACATCTGCTACACAAGACATACATAGATAATCTGCGCCCACGCAAGGCGGCGGTGTACTCCTTTGACTCCGAGCCTACGTCCATGGCCGCAGAGGAGCAAGTGGGGTATGAAATGAAGTGATTACGCTTACAAAAAATACACGATAAGTGATGCTGATTGCCATTTTTATGGTATATTCGCAACATAAATAAACCAAACCAAACGACAAGAATATGAAAAAGAATGTATTAACCCTCGGGCTGCTTGCCTGCATGATGGTGGGCTGCCAAGTGAAAACTCAGGAGACAACTATGGGAAATGAACAGGAAAACCAGGTGATCAGCACCATCATGGCGCGACGTAGCATACGCAAGTATAAGCCACAACCTGTAGAGCGCGAGAAGATGGATGTGATACTGCAATGCGGCATCAATGCCCCCAACGGACAGAACAAACAGTCGTGGGAGGTGCGCGTGGTGGATAACCCCGCACTGATGGAGGAGATCAAGGAGGCGATGGCCAAGGGTCACCCCGACATGGACCCCGCGATGGTGAAGGGGTGCTTGCGCAATGCGCCCACCATGGTGTTCATCGCTCGCGACTTGGGCTACGACTTCTCGGCCTACGACTGCGGACTGCTGGCTGAGAACATGGTGCTGTCGGCATGGTCGATGGGTATCGGGTCGATATGCTTGGGAAGCCCCGTGAGATTCCTCACCGACAATGAGGCATGCAAGCCTGTGCTCGAGAAACTGGGCTTCAGCGAGGGATATGAACTGAGCCTGTGCGTGGGCTTCGGGTATGCCGAGGAGGAACCCACTGCCAAGCCGCGCGACTGGGGCAAGGTGAAGTATGTGGAGTGAACTTCGAGATGTGAGCAATGAGTAATGGGTAATGAGTAATGGGCAATGGGCTGTGAGCCTTGAGATGTGGACGATGAGTGCCATCCGGACGGCGTCTGTTGTCTGTTGTCCGTTGTCTGTTAACCCCTAAACGCAACAATGAATAAGATACTGATTACTGGCACGAGTGGATTTGTGGGCAGTCGCGTGGCACGAGCGCTGCAAGATAGATACGAACTGCTCACTCCATCGCATGGCGAGTGTGACATCGCACGGCTGGAGGCGGTGGAGGAGTATGTGCGACGACATCGGCCCGAGGTGATACTGCACCTGGCGGCATTGTCGAACACGGGTTACTGCGAGCAGCACCCCGAGGAGAGTCTGAGGGTGAACGTGCAGGGCGTGGTGCACATGGCCGAGGTGGCGGCACGCTATGGGTGCAAACTGGTGTGGTTCTCGTCGGACCAGGTGTACAACGGCAACTGCGAGCAGGGGCTGCTCACCGAGGAGATCGCCGTATGCCCCGAGAATCACTACGGCCGACACAAACTGCTGGCCGAGGAGGAGGCGCTGAGGTGATGTCCCGATAGCGTGGCTCTGCGTGCCACGTGGATGTATGACGCAAGGCGTGAGGGCATGCACACGCACAACAACTTCGTGCTCAACATCGAGGAGGCTATGCGCCAGCACACCTCGCTACTGATGGCCACGAGGGAGTATCGCGGCATCACGTGGGTGGACGATGTGGTGAGCAACATTCCGCACACATGGCAACTCCCCGGTGGGGTCTACAACTTCGGCGCTGAGAACACACGCAACACCTACGACACGGCACGGGCCTACCTCGACATCGTGGGGTGTACCATGCCGGACATCATCGTGCCCGACCATGAGCGCTTCGCCGCTCATGTGCGCAACATCAGCATCTCGATGCACAAGGCCACAGAGGCCTCGGGCGGAGCCATACGTTTCCTCGATACCGTGGAGGGATTGCGTAGGTTTGTCTCGTCTCAGCGGCTCGTTTAGGCCTTAGAGTTTGGCATTCTCGCGGTAAATGCATATCTTTGTCTCTGTATATGCAATGATGACACGGATATGAAAAGAAATATACTGACTCTCTTTGTTGTGGCAGGGCTGACCATGCTCCTCCAGGGTTGTGTGGGGTGTGCATCGGCATCCAAGGAGGAGGCCACGGAGACGAAGGGATTTATCACCACCGAGGGCACTCGTCTCATCAAGGAGGGTAAGCCATACACCTTCATGGGATGCAACATGTGGTATGCCTCCATACTCGGCTCTGAGGGCGTGGGGGGCGACCGCGAACGCTTGTGTCACGAACTGGACCAACTGAAGGAACTGGGCATCACCAATGTGCGCATACTCTCGGGTCCCGACGCGGGAAGCATCCTCGCCAACCCTGCCAAGCCCTACCTGCAGACGGCTCCGGGCGTGCTCAACGACACCATCCTGGAGGGACTGGACTTTGTGATCGCCGAACTGGAGAAGCGCGACATGGAGGCGGTCATCTACCTCAACAATGTGTGGGACTGGAGCGGAGGCTACGGCTTCTACCTCAAGGCGTGCGGCTATGGCGACTCGCCCAATGCGAACGTGGAGGGGGGCTATGACCGATATGTGGACTACTGTGCCGACTTTGCACGCGACACCTGCGTACAAGCGCTATACTATGCGTATGTGGAGCGTATCGTGGCGCGCCATAACACCATCACCGGACGTCCCTATCGGGAGGAGCCGGCCATCATGGCTTGGCAACTGTGCAATGAGCCACGCCCCTTTGCGCGGGATAGCGTCACGAAGGAGATGTTTGCCCAGTGGATAGCACGCGCAGCAGCATGCATCAAGCACCTTGACCCCAACCACCTGGTGTCGACAGGCAGTGAGGGCATGGTGGGGTGCGAGGCGGATATGGCGCTGTGTGAGCGCATCCATGCCGACGAGAACATCGACTACCTGACCCTGCATATATGGCCCATCAACTGGGGCTGGGCATCGCGTACCGACCCCGATAGCGGCATCGACAATGCTTGTGCCAAGAGCAGCCAGTACATCGCCCTACACACCGAGATGGCCACCCGACTGGGCAAGCCGCTCGTGATAGAGGAGTTTGGCTATGCTCGACAGGGCAACCGGGCGGGCATCGACATCCCCACGGAGAGCAAGGATAGATTTTATCACCACATCTTCGGTGAGGTGAAGCGTAGCATCGGTGAGGGTGGTCCCATCGCGGGCAGTAACTTCTGGGGATGGAGCGGCAGCGGACGTCCACGCCAGGAGGTGTGGCAGGCAGGCGACGACTACCTGTGCGACCCGCCTCACGAGCCGCAGGGATGGTACTCGGTATTCGACTGCGACAGCAGCACGATAGCGGTAATCAGAGAGTATAATAAATAGGAATAGACGACGCCAACTCCCATGATATTACTCACGCTACTTCTCACCACACTGCTGGGGGCTGTGCCCGCTGAGGGTGTCTGCTCTGTTACCGATAAGGTAAACCCCTTCATCGGCACGACACACTATGGCACGACCCATCCGGGGGCTGTCACTCCGGGTGGCATGATGTCGGTGGTGCCGTTCAATGTGATGGGGTCGGACCTCAACCTCTACGATAAGGACCAGCGCTGGTGGTCGGCACCCTATGAGCATACCAATCACTACTTTACGGGTTATGCCCATGTGGCGTTGAGTGGCGTGGGGTGTCCCGAGGCATCGGCACTGCTGGTGATGCCTACGACGGGAACGCTGGATGTGGATTACCATAGTTACGGATCGGAGTATACCGACGAGAGGGCCACATCTGGCTACTACACCAACCGACTCACCAAGTATGGCATCAAGACTGAGGTGACGGCCACGCCACGCACCTCGTGTGAACGCTATACCTTCCCCGCAGGGGAGGGGCACATCATCCTGAACCTGGGGCAGGGACTCACCAATGAGAGTGGCGCCATGGTGAGGCGCGTGAGCACGACCGAGGTGGAGGGGATGAAACTTATGGGAACCTTCTGCTACACGACACAGGCGGTGTTTCCACTCTACTTCGTCATGCGCCTATCGCACGAACCCTCGAAGAGCAGGCCTTGGAAGTTTCAGCCCAAGATGCAGGGCATAGAGAGCGCCTGGAGTCCCGACGACGGCACATACAAACTCTACGAGAACTACCACCGGGAGATCGCGGGCGACGACATCGGCTACTGCTTCAGTTTTGACAACTTGGAGGAGGGCGAGCAGGTGACGGTACGCATGGGTGTGTCGTTCGTGTCGATGGAGAATGCCCGCATGAACCTCGAGGCGGAGCAGCAGGGCAAGGACTTCGACCAACTGCTGGCTGAGGCCAAGGCACAGTGGGAGCAGGACCTGGGGCGCATACAGGTCGAAGGGGGTACGCCCGATCAGCAGACCATCTTCTACACCGCACTGTACCACGCACTCATACACCCGAGCATCATCAGCGACGTCAATGGGGAGTACCCCATGATGGAGAGTGGTGTGACGGGCCACGCCGACTATACGCGCTACTCGGTGTTCTCTCTGTGGGATACCTACCGCAACCTGCACCCCCTGCTCACACTCGTCTATCCCGAGCGGCAGACCGATATGCTGCGCTCGATGGTGGATATGTACAAGGAGCATGGATGGCTCCCCCGATGGGAACTCTTCGGCCGCGAGACCTACACCATGGAGGGCGACCCGGCGGCTATCGTCATCGCCGACAGCTGGGTGAAGGGGCTGCGTGACTTTGACATCAGCGCGGCCTATGAGGCCATGCTCAAGTCGGCCACCACACCGGGGGCTGACAATCCCATGCGCCCCGACATAGACCCCTACATCGCCAAGGGATATATCCCCGTGGGGTATTTTGCTAATGACCTCTCGGGCGACAACTCGGTGTCGCACGCCCTGGAGTACTGCATGGCCGACTATGCCATCGGTCAACTGGCCGACTCGCTGGGCGACAAGACACGCGCTAAGGAGTTTGCACGCCGTGCACAGAACTACCGACGCTACTATGACAAGGAGTATGGCACGCTGCGCCCCATCGGCCTCGACGGCACCTTCCTGGGCGACTTTGACCCCGCCACAGGCAAGCACTTTGAGAATATACCTGGATTTCATGAGGGGGCGGCATGGAGCTATACCTTTGCCTCGACACACGACGTGGAGGGGCTCGCGCGACTCATGGGTGGCAAGCGGGCCTATGTGGATAGGCTGCAGAGCGTGTTTGACAACGGACACTACGACCCCGCCAATGAGCCTGACATCGCCTATCCCTACCTCTTCAGCCGATTCGCTGGCGAGGAGTGGCGCACACAGAGGGAGGTGAAGAGACTGCTCGACGAGTACTACCTGAATGCCCCGCACGGCATCCCCGGCAATGACGACACGGGTACCATGTCGGCATGGGCAGTGTTCTCGATGATGGGACTCTATCCCGACTGCCCGGCGACGCCTTACTACACCATCACCACACCCACCTTCGACAAGGTGAGCATCCGTACCGCACAGGGCGGGGTGGAGATTCGTACATACCGACCCGACAGCACCTGCCACTACATCGAGCGCATCGCACTCGATGGCAAACGCTGCGGCTACCGCGTCAGCCACCAAGATCTTGTGGGTAGCACTATTGAGATAACGACTAAGAGGAATAAATGATGTGCTCACCTTGAGGCATCATCCATAACGAACATATACGACATCATGCAAAAGAGAATCATCTATATCATTACCCTGCTGCTTACTGCGCTATCGGCATGCAGTAGACATACCGACGAGGAGCTGCTGACACACTATGTAGACCCGCGCATCGGAAGTGGCGGACACGGGCATGTGTTTGTGGGGGCCAGCGTGCCCTTCGGCATGGTGCAACTCGGACCGACAAGCATCACCCAGACATGGGACTGGTGCTCGGGATACCACGAGAGCGAGTCCTCGGTGATAGGCTTCTCACATACACACCTCAGCGGTACGGGCATAGGGGATATGTTTGACGTAACCGTGATGCCCGTGACAGGCGAGGTGACCTATGCACGTGGCACCTTGGAAGAGCCCGAGAGCGGACTATGGTCAATGGCTGACCGCACCCAAGAGGTGGCCGAGGCGGGCTACTATGCCGTGCCGCTGACACGCTATGGCATCGAGGCAGAGATGACGGCTACGGAGCGCGTGGGCATGCACAGATATACCTTCCCCCAAGGGGAGGAGGCGGCCATCGTCATCGACCTCGAGAACGGAGGCTGCTGGGACAGGACCACAGAGACCTATATGGTGGCTGAGGGAGACAGACGTATCGTAGGCTATCGACGCTCGAGAGGGTGGGCGGCCGACCAGTGGGTGTACTTCGTGGCCGAACTGAACAGACCCTTCACCTCCTTCACTCTGCATGGCAAGAAGGATATGTATGGGCGGGCCGAGCTGGGCGTGCTGCCGGAGGGCACGCTGCTCATGAAGGTGGCCCTATCGGCCGTGAGCATCGACGGGGCACGGATGGCTATGGAGACCGAACTCCCCGGATGGGACTTTGACGCCACACGCAAGGCGGCACGCACAGCATGGGACAAGGAACTCCAGCGCATACGCACAGCGACAGACAACGAACAGACGAAGCGTATCTTCTACACGGCGATGTACCACGCAATGATGGCACCGGCACTCTTCAGTGATGTCGACGGCCACTATCGTGGTGCTGATGGCAACATCTACCAAAGCGACACACCACACTACACCAACTTCTCGCTCTGGGATACCTACCGAGCCAAGCAGCCCCTGATGACCCTCATACAGACGGAGCGGGCGGCACACTTCGTGAACTCCATGCTCGACATCTGCGACCAGCAGGGGTGCCTGCCCGTGTGGCACCTGTGGGGCAACGAGACGAACTGCATGGTAGGCGATCCCGCCATACCCGTCGTGGCAGGTGCCATCGTCAAGGACATCAAGGGTGTCGACCGTGAGCGCGCCTTCGAGGCCATCAAGAGGACCGCTGCCACTCCCGAGCGAGGTAAGCAACTGAGACACCAATACGGCTATATTCCCTGCAACCTCATGAACGAGGCGGTGGCCTATGACATGGAGTATGCGCTGGCCGATGGCGCAGCGGCAGAGGCCGCCAAGGCACTGGGACGGGAGGAGGATCAGGAGCACTTTACTCGCATGAGTCACTCGTACCGTACCTACTTCGATAAGCAGAGCGGATTCATCCGAGGCATCGACGACAAGGGGAATTTCCGTACACCCTTCAACCCCTACTTTGCATCGCACCGCAACAACGACTACTGCGAAGGGAACGCCTGGCAGTATACCTGGCTGGTGCCACACGATATGGAGGGATATGTCGCCATGTTTGGCGGCAAGGAACGCTGCATAGCCCGCCTCGACTCACTCTTCCTCGCTCCATCGGCCTTGGAGGGTGAACCCTCACCCGATATGTCAGGGATGATAGGACAGTATGTCCATGGCAACGAACCCAGTCATCACATCCTTTACCTATATGCTCTGTTGGGACAGCCACATAAGACAGCCCTATGGGTGCGAGAGGTGATGGACACACAATATCGTGATGCTGCGGACGGACTGTCGGGCAATGAGGATATGGGACAGATGTCGTCATGGTATATCCTCTCCGCACTGGGACTGTACGAGGTGGAACCTGCCAGTGGAAGATACTGGCTGGGCTCGCCCATCATCGACCGCGCTGAACTCGAAGTGGAGGGAGGAACATTTACCATCCAGGTCATCAACAACAGCGATGATACTCCCTATATAAAATCCGTTAAACTCAATGGCAAGCCCTATACCTTACCCTACATCACCCATGAGGGGATAGCAAAGGGTGGGGTGCTGACAATTGAGATGGGTGATGCTGGGGAATTTGATGATTAGAGGTTAAAGGTTATGGGTTAAAGGTTATGGGTTTAAAGGTTAATGGTTATGGGGTAATGACTATGGGATTGCGCTCTAAACATTAAACATTTCCTCCTATACTCTAAAGAACTTGTATCTATGAATAAGTATTATATATTCAATAAAGGTAGTTTGCTATTACATTGTAATGGTGATGCCGAGGTACTTACAGAGATGCCGGAATGGCTTGCGTGTGAGGGTGTGCGCCTCTTTGAGGAGACCGACGAGGCGGTGTGCTACATGGCGCGAAGCGGTCAGGAGGACTTGCCCGAAGGCTACCGATGGGTTGACCTCCGCGAGAGTTTCTACGTGTTGCCCGAGCGGGTATATCGTCAGGCGGGTAAGGCGAGCGAACTGCTCTACTTTGACCGTCAGCACCAGTATTGCGGGATCTGCGGTGCACCTATGGAGTGGGGGAGCATCATCAGTAAGCGCTGTACACAGTGTGGGGAGGAACTATGGCCCAAGCTGAGCACGGCCATCATCGTATTGGTGAGTAGGGGAGAGGAGGCACTATTGGTAAAGGCCAAGAACTTCCGCCGCGACTACTATGGTCTGGTAGCAGGCTTCGTGGAGACGGGCGAGACGCTCGAGGAGTGCGTGGCACGCGAGGTGATGGAGGAGACGGGACTGCGCGTAGAGAATATACGCTACTTTGGCAGTCAACCATGGCCCTATCCGATGGGACTGATGATAGGCTTCAAGGCTGATTATGTGGAGGGAGACATCGCTCTGCGTGATGGCGAACTGCGCGAGGCGGCTTTCTTTACACGCGACACCCTGCCTGCCATACCTGGCAAGATGAGCATGGCACGCATGCTCATCGATGATTGGCTGCAAGCATAAGCCATCAAGACAGTACAAATAAAGAAGTCGGCTACCTCATTCTATGTGGAGTAGCCGACTTCCGTATCTGATGGCTTCGGATATTACTTCAATATCTCGGCCAACTTCTGCTGGATGGCTTCGCCGCGAACATTGCGGGCGATGATAGTGCCGTCTTGTCCTACGAGAACGGTAGCGGGAATAGAGTTTACGCCATAGAGTTTGGCACCCTCAGAACGCCAACCCTTGAGGTCTGACAAGTGTGCCCAATCCATCTCAAGGTTCTGGATCGCTGAGAGCCAAGCACTCTCGCTGTTGTCGAGCGATACACCTACGATGCCGAAACCCTTGTCCTTGTATGCCTCGTAAGCAGCCTTCACGGCGGGCATCTCAGCACGGCAGGGACCGCACCAGCTTGCCCAGAAGTCAATCAAAGTCACCTTGTTGGCAGCGATATACTCTGACAGCTTGTGCATGTTGCCTTCGGTATCGGCCATCTCGAAATCCTTGTACGGCATACCGGGTGCTGTCTCCAATGTGATGTCGTTCTGCTTCTTGATTTGTTGCAAGTAAGCATCGGTGGGGAACGCTGCAACGTAGCTCTCGAGAATAGGACTCAACTCTTCAGGTTCGTACATGGTGTAGTAGTTGCGGAGGTTGTAGAGACCAAACTCTGTGCCGGCATTGTCAGTGATGCTGTTCTTGATAGCTTGGTAGTATTTCTCTTCGAAACTTGACATCTGTGCTCTGAGCTCTTCGCGCTGGCCGTCGGTAAGCTCAGGGTCTTGTGCACGCTCTACAATTGCAGCATACTCCTCCTCAAG
>JAZOPX010000011.1:0-8952 GCA_045655845.1 Bacteroidaceae bacterium
GCACAGGCCGAAGGCATCGTAGACAAGGATGTGAACCCCACCGTACGTGACGGACGCTTGGTGATTCCCGTAGTACCTGCTCTCAAACGCCGTATCAAGGGAATCGTACACGATGAGTCGGCCACAGGTAAGACCGTCTACATTGAGCCCGCCGAGGTGGTAGAGGCCAACAACCGCATCCGCGAACTCGAAGGTGAGGAGCGCCGTGAGGTGATACGCATCCTCACGGAGTTTACCGATGAGGTACGTCCACAGATTCCCGAGATACTGGAGTCCTACTCATTCTTAGCCGAGATAGACTTCATCCGCGCCAAGGCACTTACGGCCATCGACATGGATGCCATACGTCCCGAGTTGTGCGACCATCCCCACATCGATTGGGTAGAGGCCGAGCACCCCTTACTGCGCATCACGTTGGCCAAACACGGCAAGAAGGTCGTCCCGCTGGACATCCTGCTGAACCGCAAGCAACGCATACTCATCATATCGGGGCCCAACGCTGGTGGTAAGTCGGTCTGTCTGAAGACCGTAGGCCTCTTGCAATACATGCTACAATGCGGCATGCTCATTCCGGTGAAGAGAGCCAGCCGTGCCGGTATCTTCCGTAGCATCTTCATCGATATTGGCGACGAACAGAGCATTGAGGATGACCTCAGCACCTATAGCAGCCACCTGCTGAACATGAAGAATATGATACGCGAGGCCAACGCCGAAAGTCTCATCCTCATCGACGAGTTTGGTAGCGGCACCGAGCCCCTCATCGGAGGTGCCATTGCCGAGGCGGTATTGCGCCGATTCAATACCAAGCAGGCCTACGGTGTCATCACCACGCACTACTCTAACCTGAAGCAGTTTGCCGACAGCCACGAAGGAGTGGTCAACGGGGCCATGCTTTACGACCGCCATCTGATGCAAGCATTATACCAGTTGCAGATAGGCAATCCCGGCAGTTCGTTCGCCGTGGAGATAGCCCGCAAGATAGGACTTCCCGAAGAGGTCATCGCCGATGCCGCAGAGATTGTGGGCAGCGAGTACATCCAATCAGACAAATACCTACAGGATATCGTACGCGACAAACGCTATTGGGAGACTAAGCGTCAGAACATCCGTCAGAAGGAGAAGCAACTCGAAGGACTCATCGCCCAATATGAAGGCGAGATGGAGGAATTGAAAAAGTCGCGCAAGAGCGTCATCCGCGAAGCTAAGGAGGAGATGAAACAACTCCTGCAGGAGTCGAACGCCCGCATCGAGAACACCATACGCACCATCAAGGAGGCACAAGCAGAAAAGGAGCAGACCCGCCAGGCACGCCAGGAGTTGGCCGAGTGGCGCGAAGCCGTAACCGACAACACTACCGACGAGTACGAAGCACGCATCCAACGCAAGATGGAGCAGTTACGTGCGCGTCAGGAGCGTAAGAAAGAGAAGAAAAACAAGAAGGAGGCCTCCCCTAACCCCTCCCGAGGAGGGGGACTTGGCTCCGCGATGACTGAATCGCCCCTCCTCGGGAGGGGCGGGGGGGAGGTCCCTCTTTCTGTGGGTTCCCTCGTCCGCATCAAGGGTCAGCAGGCCATCGGCACCATTGAGCAGATCAATGGTAAGAATGCTACTGTGACCTTCGGCATGATGCGCACCGTGACCAAACTCTCCAAACTGGAGCCCTCTACACAAGAGGCCGCACGCCAACAGGAGGCCGAGCGTCCCCGTGCCTACACCTTCCTGAGTAAGGAGACACAAGCAGACATCTCGGAACGCCGCCTACACTTCAAGCAAGACATCGATGTACGTGGCATGCGTGGCGAGGAGGCCCTACAAGCCGTCACCTATTACATCGACGATGCCGTACTGCTCAGCATGCCCCGCGTACGCATCCTCCATGGCACGGGCAATGGCATCCTGCGCACCCTCATACGACAATACCTGCAAGCCAATCCCGCTGTTTCCAGTTGCCGCGATGAGCATGTCCAATTTGGTGGTGCAGGTATCACGGTAGTGGAACTGAATTAAACATACGCCTATGAAAAGTGAACTTTGCTCCTACAGCCTCGAAGCATGCCACACGGCGGCACGACTGGGGATAGACCGTGTAGAACTATGCGCCTCTCCCGCCGACGGAGGCATCACCCCATCCATGGGAATGATGACAGAGGCTTGTGCCATCCCAGGCATTGAGGTCAGCATCATGATTCGTCCGCGAGGAGGAGACTTCCTCTATTCTGACGAGGAGTTCCGTACGATGCTTCACGACATCGGCCATGCACGCCAAGCGGGTGCCACGGGCGTCGTCTTCGGCATTCTTACCGCAGAAGGAAAGGTAGACATCGAAAGGACGAGACTCCTTGTAGAGGCAGCACAAGGGATGGAAACGACCTTCCATCGCGCCATAGACATGACGCAAGATTACCTGCAAGCCGTAGAAGATGTCATCAGCACGGGATGTACACGCATCCTCACATCGGGCGGATATGACAAGGCCGTAGAGGGTATCGGCAACATCGCACAAGCCGTCACCATCGCCTCGCGACGCATAGAGATTATGGCAGGGAGCGGAGTCGTAGCATCCAATGCCCTACAATTGGCCGAGACGGGAGTCGACGCTCTGCACTTCAGTGCCAAGAAGATGATTCCCGGTCGCATGCTATACCGCAATCCACGCATCTCCATGGGCGGCACGACAGCCATAGATGAATATGCACTAAGGGTTGTCGATGAAGAGGAGGTTCGTTCTATAGTAAAACTTATCAAACAACTATAAATATGAAGAAAAAACACATTGCACTCATTCTTATTGCTTTGGGTATCGTCGTTGCATTCCTGGCCATACGGCCCAAGCAGGCATATTCTCCCGAATTGGCGGAGGCCATTAACACCTCATCACGCCCAGAGGCACTACAGCAACTCCTTGCGCAATGCGACGAGACACATCGCGAAGCGTTAGAGTACCTCATCACCTACATGCCCGATGCTGACCGCGACACCATGTCACTTGACCTCCTGAAGGAAAATGTAGAGTATGCCCTTATGGCCTACAACAAGTACCCTTGGGCACAGACCTTGCCCAAGGAGATATTCTATAGCGATGTACTTCCCTACTACGTGGTGGATGAGGTGCGCGACTCATGGCGCCGCGAACTGCACGACCTGTTTGCTCCTGCCGTAGACACCTGCACCACGTTATATGACGCCATCTGTGCTGTCAACAAGAACATTCCCAGAATGACGGGCGTGGAGTATAACACCCGACGCGAGAAGACCAATCAGAGTCCACGCGAATCAATGCGCCAAGGCATGGCCTCATGCACAGGTCTCTCCATCCTCCTCGTCGATGCCTGTCGCGCGGTGGGCATCCCTGCACGATTTGTAGGTACGGCCTCATGGCACGACAATCGAGGCAATCACAGTTGGACCGAAGTGTGGTTGGATGGAGAATGGCGCGTCACCGAATATTACTTTCCCCGTGCGCTCGACCACCTTTGGTTCATGGCCGATGCTGCCAAGGCTAACCCCAACGGCCGTAACTATGCCATCTATGCCACCCACTTCGGTCAGGCTGCCGACTGGTTTCCTATGGTATGGTGTGCCGAGGAAGAGGATGAGCCCGTCGACTCGCTTCCCCGACATATCGGAGCCGAGAATGTAACCCAGCACTACATCGACCTCGCCCACGAGCAACAGAGAATCCACACAGAGGCTGGCACCCACACCCTTCTGCGCATTGCAGGCTATGCCAAGGAGGGAGTCACACAGCATTCCACAGACAGAGCCATCATCGGGGTTGACGTATTTTCCGGAACGGTACAGATGGGAGGAGGCCTCACCGCCAGTCCCCAGCAGGACATGAATGACCTTTTCACCCTCCTTGTTCCCAAGAATGCCACCTACGAACTGCGCTACGCCAATGGTGCCGGTGAGCCGCAACGCTTGACAGTGAGCGTGGCAGACACCCCCATGACTGTAAATATCTATTTGGAATAAGTATCTTAAAGTCTATTCTACATATTTTAATAGATTAGTTAGAGGGGGATTGAGCGAAAATATGTATCTTTGTCGCTTGTAGTGAAGACAACACGAACAGACATGGACAAATTGATTACCGACGATATGCTGCGCCAAGCAGCCGAGGAGGGTATGGATGCCTTCCTCAAGGTGTTTACCGATGCCTACCTCACACGCATCGAGGGAGAACTGACAGCCGAGACGATGCCGCGCCTCACAGGCAGCCAACACGCGCTCTTGGGTTACCACTTCTTCCACGAGGAGATGATGGACGGAGGTTTCTGCCAGTTGATACAGAATGGCTACGGTCCCTACATCTTCGACAATCCCTTTGCCAAGGCGATGCGTCTATGGGGACTGAAGGACTTCTCGAAGATGATATACAAGGCCAAGGAGGTATATGACGAGCACAAAGCCGACCTCACCCGCGAACGTTCCGACGAAGAGTTCATGGCGATGTATGAACTGTACCCACAGTTTGATGATCCAGAAGACTACTTCATCGAGAACGAAGAGGAGATAACAGCCACCATCGCCTACTATGTGGATGAGCATATCGATGAGTTTCTGATTTAAATTAAAAATTGAAAATTAAAGATAAAACAATGAAGAAAATATCACTTGCTTTGATAGGTGCAATCGTATGTTTGCTGACCTCATGTTTATCCGAGCCGAACTACGGATATTCCATTTCTTACAATCGAGTAGCAACCATCGACACCTTGACTCCTACAGTATCATTCAAAGCAGACTACACAGGTGAGTTATTTGACAACATCACCAACTTGAAGACTCCCGAGGAATTGGAGATGTTTGACCTCAGAGGAGCAACACGTGCAGAAATACTCGTACGATTGGATGTAGATGCTTCGTACAAGGCGTCCCTTCTCATGCTCGACGCGAAGAAAATTGACATACTCCCCGTCACAAACAAACTTCCGGCCACTGAGCAGATGCCTCTTTTGGGATTCCAAAACTTTCCGCTTGGTGGAACTTCCTTCACCCCGACGGTATGGGTTAGTAATGGTTACCTGAACGTACTTCCGGTAGTTCCCTCTGAAAGCTCTGCCACCTATTACTTTATGCCTGATAAGGTCGTAAACGACTCATTATTCTTTAATCTGACTGCCACTTACGAAGAAAATCCAAAGAAGGAATATTACGAATACATTCACAGCTATGACCTGCGCACGCTACGCGACACAGGAAATGCAGATCCTGAGTTGAGTAACAAGATGAAAGAGGTGCTGACCGCCATGAAAGAGAACGACTCAGTTAGAATCTTTGTAACCGGTAAGTTCATCGACTACGATTACAACCATCTGGGCAAAGATACCATACGCACAATTAGCCATATCACCAACTACTTCAAATACGACTTTTAGTAGTGCGCTATGAGTAATAAGCTACGAGAAGTGAATTGAGAGTATTATCTAAAGGGTAAACAGATGAACTATAAAGAACTGTTCCAACGCCTCTTTGCCCTCATCATATCGCCAAAGAAGGCATGGGTAGAGATTTCGACCGAGTCACCCCGACGTGATGTGATGGGGAGTTTCGTATACCCGCTCATTGCCTTGTGCGGATTGGCTGTATTGTTCGGCAAGCTGTTGTATACTGGAATGGAGCGCATGACCTTTCACACCGCCGCAATGGACATATGCGGTTACTGCGTGGCACTCTTTGGTGGATTCTTCCTCGCAGCTTGGCTGCTTGACCTTCTGAGACAAAAGTTACTCGCCCACCAACCCGACATGGCCGGTTCACAACTCTTTGTAGGATATGCCATGGGAACCATATTCATGGCAAACATACTCGTCGAGCTACTTCCATCAATATTCATTCTAAAATGGATATTGCAATTCTATGTCCTCTACATCGTATGGGAAGGTAGTGAAGTGCTCCTCGGCATATCGGAGGAGAAACGTCTCACGTTTACAATAATTGCATCCGTAGCAGTAGTATTCTCGCCCGAAATCATCAATCTTTTGTTTAATATGTTATCGAAAACTCTTGGCTGATGGAAAAGAAAAAGCCTACACCTATCAATATAAAGAACAAGAAGGCGTCGTTCGATTATGAGTTTGTCGACACCTATACTGCCGGCATCGTGCTCACGGGAACGGAAATCAAGTCTATCCGACTCGGGAAGGCCAGCCTTGTAGACACTTACTGCTATTTCATCAATGGAGAGTTGTGGGTAAAGAATATGCATATCTCAGAATACTTCTACGGCTCCTACAACAACCACAACCCTCGTCGCGAGCGTAAGTTGCTCCTGAGCAAGAAAGAACTGCGCAACCTGCAGAACGGCGAGAAGCACCCAGGCTTCACCATCGTCCCCACCCGCCTCTTCATCAATGAGAAGGGGTTGGCTAAACTCGTCATCGCCCTTGCCAAGGGTAAGAAACAATACGACAAGCGCCAGTCGCTCAAGGAGAAGGACGACAAAAGAGAGATGGACCGCATGTTCAAGAAGTAAAAAGAGAGGCCTCTCCCTAACCCTCTCCCGAGGAGAGGGAACTCCTTAAAAGACACCAAACACCATGCCAAAACGACTCCTCATCCGCCTCTATAAGTGCTTGCTCCGTGCCACGCCTCGCTCATTGAGTATCTGCTTATGGTTATTCAAAGTAATGTTGCCCATTTCGTTGGCCGTGCGTGTATTACAATACGTTGGTGTCATCGATTGGTTGGCAGGGTATCTGTCGCCCATATTCTCTTATATAGGTCTCTCGGGCGACTCGGCCATCGTCTTCCTTACAAGCATCTTCCTCCCCCTCTACCCCACCATTGCCGTGATGACTACGCTCACACTCACCTTGCGTGAGGCCACCATCTTGGCCGTCATGTGCCTTGTATCGCATAATCTACCGGTAGAGTGCTCCGTAGCCCATAAGACAGGGTCGCCCTTCGGGAAGATTGTAGCATTCCGTATCTTTATGTCTTTTGCTTCGGCCATCGTACTCAACTGGATGATGCCACAGAGCGACGTTCCCTTTAACTTCATGAGTATGGGAGGTGCAGAGGTTACCTCTTGGGGTATGCTCTTCACGCAATGGCTCAGTTCGTCGCTCGTACTTATCGTGACCATCATCCTCATTGTCACCGCCCTCATGTTCTTACAGCGCATACTCGAGGAGTTTGGTTGGATGCATCGTATCGCCCATATCCTCTCACCACTCATGCGCCTCTTCGGACTGCCCTCGGGCTGCTCGCTCCTCTGGCTCACGGGCAATGTGGTGGGCATGGCATATGGTGCTGCCATCATGATCGATGAGGTGGAGCAAGGCCGCCTTACACGTGACGAAGCCAATCTTGTGAACCATCACCTCGGCGTATCGCACTCGCTGCTCGAAGACACCATGCTCTTCGTCGCCATGGGCATCAGTTTTTGGTGGATATTCCTCACCCGCCTCGCACTGGCCATGGTGGCCGTGTGGACGATGAGAGGAGTGAGGGTTATAGGTGAGAGGTTAAAGGTTAAAGGTTAAAGGTGAGAGGCACTGTCCTTTTAATTAGTTTCTACTTTATGATAGAAAACAACAAGCAGCGAGTCCCGTGGGGCTCGCTGCTTGTTGTTCATATTGGCCGTACATTACTCCTTTACAGGACGTATGGTATGACCGTCACAACGTTCACTATTGATCATGTAGCGATGCTTTTGGGTGAATCCCAAACAAATTGCTAGGCCACAATCCTCACTATATAACGTAGAAGACAGATAGCAGCCCTGTGTTTCTTGACTGGTAAATTGCTTTACGTATTGTGAGCCTGCAGCAGGAAGGAAGATGCTGTTACCATTGCCGCTAACCTTGTAACCAGGAACACCATTGACTGTAACCCACTCCCACTTGCAGCGCTCCCTGAGTTCCTGCATCTCTGCAGGAGTAGGCATACGCCAGCCTTCACCTAATTCCACTTGGGCAGCATCATCCTCAGCGGTCAACACCTTCACTCCATCCTCGTCGTTATACTTGGTCATACCACCCGTGCCGTTGTCGTGCCATTTATAGTTATGCCATTCGCAAGATTCTTTTGTTTCCAACTCTCCCCAAGCATAATAGTTGCCATAGCCCTCAGGAGAATTTGCACCAATGTTACAACAAGCCCATTTCACAGACAGACCGAGGTCTACTGCATGCGTATGAGGTGCTTGACCACAAGGGATATTCGCTTCTACAATCTCATCAGGTTGGCAAGCAACCAAAGAGGCGGATAATATGGGTGCCAACATGGCAATAAAGGATTTATGCAGAATAGTTCTTTTCATACTCTTCGTCGATTGATTATTATCTATATGTATGTGCAAACCGATTTATACGTGCAACGATTTACTTCCACCAATACTTTGCATGGTGGAAGATAGGGCTATCACCCTTACGATTGCTCTTCTTGAGGATGGGAATCTGATAGCCTACGCCAAACTCAAGATACTCACAGATGTGCATGTGAACCTTGGCAGAAGTTTGCAAATAGAGATTATCCCAAACGCGATACTTCATACCAAAACGAATGTAGTGGAAAGCCTCCTCGTTACCGGCTCCACCAATCGCCTTATAGAACAAAGGACGTTTCTCCTGGACACCACCCTTGTCATAGTTCTCCGTATGCCACTCTTGATAAAGATGACGCGAAGGATTATAGAAATATACTCCCCAATCGACCATGGCTGTCACGACACCAAAGCGGAACTCATTGTTGAGCGCAACGCCAGCACGTACCTTATCCTTGAAGGAATATTCCCCATCACAAGTATTACAATCTATACCACCAAAGTCATTCAACACGCCATTACAATACAGGCCACGGCCGGTACCGCTATCCACTGCTCCATTATAGAACACATCCATACCGAGACCTACGCCATACCAATTGTTGACGCTATACACAGCACCAGTGTGGAACGAAGAGATGAGGTAGAGGGGATTATACATCCACGCTCTGTGTGCACCT
>JAZOPX010000012.1:0-11902 GCA_045655845.1 Bacteroidaceae bacterium
GCGCTCCATTGCCTTCTGTACCGAAGAGCAGATGGCCGAGTTCTCTGAGCGTGGATGGCTCGATGGTGTTGAGCGTGAGGATAAGTTTGTGGTCAATCTTCATATCTTTCGCAATTATTTAGAGAACTATCTGCGCCAGCATCATCGTGTCAATCAGAATATGATTATCATGGTACGCCAGCTGCAGCCCACAGCCCAAGGTCTTCCCTTAGAACTTTACTTCTTCTCCGACGGAACCGACTGGGTGCCCTACGAGCATCTACAAAGTGAAATATTCGAACATGTCTTTGCTGTGTTACCTACGTTCGGCCTCCGAGTGTTCCAGTCTCCTATGGGCATTGACTTTAGTGGTGAGGGGTTCAGTGGTGAACGGTAAAAGAGGATAGGGAAGATGCTCGGTGAACCATCTCCCCAAGAAACGATTAGCTTCAGCATGATGAAAAGGAATCTATTGCCACTCGTCCTTTTGTGCTCCATACTGTGTGGTTGCACATCTTCTACGGCAGATATTAATGTCATACCCATACCTGCTGAGGTTGAGCTGTCGGGAGGATATTTCGATGTGAATAATCGTACAAAAATCCATATAGAATCATCTGATACAGTCCGCAAAAACTTCTTGTCCTTCATATCAGAATCTCCTCTCTGTTTCGTTGAGTATACGAACGATATTACATGCTGCAACACGATTATAATGAGAAAGATAGACGATTGCAGCAAGGAGTATAATCGTGAACGATATTGCATAACCATAACCTCTAAAAAAATTATGATAGAGGCTTGTACAGACGCTGGACTTTTCTATGGATTTCAAACCCTGTTACAACTTGTATCTGAAAATAAAAAAATACCCCAAGGAACCATTGTCGACGAACCTCGGTTTGCCTATCGTGGCATGATGCTCGATGTGTCGCGCCATTTCTTCGATGTGGACTTCGTGAAGAAGCAGATTGATGCCATGGCCTATTATAAGATGAACCATCTTCATCTGCACCTTACCGATGCTGCAGGCTGGCGCTTAGAGATCAAACGCTATCCGCTACTCACACAAAAGGCCGCTTGGCGAACCCATCCAACATGGAAAGAGTGGTGGAATGCTGAACGCCGATACGTAGAGGAGGGGAGTGACTCTGCCTACGGAGGATACTACATACAAGACCAGATACGTGATCTCGTGGCTTATGCTCAGAAGCGTCACATTACCATTGTTCCCGAGATAGAGATGCCCTCACATTCCGAAGAGGTGCTCGCCGTATATCCCGAACTGTCATGTTCTCACGCCCCTTATAAGGAGTCGGACTTCTGTATCGGCAATGAACAGACTTTTGAGTTCCTCGAAAATGTCCTCACGGAAGTCATGGAGCTCTTCCCGTCCGAATATATTCATATTGGTGGCGACGAAGCAAGTAAGCAGTCTTGGAAGACCTGCTCACTGTGCCAGGCACGTATGAAAAACGAAGGTCTAAACGATGTGGATGAGTTGCAAAGCTACCTTATACACCGAGTGGATAGCTTCCTTACGGCACATGGCCGCAAACTCTTGGGATGGGATGAGATTCTCGATGGGGGCCTTGCTCCCAATGCTACGGTCATGTCATGGAGAGGCAATGAAGGAGGTCTGCGCGCCATCCGTGCAGGACACCGTGCGATCATGACTCCTGGCGAATATTGCTATCTCGATGCTTATCAAGATGCACCGCATACCCAGCCTGAAGCTTTTGGAGGATACCTCCCACTGAAGAAAGTATATGCCTACGAACCCTTGCCAGACGGCCTCACGGCCTCTCAGGAGGCACTATTGTATGGCGTGCAAGGCAATCTCTTTGCAGAGTATATACCCACCGAAGAGCATTTGGAATACATGATGTATCCGCGCATGCTCGCCATAGCAGAAGTCGGGTGGAGTAGTCCCGAGAATAAAGACTACGAATGTTTTTACCGTCGAGCGCAAAGGGCAACCAAGCACCTGCAGGAAATAGGTTACAACACCTTTGATCTCTCCAGTGAAGTGGGTAACCGCCCCGGAGCTGACCAACAAATATCACACCTTGCCGTGGGCAAGAAGGTAAGCTACGTTGATGGTTCGGCCTATTATAGCGGCTACGCTGCAGGAGGTGACAGTGCCCTCGTTGATGGTTGGCATGGAGGATGGACCTATGGAGATCGTCGCTGGCAAGGTTTTCTCGGTCGCAAGGGCGTCGATGTGGTTATCGATCTTGATGAAATCCTCCCCATCAATGCCATTCATGCCGACTTTATGCAGATATGTGGCCCTGGAGTGTTCATGCCTTCCGAGATTATTATCTCTGCATCGACTGATGGCACGGAGTTTGCCGAACTACACCATATATATAAAGAGGTGGTGCGCGATGATTCCGTCTCCTTCTGTACACTCGGATGGGAAGGAGAAGCCCAAGCACGCTACATACGCTACCAGGCTCTACGCAGCCACCATGGCGGATTCCTCTTTGTGGATGAGATTGTGGTAGAGTGATGATGCGAATTGATGTCAGATAATATTGTTCGGCATGAGAATAAAGAATTTTCTGCATGAGTCAAATCTTCAATTCTGTATAAAAAAAGTCTCCTTGTTTGAAAAGAATCTAAATAAAGTTTGTTCGAAAAAGTGGATGTTTGTATCTTTGCACGAAGAATGCAATGGATAATCCATGAGAATATCAGAAATGCACGCAGGCCAGAAAGGCTGCATAGTAAAGGTTAAGGGACATGGTAGTGCACGCAAACGTGCAGTAGATGCAGGATTCTACAAGGGGATATGCATTGAGATACTGGATGTCGGTACGAAGTTTGTAAACGTCGATGTCGAAGGTGTACAGCGTAGCCTCACGCTACCAGAGGCGTCGATGATTGAGGTGCTCACTACGGAAGAGGCCGCACGAGAGATGCAGGTAACTGAAGTCTCTACAGGTGCCCTCAAGAGCTTGGCACATCGTCATCGTCACGAGATAGAAATAGCCTTGGTCGGGCAGCCTCTCTCAGGAAAGAATTCTCTCTTTACTACACTTACGAAAGGTAATGCAGTATCATTACCCAATGCTGATGACATACTGATGGGAGAACGTGACTTTCAAGACTATCGTTTGTATATCACTAATCTTCCTGATACTTACTCGCTGACTTCACGTACGGCCGATACTTGGACAGTGCGTCGGCACCTTGTAGGTGATGCTCCGGATATTGTCATTAGCGTAATAGATGCTACCGACCTTGAACGTAGCATGCAGATTACGGCCCAGCTCCTTGACATGAACTTGCGCGTTATTGTTGCACTCAATAAGTTTGATGCCATGAGGACGGAGGGGGCTATGCTTGATTATCAAACATTGAGTAGACTCTTAGGCACGCCCATTGTACCTACGGTGAGTTTGAATAATGAAGGGATAGAGCATCTGCTGCACCTCGCTATCAATATATATGAGGGCGCTGATTTCCTTGACGATGAGGGCGAGGTCAATAAGGAGGTGATGCGCGAGCTGCAGGAGTGGCATCGTAGCATCGAGCATACAGATGATCACTCAGAACACTTGGCTGACTTTACACGTGACCATACGCTCGATACCCGTTACAAGAAGCACGCCTATCGCCACATCCATATCTATCATGGTACTGAATTGGAGCAGAGTATCGAAACACTCCGCAACGAGATTTGGAAGAGTGCCCACACCCGTTATCGCTATTCGACACGCTATGTGGCTATAAGTTTGCTTGAAGGAGATGTTGATATCGAGCAATATGTGCGTGAAAATATGCCTAACAGTAAGGCTATCTTTGCATTGCGCGACAAAGAGCGCCGCCGCTACACCCGTCTGATGGGTGAAAGCGTTCCAAAGGCTATACGTGTTGCCAAGCAGGGATTTATTCAAGGTGCATTGAAAGAGACCTATACTCCTTCACGAACGATTCCCAAGGCCAACCTTCGCTTCACCGAGAGACTCGATCGATTGGTTACCCATAAGGTGTGGGGAGTAGCTATCTTCCTTGTTTCATTGTTTATTATGTTCGAGGCGACTTTCGTGCTTGGCGAATATCCTATGCAAGGTATAGAATGGCTGGTAGAGAAGGCGGGTATGCTCATCGAACAACTACTTCCCGAGGGCCCCATCAAGGATATGGTGGTCGATGGTATCATAGGTGGTGTAGGTGGTGTCATCGTCTTTCTGCCCAATATCCTCATTCTCTATTTCTTTATCTCATTGATGGAGGATTCGGGCTATATGTCACGTGCCGCTTTTATTATGGACAAGGCAATGCATAAGATGGGCTTGCACGGAAAGTCGTTCATAACACTTATCATGGGCTTTGGGTGTAATGTGCCCGCTGTACTTGCTACACGTATGATTGAGAGTCGTAAGAGTAGACTCATCACTATGCTCGTGACTCCGCTCATGTCGTGCAGTGCCCGACTGCCGGTGTACATTATTTTTGTTGCTGCCTTCTTTCCCCATCATTCGGGCATAGTGCTCATGGGGCTTTATCTCACGGGGATATTGTTGGCTGTGTTGGTCGCTCGGCTCTTGAGTCGTACAGTGATGCGTGGTGACGAGACTCCCTATGTCATGGAACTTACTCCCTATCGTCGTCCGGTCTGGAAAGTTATCTTCAAACACACTTGGGATAAGGGGTACGAATATCTGAAGAAGATGGGTGGCGTCATACTCATCGCTTCTATCGTGGTGTGGTTCTTGGGTTACTATCCTCGTAGCGAACAGTATTCAACTCCTGCGGAACAACAGGAGCACTCCTATATAGGGCATATCGGGAAGGCTATAGAACCAGTCATCGCTCCTTTGGGATTCGATTGGAAAATGGGTATCGGACTTGTTAGTGGAGTGGGGGCCAAGGAACTCATCGTGAGTACGCTTGGTGTGCTTTATGCCAATGAGGAGGTGGTAGATACTGCCGAGAGTGAAGCGCAGATTGCTGCAGCACTCAAGACCGTAACTACTCCTGCCGCTGCACTAGCCTACATGCTTTTTGTGCTCATCTATTTCCCATGCTTGGCTACACTCATTGCTATAAAAAAGGAAACAAAGAATTGGGGGTGGGCTATCTTTACAGCTGTATACACCACAGCCTTGGCTTGGATTGTAGCATTCGTGGCATATAGGGTTGGAATGTTGTGTTTCTGATGTCTGTGGTTTAGAGTGTGTCGTATAGTGCTTTATGACTCCTTAAGAAATCATAATCCGAAATTCATAATGTAAAGAGGAATGTTCCAGCATCTGATTGTAGCCCTTGTCTTTGCCTTGTGCCTCTATTTCGTGGTACGACGTATCGTGCGCATAGTATCTCATGCCAAGAAGAATGAACCTCGATGTGAGACCTGTACTGAGTTATCATGCCCGTTGAGACAAACGGTAAAGAAATGCTCTTGTAAGGGTACTTCTTCCCGAAATCAAAAGTGCACCCAATAGGAATCGTTATTGCAATTAAGGAGTGTCAATAGAATAAACAAAACAGGGAAATGAGTCATTTCCCTGTTTTGTTTTAATTATACATCAATCGAAGAAGTTTTTGAATTTTCGGAAAATCTTTTCTTTCAAACTTTCGTTAGGACAGAAGTTGTCTGATTTCTGGAACTTCTCCATTGCGGCTTTTTCTTCGCGATTAAGTGTCTCTGGAATGTAGACACTGATATTGACAAGCAAGTCGCCAGTGCCATATCCGTTGACATTGGGCAATCCCTTACCGCGTAGGCGGAGTACCTTGCCCGGTTGTGTGCCGGGTTCTATCTTCACGCGTACCTTGCTGTCGATGGTGGGGATGTCGGCCGTTCCGCCAAGCGCTGCTGTAGGTACATCGAGCAGGAGATTATAGATGAGGTCATTCTCATCTCGGATGAGTTCTGCATGCGGCTCTTCCTCGACAAGGATGAGAAGGTCGCCAGGCACGCCATTGCGCTTGCCGGCATTACCTTTGCCGTTCATGGAGAGTTGCATGCCTTCGGCTACACCTGCGGGAATCTTTACAGTAACAATCTCCTCTGCGTATACGATACCCTCGCCACTACAATGCGAACATTTGTTCTTGATGATTTTACCTTCACCATTGCATCGAGGACACACGCTTTGTGTCTGCATCATGCCGAAAATACTCTGCTGTGTGCGGGTTACCGAACCTGTGCCGTGACATTCGGGACAGGTTTCTGTACCAGAGCCAGCTTCGGCTCCCGTTCCGTTACAATGCTCGCAGGGTACGTATTTCTTGAGTTTGAGCTTTTTCTCTACGCCCTCAGCTATCTCTTTGAGACTGAGCTTTACCTTAATGCGGAGATCTGAGCCACGGAAACGTCGTGCTTGTTGGCGACCACCTCCACCACCAAAACCTCCGAAACCGCCAAAACCTCCGTGGCCGCCGAAGATATCACCAAACATAGAGAAGATATCGTCCATAGACATGCTCTGTCCGCCATAACCACCGCCAGCAGCACCTCCCATGCCTGCATGACCAAACTGATCATAGCGTGCACGCTTGTTGTCGTCGCTTAATACCTCGTAGGCCTCGGCAGCCTCTTTGAACTTATCCTCAGCCTCTTTGTCACCCGGATTGCGGTCAGGGTGATATTTGATGGCCATCTTTTTGTATGCCTTTTTAATCTCGTCAGCCGAGGCTTTCTTGTCGACGCCTAAGACTTCGTAGTAATCTCTCTTTTCCATGTGTTGTGTTTGTTTCCTTAATGAATTGTCATTGTCAATTCTTATTGACCTACAGCAACTTTTGCGTGACGTATTACCTTGTCACCCAACTTGTAACCTTGTTGTACGCAATCGAGAATTTTGCCTTTGAGTTCCTCGGTGGGGGCGGGGATGAGGGCGATAGCCTCATGGAAGTCAGTATCGAAATCCTGTCCCTCGGTTTCAATCTTCTCGAGTCCCTGCTGTGTGAGTATATTTTTGAATTTCTGGACGATGAGCTTGAATCCTTCGATGCATGCCTCAGCATCAGCTCCCTTTTCCATATTCTCCAATGCGCGGTCCATATCATCTATTACGGGCAATTCGGCTACCATGAGTTTCTCGGCAGCGCTCTTGATGAGTTCGGCTTTCTCTTTCATGGTGCGCTTGCGGTAGTTGTCAAATTCGGCAGCCTGACGCAGATAGCGGTCCTGCAACTCGGCATTCTTCTCCTGCATTTCGGCAAGCTGTAGCTTTAGCTGATCTACCTCGCTCAGAGGCTCCTGATTGGTCTCTTCCTGAGGCTCCGCTGACGTTTCTTCAACGGTGGCTTCAGCGTTTTCTACAGTCTCTTTCAACTCCTCATTAGCAACATTCTTTTCTTCTTGTGTACTCATATTATAATTAGTCAAATTTATTCTTTTTCTGCGACATCTTGTCATTTGTGATTAAACAAAAAGCCTGCCAACAGGGTTCGTCGTGTCAAATCGTTTCGAATCTGTTGGCATGGCTGACATTGTGTGTCATTTTGTCGGACTCCGTCCGATATATGGGCTACTGTTCGTTCAGGTTCTTGAGGCGCATCTCCAGGTCCATCTCATCGGCACAGAGTACCTGACGTGGTTTGCTTCCGTCTACAGGGCCTACGATGCCGGCCTTTTCGAGTTGGTCCATGATGCGGCCTGCTCGGTTGTATCCGATAGAGAACTTGCGTTGGATGAGCGATGTAGATCCCGATTGATGGATGACTACAAGGCGTGCGGCATCTTCGAACATGGGGTCGAGGCGTTTGAGGTCCACATCTTCCAAATTGCTTCCGTCTGCAGTGTTCTCGTCCACATATTCGGGCAGATAGAAAGCGGTGGGGTAACCTTGTTGTTCGCTGATGTAGCGGCTGATGCGATCTACCTCGGGGGTATCCACAAATGCACACTGCACACGAACGGGGTCGCTACCTTGGAGGAAGAGCAAGTCGCCCTTACCGATGAGCTGATTCGCTCCAGGACGGTCAAGGATAATGCGAGATTCGACCATGGCCGATACGCGGAAGGCAATGCGTGCAGGGAAGTTGGCACGGATAGAACCTGTGATGATGTTGGCTGCCGGACGCTGTGTGGCAATAATCATATGTATGCCTACCGCACGAGCCAATTGGGCGATACGGGCAATGGGGAGTTCTACCTCCTTTCCAGCAGTCATAATGAGGTCTCCAAACTCGTCGATGATGACCACGATGTAGGGCATATATTTGTGGCCTTTTTCGGGGTTGAGTTGGCGGTTGATGAACTTCTCGTTGTATTCGCGCAGGTTTCGGACACCAGCCACTTTAAGAAGATCGTAGCGGGTATCCATCTCTACACAGATAGACTTCAGTGTCTGTACCACCTTGGTGACGTCCGTGATGATGGCATCCTCGCCATCGGGGAGCTTGGCAAGGAAGTGCTTCTCGATGGGCGCATATACCGAGAATTCGACCTTCTTGGGGTCTACGATGACAAACTTGAGTTCGGCTGGATGTTTCTTGTACAGTAGAGAGGTGACGATAGCATTTAGACCAACTGACTTACCTTGGCCCGTGGCACCGGCCACGAGGAGGTGGGGCATCTTGCAGAGGTCAAACATGAATATCTCGTTCGTGATGGTCTTACCAAGGGCTACGGGTAGGTCATAGGTGCACTCTTGGAACTTACGGCTCGTGATGACCGAGTGCATGGAAACAATCTGAGGATTGGCATTGGGGATCTCGATTCCAATGGTTCCTTTACCTGGCATTGGGGCGATAATACGAGTGCTCAATGCCGAAAGGGTCATGGCAATATCGTCCTCAAGATTTTTGATTTTCGAGATGCGTACACCTGGTGCAGGGGTAATCTCGTAAAGTGTGATTGTGGGACCTACGGTTGCCTTGATGGATGAGATCTCAATGCCGAAGTTGCGCAATGCCTGTATGATGTTGTCTTTGTTGGCATTTTGCTCTTCGCGATCTACAGTAAGCGATTCGTCATTTCCCTTGTTGAGCAGGTCGATGGTGGGGAATTTATAACGCGAGAGGTCAAGACGGGGGTTGTAGGGCTCAATGATTTTGTCAGCCTCTTCCTCTTCATTGACTTCTATTGTAAAGCCGGCTTCATCAGAAGATTTATTCGGCTCTTCGTCATGGAGGGGAGCTTGAATTATCTCCTCGTCCTCTTCTGTGATGGGTTCTACAAGTTCCATTTCTACCTCTTCAGATTCTTTAGAGATAGATTCCTGATTAGGAATAGGTTCTTGAGTGGACCACTCAATCTCCATAGCAGGCTGTTCCTCAATGATGAAATCGATACCAGCATTTTCTGTTGGTTGCTGATTCTCCTGTTGGATTGTCTCTTCTTCGTCCTTGCCTGGGAGGAGTGATTTGATATGGAATAGATTGCGGATGAACTCGATGGTATTGCTTGACATGTACATGCTAAAGAGGATAGCTGTCACCACCAAAAGGAGTAACAGGCCAGGCATACCAAACTGTCCTTCGAGCCATGTCGACACGTTGTGTCCATGGTATCCACCCCAATAGATGGCCGACCTATCAATCCATCGGTCTATGGTGCTGCTCAGGAATAGTGACCCCCATATCAAGATGGTGGCACAGCAGATGCCCCAACGCTTGAGGTCAAATTTGCGGACTTTCATCAGGTTTAGTCCGAGCACGATGAGGAATATCGCAATGCAGTACGATGATACACCGAATCCTTGGTTGACCAATGATTGGGCTATATGGGCACCGCTTGTTCCGGTTGCGTTCTTTACCTCCTTAGTTGCCGATGAGTCTACCTGCTCGGTGATAGACGCTTTTTCCATGACGCTTTGGTCGGCTCCTCCATTGAGAATGAATGAGCTGAATGCCAGTACCATATAGGCACCAATCATTACGCAGAACAAGCCGGTAATGAACTGTACCTTCTCGTTCTGTATGGTGTTGCGGAGGCTCTGAATCCACTTTATCTGTTTCCTCTCCTTTGGGGTAGTCTCTTTCTTAGAGTTTTTTTGTGTAGCCATTCTTGTCGACGGTTTTCCAAAACCGAAAAGTTGTGTGCATGTCCTTGGTTATCCGAATTGCCACCACTTGCGTGTTCTTTGTGGTGCGGTACTAGCGTTGAGCTCTTCCAATAGTATGTCGCGGTAGCTTTTCTTCTCTTTTATCATGCGATAGATGAGTCCCCAGTCTGGCAATCCACCTACGTTTCGGTCATCGATGAACAAGTCTACCTTGAGTTTGCGCGAAAAATTGTCATGGCTGCGTTCCTCTTCCGGGTAGTCCTTGTTTACGGCATAGAATTCCAATCCTCGTTCTCTACACCATGCTACAGCTTCGTCCAGCAGGTGTCCTTCACGTACGCTCCATAGTATCAATCGGTGTCCTTCTCGGGTGAGCATTTTTAGTGTGTCCACGGCAAAGGGCATTTCACGCCCTATTTCAGGGTATCGATGAGAGACGATGGTTCCGTCAAAATCTACTGCGATAGTCATAGTTGTAGTGTATTGATAAGTTCTTGTTTGTTCTTTTGTGAAAATGTGTCATTCTGAGCAAGGCGAAGAATCTCCTTGGCCTCTGGTGCCTTGGATTGGATTCTTCGCTGCGCTCAGAATGACAACGAACTGCGCTTATGGCAGTTTTATATTACTCCCACTCGATGGTTGCGCTGGGCTTCGGTGACATGTCGTAGCACACGCGGTTTACGGTCTTCACCTCAGCGAGGATACGGTCTGTGATCTTCATGAGGATAGCCCAATCAACCTGCTCGATGGTGGCTGTCATAGCGTCGATGGTGTTGACGGCGCGGATGATGACAGGCCAGTCGTATGAGCGAGCGTTGTCACGTACACCTACTGACTTGAAGTCGGGCACCACGGTGAAGTACTGCCATACGGTCTTGTCAAGACCAGCTTTAGCGAACTCCTCGCGGAGGATGGCATCAGACTCACGTACTGCTTCGAGGCGGTCACGTGTGATGGCACCGAGGCAACGTACACCGAGACCAGGTCCGGGGAATGGCTGACGATATACCATCTCGTAGGGCAAGCCGAGCTCAAGACCACAAGCGCGAACCTCATCCTTGAACAACTGCTTCAAGGGCTCAACAAGTTCGAACTGGAGGTCCTCAGGCAGACCACCTACGTTGTGGTGGCTCTTCACGCACTTGGCTGTCTTGGTGCCGCTCTCCACAATGTCGGGGTAGATGGTACCTTGACCGAGGTAGCTGATACCTTCGAGCTTGCGAGCCTCTTCCTCGAATACGCGGATGAACTCGCCACCGATAATCTTACGCTTCTCCTCGGGGTCTGCTACATTCTCAAGCTTGGTGAGGAAACGCTCTGTAGCGTCGATATAGATAAGGTTAGCCTTGAGCTGGTTCTGGAACATCTCCACAACAGCCTCTGACTCGCCCTTACGCATGAGACCATGGTTTACGTGTACACACACGAGGTTGTCACCGATAGCCTTGAGCAGGAGAGCAGCTACTACTGAGCTGTCCACACCACCCGAGAGAGCGAGCAAAACCTTCTTGTCACCCACCTGGCGGCGTACGAGTTCTACCTGGTCGGCAACGAAGTTCTTCATATTCCAGTTGGCCTCGGCCTTGCAGGTGTCGAAGACGAATCCCTTCACGGCAGCCTTGATAGCCTCCTCGTCGTCGGCAAACTGTGCCAACTTCACCTCACACAAAGCCTTGTCGTGGCCTGCAGCCATAACGGGGAATCCAGCCTCGTAGATTTCGGGGAGAACGTCAATCTCCACACCATCAATCACGTGATTAGGACCACCGTTGATGATGATACCTTTCACGTTGGGCAATGCCTTCAACTCAGCTGCGGTGATGTCGTGCGGATAGATTTCGCTGTATACACCGAGTGCACGGATCGCTCTGGCAAGCACGGTATTCTCGTGGCTTCCGAGGTCCAAAATAACAATCATGTCTTGTTTCATAAAACAATATAATAATTAAGGA
>JAZOPX010000013.1:0-3833 GCA_045655845.1 Bacteroidaceae bacterium
TGTCGGCCGTGAGGCCCTGTGCCTTGCCGTTGATCCATACAGTGACGCTCTCGGAGCACGTAGCGACACGGTGCCCTCGGTATCGACCTCAACGGAGGGGATATTCTGCAGGATATCGGATGCCGAGCCGCCGGTGGCCGCAATGGCCTGGTCGACATTGAACACCTTCTTATCGATCTCAAACTTCATCTGTGAACGGATGCCGGTGACCTCCACCTCGCCCAGCATCTGATTGTCCTCCTCGATGGGAATTTGCTTGAAGTGGGCACTCTTGGCCTGTGCCGAGAGGGTGAACTCGCGGGTGGCGTTCTGATAACCGATGTACGACACGGTGAGCACATAGCTGCCATAGGACAGGCCCTCGATGCGGAAGGCTCCGTCGGCATCGGTGATGACACCTCCGGCGATGTGGTCGCTACCTTTGGGGCTGGCTACGACGTTGACAAACTCGACGGCCTCACCTGTGGCCTTGTCTACAATCTTACCTCGCACGCTGCCTTGCGCCATCGCAGCGCCAAGGGGTGCCAATACTCCTATGAGAAGGAGCAAGAATTTCTTCATCATTCGTTCGCTATATTTTGTGTTTTTTGTTTCGTTGTAAAGTCCTACGCAAACCATCTTCCGATTAGACTCACATGGGACGCTAAGGTTTATTA
The DNA here is from genome assembly GCA_045655845.1 of Bacteroidaceae bacterium. Taxonomy (GTDB): domain Bacteria; phylum Bacteroidota; class Bacteroidia; order Bacteroidales; family Bacteroidaceae; genus UBA1189. Next base: position 657 of record JAZOPX010000013.1, read on the forward strand.
TTGCTAATTGGATTTTTCATTGGAGACCCAAATCGGCCGATTTTGGCTGCAAAGATACGACAAATTCTTCATTTGGGGAATTATTTGCCACATCGATGAACCGTTGTTAAATATTAAGTAGTAACTTTGCACCTGATTCTTCAGGCGCCCTTGTAGTTCAATGGATAGAACGCGCCCCTCCTAAGGGTGAGATATGAGTTCGATTCTCATCGGGGGTACTTGAAAACTGACTTTAGAAAGACAGAAAAAAATATTTTACAAATTAATTAACCAAACAAACACATGTTTACCAATTTTTTCGGTTCGCATCTGATTGAGGAATACCACAATTGGAAGAAGAAGAAGAGAGATGAAGGTGTCAACAACCCCTTGGCAAAGACCTTCAAGTTGTTATTTGTTATTGCTGTAACTGCAACCATCTGGTTGTTGCCCACTACAGCATTCGGTATCGAGGGCCTCACCGTAGTTGAGCAGCGCATCATCGGCGTGTTCATATTCGCTACTTTGATGTGGGTACTCGAGGCTATCCCCGCATGGAGCACTTCGCTCATCGTTGTGGCCTTGCTGCTGTTTGCGACATCAGACAGCGCATTCAAGTTCCTTAACGAGGGTTACACTCCCGAGCAGTTGGGTACCGTACTCAAGTATCAGGACATCCTCCACTGCTTCGCCGACCCCATCATCATGCTCTTCATCGGTGGTTTCATGCTTGCTATTGCAGCGACCAAGTATGGTCTTGATGCAAAGATTGCTAAGGTGCTTCTCAAACCCTTCGGTACCCAGTCACGCTTCGTGTTGCTCGGCTTCATCGTGGTGACAGGCCTTTTCTCTGCTTTCATCAGTAACACTGCTACTGCAGCTATGATGCTTGCCTTCTTGGCTCCTGTGTTGAAGGCGCTTCCTGCTGATGGTAAGGGTAAGATTGGTCTCGCTCTCTCTATCCCCGTAGCTGCTAACATCGGTGGTATGGCTACTCCTATCGGTACACCTCCCAATGGTATCGTACTGAAGTATCTCGAGGAGATGGGAGCGGGTATGGGATTCGGTCAGTGGATTGCCTTCATGGGCCCCATCACCATTGCATTGCTCTTCCTCTCATGGTTGATTTTGCTTTGGTTGTTCCCCTTCAAGCAGAAGACTATTGTGCTCGATATCCCCGATAACTCACAGAAGGGTTGGCGCACCACTTTGGTGTACATCACCTTCTTCGCAACCATCATCATGTGGTTGTTCGATAAGAACCTCGGCCTTAAGACCAACGCCGTAGCAATGCTTCCCGTAGCTGTATTCTGTGCTACAGGTATCATCACCAAGCGTGACCTCGAGCAGATTAGCTGGTCAGTGCTCTGGATGGTTGCAGGTGGCTTCGCCCTCGGTGTAGCACTCAACAAGTCTGGCTTAGCTGCGAATATGGTTAATGCTATTCCTTTCAATACATGGCCTCCGTTGCTTGTTATCATTGGCTCTGGTCTCCTCTGCTATGCAATGGCTAACTTCATCTCTCATACTGCTACTGCAGCACTTTTGGTGCCCATCCTTGCAGCTGTAGGTGTCGGCCTTATGAAAGACCCTGCTAGTGCAGAAGCACTTGGAAACGTAGGTGGTGTTGTTACCTTGCTCGTAGGTGTGGCTATCGCATCTTCAGTGGGTATGGTGCTCCCCATCAGTACACCTCCCAACGCATTGGCCTACGCTACTGGTCTCATCGAGCAGAAGCATATGGTTAAGGTAGGTCTTATCATTGGTGTGGTAAGTTTGCTCCTTGGTTATACCGTACTCTACTTCTTGGGTAGCAACGGCCTCCTATAATAGGCTGATAAAATAAGATTGATATAAGGAAGAGGCGTCATGTGTGTGATGCCTCTTTTCTTTATGTAAATAATAAGGGAATTATTTGCCTATGTGAAAAGAATGTCGTACTTTTGCAATCGATTAGATGATATGTGAGGGGCTCCTTCGGGGGTCTTTTTTATTTATCTATGGTCTATTTATCTGTAAAAAAAGTATGATAGCAAAGCAAAAAGTTACTGAAATCGTGAACGAGTGGTTGGCCGATAAGGAGTATTTCCTGGTCGACGTGAGTGTAAGTGCCGATAACTGCATATCGGTTGAGATTGACCACGCTGAAGGGGTGTGGATAGAGGATTGCGTGTTGCTGAGCAAGCACATTGAGGCTAACCTCGACCGCGAGGAGGAGGACTTCGAACTGGAGGTGGGATCGGCAGGTATCGGTCAGCCCTTCAAGGTGTTGCAGCAGTATGTCAACCACATCGGCAAGGAGGTGGAGGTGCTCGCCAAGGATGGTAAGAAGTATCGCGGCGTGATGGCTGCAGCCTGTGAAGAGAACTTTACTGTGACCATCCAGGTGAAGGAGAAACCCGAGGGAGCCAAGCGTCCCGTGCTCGTGGATAAGGAGTATACTTGGGGCTACGATGAGGTGAAGTACACCAAATACTTGATTAAGTTCTGATAGACTGATAAACTGAAAAAATAAATAAACTTAAAAGATATGGCAAAGAAAAATGAAGGTGTTATCAACTTGATTGATACATTCCAGGAGTTTAAGGAACTCAAGAACATTGACCGTACTACGATGATCAATGTGCTCGAGGAGAGTTTCCGTAGCGTAATCGCCAAGACTTTTGGCTCGGACAAGAACTATGATGTGATCGTAAACCCCGACAAGGGTGACTTTGAGATCCGTCGCAACCGCGTGGTAGTGGCCGATGAGGATTTCGAGGATCCCAACTCGGAGATTGCGCTCAGCGAGGCACTGAAGATTGATGAGGACTATGAGGTAGGCGAAGAGGTGACCGAGGAGGTTCAGTTCGTTTCGTTCGGCCGTCGTGCTATCCTCACCTTGCGTCAGACCTTGGCATCAAAGATTCTCGAACTCGAGAAGGACAGCCTCTATCACAAGTACAAGGATATGGAGGGCACCATCATCGCTGCTGAGGTATACCAGATCTGGAAGAAGGAGATTCTGCTTCTCGACGATGAGGGCAACGAACTTCTGCTCCCCAAGAGCGAGCAGATCCCCAGCGACTTCTATCGCAAGGGCGACACTGTGCGTGCCGTAGTGCTCCGTGTGGACAACTTCAACAACAATCCCAAGATTATCCTCAGCCGTACATCTCCGCTCTTCTTGCAGCGTCTGTTCGAGCAGGAGGTGCCCGA
>JAZOPX010000014.1:0-5278 GCA_045655845.1 Bacteroidaceae bacterium
CCCTCACCCAAGGTGGCTACCTATGACCTCCAGCCCGAGATGAGTGCCTACGAGGTACGCACCAAACTCGTTGAGGCTATCCGTGAAGACAAGTACGACCTCATCGTCGTGAACTTCGCTAACGGCGACATGGTGGGCCACACTGGCGTATACAGCGCTATCGAGACTGCCGTGAAGGCCGTTGACGAGTGCGTGAAGGACGTTATCGAGGCTGCCAAGGAGACTGGCTACGAGGCTATCATCATCGCCGACCACGGTAATGCCGACAATGCAGTGAACGCTGACGGCTCGCCCAACACCGCTCACTCACTCAACCCCGTGCCCTTCGTATACGTAACTGAGAACAAGGACGTACAGCCCGCCGACGGTATCCTCGCCGACGTGGCTCCCTCAGTACTGAAGATCATGGGCCTCCCCGTACCCGCAGAGATGACCGGTAAGCAACTTATTTAACTAGTTAGGAGTGAGGAGTTGGGAGTTAGGAGTTACCTCCGGGGCGTTTCCTAACTCCTTACTAAAAACTCCCAACTCCTAACTTCTAACTCCTAACTAAAAAAAACGTGGTTGAAGTCAACGGTGTAGTCGTATCATTCGACGTATTCAAAGAGAAGTTTCTGTGCGACCTTGAGGGTTGCAATGGTGCCTGCTGCATCGAGGGCGATGCGGGCGCACCCATCACCCCCGACGAGGTAAAAGAGGTCGAGGCCCTGCTGCCCGAGATATGGGACGAGTTGCTGCCCGAGGCCCGCGAGGTCATCGAGCGTCAGGGTATCTCCTACCACGACCCCAGTGGCGAGCTCGTGACATCCATCGTCAATGGCAAGGACTGCGTGTTCACTTGCTACGACGAGCGTGGTTGCTGCTACTGCGCCATCGAGCGTGCCTATCGCCAGGGGCGTGTGCCCTTCTACAAGCCCGTATCGTGCCACCTCTACCCCATCCGTGTAGGCGAGTATGGCCCCTACCGTGCCCTCAACTACGACCGCTGGGACGTGTGCAAGATGGCTGTACTCAAAGGGCAGAAGGAGAACCTCCCCATCTACAAGTTCCTCAAGGAACCCCTCATCCGCCGCTTCGGCGAAGACTGGTATGCCGAGCTCGAACTCGTGGCCGAGGAGTTGGCCAATCAAGGAATCATTTAAAGGAGGTCGTGAGAAGTAAGAAAAGTAAAGAGTTGCCGCATGTGGCAACTCTTTCTTTTCTTATACTATGATAAGGTGTCTGCTGTGATAGGGAAGTAAATACTCCTATCGCTCCCGCCCAAGTGCTATGCCAGACAAGAAGACCGGCGGATATAGCCCGTGTGCTTGTCTACCTCGCCCTCGGCCCAGTCGACAAAGGTATGAGCCGATGGAGCAAAGAGCGCGGCATCGGCCGTGGCATCCTGTAGCAAGAGGTAACCCATGATGAGGTAACCTGCCATCTCGACGAGGCGGCGTGCCATGAGGTCGGTAAACTCCTGGCTCTTCTGTTCGACCACGGTGGCCACGGCCTCTTCGTAGCGGGGCACCATGGCATCGAGTCGTGCCTTCAGGGGAGCCATCTCGGGCGATACCTCCCACTCGGCAAACTCCCTCATCACCCCGGCATAGAATCCTGAGGTGGCGTAGCGTATGGCAGCGATGACCTGCATCTGCGTGGTACCCTCATAGATGCTCGTCACGCGGGCATCGCGGTAGAGGCGCTCACAAGTGTAATCTTTCATATAGCCCGAACCGCCGTGTACCTGTAGACAGTCGTAGACGTTCTGGTTACACAGTTCGCTGCCCAGCCCCTTGGAGAGGGGAGTGAACGAATCGGCCAGTTTAGCATAGTACTTCTGTTCCTTGCGCTCCTCGGGGGTGAGTTTACGCTCCTTACTGATATCTTCGAGCGCCTTGTAGATGTCGACGTAGCGGGCGGTCTGATAGAGTATGGCGCGCGTGGCATCAAGTTTGGCCTTGATATTACTCACCATCTCGGCTACGGGAGCCATCTCGATGATGGGCTTGCCAAACTGACGTCGGCCACGGGCATAGGCGAGGGCCTCGGTATAGGCAGCATGTGAGATGCCCACGGCCTGGGCGGCAATGCCAAGGCGGGCACCGTTCATCAGTGCCATCACATACTTGATGAGGCCCAGGCGGCGCTCGCCACAGAGTTCAGCACGGGCATTATTGTATACCAGTTCGCAGGTGGGGCTACCCTTGATACCCATCTTATGCTCGATGCGGCGCACGGAGACACCCCCATCGCGCTTGTCGTAGATGAACATCGAGAGTCCTCGGCCATCCTTGGTACCCTCTTCGGAGCGGGCCAGCACGAGGTGTATGTCGCTGTCACCATTGGTGATGAAGCGCTTCACCCCATTGAGTCGCCAGCAGCCGGCAGCCTCATCATAGGTAGCCTTGAGTTGTGCACTTTGCAGGTCGGATCCTGCATCGGGCTCGGTGAGGTCCATGCTCATGGTCGCCCCATCACATACGCGGCAGATGTAGCGCTCTCGCTGTTCCTCGCTGCCAAACTCATAGATGGTCTCAGCACAGTCCTGTAGTGCCCACAGGTTCTCGAAGCCTGCATCGGCACGGCTCACCATGTCGGCAGCAAGCATGAAGGTCACGCAGGGGAAGTTGAGCCCGCCATAACGGCGCGGCATCGACAGGCCCATGAGGCCCGCCTTGCGCAGGGCGTCGAGGTTCTGCTCGGTGCCCGAGACGTAGTAGACGTGACCATTGCGACAAGTGGGTCCCTCGTGGTCGACGCCCTCGGCATTGGGGGCAATGATGTCGCCACAGATCTCGCCTACAATCTCGAGTACGCGGTCATAGTTGTCCATGGCATCCTCGTGGTCGTGAGGGGCATAGGGATATTGGTCTTTCTCTGCGAAGTCGCGCTCGCGGAGTTCCACGACCCGCTGCATGAGCGGGTGGTTCAAGTAATGCTTGAGTTCAGGACTATCGGTGTAGAAGTTCATAGTATATGGAGACCCACCCTAACCCTCCCTGTGAGGGAGGGGAATTGAGCATCGCGGGTTGAAATCATTTATTTAGTTATACATATTGTTTATACTATTCACTTTTCATCGGACCCTGGGTTCCCTCCCTACAGGGAGGGTTAGGGTGGGTCCTTTTTATCATCTTTGGCAGTACCTCCTCCACGCGGCCTATGATGACATAGTCGGCGATGGCGTTGATGGGGGCATCGGGGTCGGTATTGATGGATACGATGACCGTGCTCTCCTGCATGCCTATGGTATGCTGTAGTTGTCCGCTGATGCCGCAGGCGATATAGAGTTTGGGGCGCACGGTGAGTCCCGTCTGCCCTATCATGCGATCGTGCTCCACGAAGCCTGCATCCACGGCAGCACGGCTGGCTCCCACCTCTCCGTGCAGTTGCTTGGCGAGGTCGAAGAGCAGGCCGAAGTTCTCGCGCGAGCCCACGCCATAGCCTCCTGCCACCACCACGGGGGTACCCTTGAGGTTGTGCTTGGCGTGCTCGATGTGGCGCTCGATGACCTTTACCACAAAGTCGGTCTCGTCTACATAGTCCTCCACCTCGTGGCGGATGACCATGCCCTGGTAGTCTTCATCAAGAATTTCCTTCTTCATCACACCCTCACGTACGGTCGCCATCTGTGGACGATGCTCGGGGTTGACGATGGTGGCCACCACATTGCCCCCGAAAGAGGGGAGCATCTGCAGGAGTATGTTCTCGTAGTGTTTTCCTGCCTTTTCATCGGTATAATTTCCAATGGCGAGGGCGGTGCAGTCGGCTGTGAGGCCACTGCGCAGTGCCGATGACACGCGCGGGCCGAGGTCGCGCCCGATGGCCGTAGCGCCCAGCAAGACTATCTGAGGCCTCTCCTCTTCGAAGAGTTTGGCGAGCACGGCAGCATGAGGCAAGGTGGTGTAGGGATAGAGTCCCTCCCCGTCGAAGAGGTGCAGCACGTCTACCCCATAGGGCATCACCTGCCGAGCAACGTCATCGAGTTCCGTGCCTATGGCCACGGCCTCGAGGCGGCAGTCCAGTTCGTTGGCGAGCGAGCGTCCCTTGGTGAGCAGTTCGAGACTCACCTCAGCCACATGAGCTGCTTCTTGTAGTTCGATATATACGAATAGGTTGTTCATAAGGCAATCTCCTTCATCAGTTCCTCTATCTCCTCATCACTGCAGCCCATCACGCGCGCCTCTTTAGTGGCAGGCACGATGGTCTCTACGGTTTTCACACGCGTAGGCGACCCTGCGAGGCCGCACTGCTCGATGTCGGCCTCGATATCGGCTATGCTCCATGTGGTGATGTGGTCATGCTTGTGTGCCATCAGTCGCTTGGCATGGCGCGGTCGGCAGGGTGCTGCCGTACCGTCTACGGTGATTACGCAGGGGAAAGGAGTGGCTACCACCTCTACGCCATCGTCGATACGACGCCTTATGGTGATGCTTCCCTCGCTTATGTCGAGTATCTCCTCTGCATAGGTGATTTGCGGCACGCCTAATCGCTCGGCCACCTGTGAGCCCACTTGTGCTGTCTCCCCATCGATGGCTTGTCGGCCACAGAGGACGACATCGTATGCGCCCATCTTACCCATCGCCGTAGCGAGGGCATACGATGTGGCCAAGGTGTCGGCACCACGGAAGGCACTGTCGGAGAGCAGATACCCCCCATCGGCACCGCGAAAGAGAGCCTCGCGCACCACATCTGCCGCACGGGAGGGCCCCATGGTGAGCACCTGGATGGTAGAGTCCGGGTGTTGCTCCTTGAGTCGCAAGGCCTGCTCGAGCGCCCTCATATCGTCGGGGTTGACGATGACAGGCAGCGCTTCGCGGTCGATGGTGCCATCGGCGCGCATGGTCGTTTGGTTCACACAACGTGTGTCGGGGACTTGCTTGGCAAGAACTATGATGTTTAAGTTCATTGTCGTGTTGTGATTGGTGTGTTTTACTACGAGTACAAGCTATTAGACCAACATGAACGAGAGATTTCCGCGACAGCAGAGCTTACCATCGACTGTAGCCTCAGCCTTGGCCATGACAAGTGCTTGGCGGCGTTCGGTGATGGTGGATCGCAGCACAATGGTGTCGCCTGGGCGCACTTGCTGCTTGAATCGCACCTTGTCGATACCCGTATAGAGCGGACGCTTGTCTATGAGTTCGTCCCCCAGAAGCAGGGCACACGACTGAGCCATCATCTCGCAGAGGATGACGCCAGGCACCACGGGATAGTCGGGGAAGTGTCCCTGCAGAAAGAACTCGTCACCACGCACATGGTAGGTGCCTACGGCATAACGGGTGACCCCGCCCTT
>JAZOPX010000015.1:0-27315 GCA_045655845.1 Bacteroidaceae bacterium
TCACCATCGAAGTAGTTGAAGATGGCAGAGTCGTAGAGTGAAGATACGGCGAATGCCTCCTTGGCGAACCATACGCGCTCCTCAAGTGTGGTCTGTGCACCCTTAGAACGGAGGATGTCTGCGAGAGGAGCATATTGGTCCTTGCTGGCTACGATAACCACATCCTTGTGGTTCTTGGCAGCTGCACGAATGAGTGAGATACCGCCTATGTCAATCTTCTCGATGATAGCTTCGTGTGAAGCACCTGAAGCAACAGTAGCTTCGAAGGGATAGAGGTCTACGATAACGAGGTCAATCTCGGGAATCTCGTAGTTCACCATCTGCACCTGGTCGCTCTCGAGATCACGACGGCCGAGGATACCACCGAACACCTTGGGGTGAAGTGTCTTCACACGGCCACCGAGGATAGAGGGATAGCCCGTGAGGTCCTCGACACGCTGGCAGGGAACGCCGAGCGACTCGATGAACTCCTGTGTACCGCCTGTAGAAAGCAACTGTACGCCCTCCCTATGGAGCGTGGTAATGATCTCGTCCAAACCGTCCTTGTGGAATACCGATACAAGGGCAGTCTTCATTCTTTTGTTGTCTGACATTATTCGCTGATTTTAGTTATTATTCGGGTTTACACTTTTAAGTGTACAAAGTTAGTGCAAGGCGAGCGAAATATCAAATTTATTTGAATATTTCCGAGCCGTAGCCTGACTAAAAACTGCAACGCAGGATAAAGTTAGTGCAAGGTGAGCGAAAAAGCCAGTATCACTTGCATTTTCTCAAGCCATAGCCTAACTAAAAATGCAACACAGATTAAAGTTTGCGTAAGACCTTCCTCCCCACACGCTAACCCATAAAATAGCTCTCCCGTATCGATCCTCCAATGTGTCGCCACGAGATGCTAACGATTAGATTCACAATAGAATAATGGCGACAGATAGATGCAATCTTACAGTGCCTGCTCTCATTAGGCAATCACTTGCAGAAACATCCAGCTACCGCCACATAATGGCGACCGTTCTTACGCCCGGCAGCCTGTAATTTGCCGGCTTTGATGAACGATTCGATGAGTTGCATGGCACGGTAACGTGTACATTCGCAAATGCTCTCCACCTCGACGCGGTAGAGTTCGGTATGTGAGGCAAAGTGTGTGGCGAGGCGCTCCTCGGCTTCCTCGAGAGTGAGTTGCTTGCTACGCATGGGGCCTGCACTCCTCATCGTGGCACCCCGCATGGCGTGGGTGAGTACCTTGGAGGGGGAGAAGGCGATACGACGCACTTTGATGTCGCGAGAGGTCACCTTGTCTGCACGATGCTTGTTGCCGCAGGTGAGCGTCACCGAGAACGTACCTATCTCGCCCAGTTCCACGCGGTCGCCATCGAGCAAGGTGTCACGCACACGTTGGCTCAGAGCCTTGAGTACACCCGCCACGTCGGCCTCCTTGATGGTGCACGAGGCGGCGATCTCCCTAGCCAGTTCGTCGGCAGTCACCGTGCGACCACCTACTACGGTAACCGCAACAGCAGGATTCTCTTCACTGGCTCCTCGCCCGAAGTCCTTGATCTCTCTCAGTTGATAGGCAATCGTGCCCGACTCTTTTTGTATCAATTTCTGTGTTCCCATAGCTCTTTTCTCTGTATGATATATTGAATTTCCATTTTACCTTCGCCGTTTTTATTTGCCGATGCCTATCGGCAGGGTGGTCGAAGGCTATCGTCAGCGCTGCCGAAGTGCTTCGGCAAGGTTGCCGATAGGCATCGGCAAATAAAAAGATTAGTACAAAAGTAATAAAACGATTGCACATCTACAAATATCTGACAGAGACAGACGGAGAAGATTAGAAACCCCACCCATCTGTCGCCATTAGCATATTGATTTAGTTTGTATTATCTGCCTTTGGCGACACATTGGCAGATACGAACGGGAAAGGATTTAATAGGGTCTGTATATCTCGTTGCTCATAGCCTTCACCGCCATACACTCCATCTCGATGAGCCATCCGGGACGGCAGACGGGGGCAAGGAGGTATACCTTGGGAATATTCGGGAAACGTTCTTCGAACATCTCCTGTACTACGGTATAATCTGCAATGTCGCGCAAGTAGACAATGAGGTGGCCTACGTGTTCGAATGTGCACTCAGCCTCGGCAAGGAGCACCTCAACATTCTCCCACATACGCTCCGTTTGACGGCGTATGTCACCAGGATACATGATTTCGCCGCGGTTGTTGATACTGGCCGTACCGGAGATGAATACATGACGGCGGTCGCCATAGTCAACGTATGTGCCTCGCTCGAAGCTTACGCCATACTCGTAGGTAGGGTTAAGGTGGGTGGGGGCATAGAGATAGTGTATCTGTTCCTTCTGTATGCCATCGACTGCATAGGCATCCATCTGCACCAACACCTCATGGTCGGCATGGCGTCCGGCAATACCCGTACTGGCGATGAAATGGGTCTTTTCTGTAAGGTTTTGGGTAAGAAACACCTCGTTACGTGCCTTCACCACACCAGCGTAGTTGACATCTACATTCTGCACGAAGAACCAGGTGCGGATGCAATTGTTGGCTAGCGAGCAGCCTTGCTCGGCAAGTCTCATCACGTAATCATTGAGTAGCAAGCGAGTCTGATACTCCGACTTCGATGCTTTATTGAAGTTTGAAGCACTCCATAGATGACGATAGCCTCCATGGCTCACCTCATAGTCGCCATGAGGAAGAGCACGTACATGCACATCTGTCTGGAGATACACCCACAAAGCTACCTTAGAACCATCCAGAGGAGGCTGTTCCACGACGGACAGGGCGCAGCCCGAGTTCTCCATCTGCGTAGCCAGCAATACGTTGGCCTGATTGGCCGCATCACTTAAGAAATAGCGCTTCAGCACCGTCACGGCACCGGGCACCTCCTCGGTAATCAGGTGGTCATATGCAGCCTGAAGACTCTCAAGCTGCTCTATGAATGTAAGTCTGGGATTGGTGATACGGAACATAGCGTGATACTCTGACACGCCACTTGCCACCTCAAATCTGAATAATTGTATAGATGTATGCTTCTGCATAAGTGTATTGTTTTCTATGCCTCGCTATTTCAGCGCAATGCTCCGCACCTGTATATCCTCATCGAAGAAGATGGACGCATGTTGCTTGAAAATGTCAACAGACTCTGTCGTAAGGAACTGACATGTCCCCCCTCGGGTACAGAGCTCTCGCATTTCAGGATGACGCTCCAGATAGCACGCAAGACTACGACCCACATATTCACCCTGCATAACAACCTGAACATGCTCGGGAGTATATTGGCGTATCTTATTATAAAGGATCGGATAATGTGTACAGCCAAGGACAATAGTATCTATCTTTTCATCCTTCGCCAATAAATTATCGATATGCCGGCGAATAAAGAAATCTGCGCCAGTACTCTGAGCCTCACCATTCTCCACCAGTGGCACCCAAATAGGACAAGCCTCACCACTGACGGTGATATCAGGGAAGAGTTTCTTAATCTCAAGAGGATAAGACTGCGACTTAATGGTACCTGACGTAGCAAGCACACCCACATGACGAGATTGGGTAATCTCACCCAGATACTCTACCGTGGGACGTATGATACCCAACACCCGCTTCCGAGGATCTATCTTGGGAAGATCTATCTGTTGAATAGTACGCAATGCCTTGGCCGATGCCGTATTACAGGCAAGGATAACGAGTTGACATCCCATGTCGAACAGCGCCCTAACAGCTTGTGAGGTAAACTCATATACTACTTCAAACGAGCGTGTTCCATAGGGCGTACGGGCATTGTCACCCAAATACAGATAATCGTACTCGGGCATACGCTCCCGTATCTGAGAAAGTATGGTGAGTCCTCCGTAACCGGAGTCAAAGATTCCTATGGGGCCAGGTGTAAGCATAGCGTGTCGTGGATATATGGCCGGATTATTCTATAATCAATTCCTTCTTTACCCTATCGGTGATATCTTGACCATACTTGGGATTGATAGCAACGTATGACTTCTTGTCCGTATTGAGTACGTAATCTAAATCCTCATCGATGCAGACCTTCATGACCGCCTCGTTCACTTTTTCGTAAAGCGGTTGCATCATCTCACTACGTGCCTCGCGCATGGAGCGGTGCACTTCATCTTTAAATGCTATGGATTTTTCCATAAGCTCCTGCAGCTCCTTGTGGCGTTTCATACGGATATTGTCAGGGAACTGACTCTGCTCCTCGATGAAATCGGCATATTTCTGATTAAATTCACGATCAGAACGTTGAATCTCAGCTTCATACTTCGCCTGCAATTCATCAATATGAGCCTCTACGATACTGTACTCTGGCAATGCCTTGACAATCTCCATATAGCTGACATACCCGAATCTGGATTGAGCATTAACGCCCAACACTACGAACAACAAGAGGAGTAGTAGATTTCTTCTCATAACGATTCATCATTGCGAGCGTAGCGGAAAATCCCTCAACAGCAACTGGTTGCGAGACCTTTCGCTACGCACCAAATGAGTTATAGATACCTTTCTTCTTACTTAATACCCAACTTTGCCTTCACCTCAGCAGTAACATCCGTGCTGAGTGTTTCGCTAATATAGGGGATACCGCTGGCAACATCAAAGATGTAGAGGTATCCACCAGCTACGCCAACCTCCTTAATAGCCTTGGTAATCTTCTCGGTGAGCATAGCCATCTTCTCTTGTGAAGCTTGCTGAAGCTCTACCTGAGACTGCTGGTAATACTGTTGCATCTTTCCATAGAGCTCCTGCAACTCTTGTTCACGACGCTGTGCAATGTTGGCAGGAAGTGTAGCCTTCTCCTTGTCATAAGCCTCGCTCTTCTTAGCGAGTTCTGTTTCCATCATCTGAAGCTCATTGGTGTATTGCTTCTCAAGATTCTGAAGTTCCGTCTGAGCAGTTGCATACTCAGGCATTACCTGAATGATGTCAGCAGAGTTCAGGTGACCAAATTTCTGTGCAAAGAGTGCGAGGGGTGCCATGAGGAAAAGCATGGCGATGAATTTCTTGTTCATAATAGTAATGTATTTAAATGTTTAATAATTGTTTCTGTTCAGCACAAAAGTAATGCTTTTAGTTGGTATATCCTAACTTTACCAGGACCTCATTGCTGATATCTATCTTGGGCGAGGCATAGATAATACTTGCAGCCGAGGCGCGGTCTACCACCACGGAATAACCTTTCTCATCAGAAATCTCCTTTACTGCAGTATATATCTCATCTTGGATAGGAGCCATCAAGCTCTCACGTTTCTTGTAGAGTTCGCCCTCAGGGCCAAAGTACTTACGCTTCAACTCCTGTGCCTCCTTTTCCTTGCCCACAATCTCCTCCTCCTTCTTGGTTTTCTGCTCTTCTGAGAGGAATACAGCCTCGCTCTGATAGTTCTTATAGAGGGTCTGAGCCTCAAGGGCTACAGCCTCCACCTCACCCTGCCAACGCTTTGAAATCAAGTTGAGCTGTTCGTTAGCACGTTCATAAGCTGGAATATTCTTCAATATATACTCCATATCAATGAGTGCAAACTTCTGCGCATTAGCCACCAGACTCACGAGACAAAACAAGGCGGTTATCAAAAGGTTCTTCTTCATAATTCACGTTTGTTTATTAGCATTACATTTATTAGACTCGCCGAAGATTCTAATGTTTAAAACTCCTGTCCAAGGGTGAAATGGAACTGGCTTCCACTCGTCACACCATTTATCTTATCGAATCCATAAGCCCAGTCGATACCCATAAGACCAATCATAGGGAGGAAGATACGCACACCGACACCTGCTGAACGCTTCATGTCGAAGGGGTTAAACTTACGCACATCATTCCAAGCATTACCACCTTCAAGGAAAGCGAGAGCATAAATCTGTGTTGAGTTCTCCAACATTAGCGGATAGCGTAACTCCATCGCAAAGCGTGAGTAGGCATAACCCTCACTACCAATCGCGCCATTATCATAACCACGCAAAGCCACCATATCTGTATAGTAGTTATACGAGTATCCACTCATTCCGTCACCACCCACGTAGAATGTCTCGAAAGGTGATTTCTTATACTTATTGTAATGTCCCAACAAACCGAAATCTGCACGGGCCATCAATACCAGACACTTCTGTCCGCCAGTGAGAGCTGTGTAGAACTTACTCTTGAACTTCCACTTGTGATATTCAATCCATCTGTAACGTTGCTGTAGACTAGCATTATAATTAGCATCTGTGGGCTTCACCTCACTTAATGCCTTGTAATCTATTCCATCAAAAAGCGAATAGGGAGGAGTGATGGCTACATTGAAGCTGATCTCTGAACCCTGACGCGGGAATATAGGATTGTCGATTGAGCTGCGGCCAAGATTTAGAGACAAACTGATGTTGTTGCTGCTACCATTCGAGATGAGGAAGTACTCCCAATTGTTGAGGTCATAGCGTGTGTACGACAGCTCACCATAAAGGGTAAAATAATCGTCAGGCCAATGCAAACGCTTACCCCAACCTAATGAGACACCATACATACGCAGATACTTGTCAGGATCGTAGTATGAATCATAGTTATTATAGTAGTTGTTGTAATTACCATAACCGTAATTATATAGGTTATTGTAATAGTTGTTCATCATCGCCGTATTGTAGAAGTTGTTGTTGAGACCCGTCTGCAATGCATAGAATGCATTTGCAGAGAATGAGTTGGGGCGTTTGCCGCCAAACCACGGATCAAGGAACGAGATGTTATACGACTGATAATAACTACCATTGGTCTGACCACTGATAGAGAAAGTCTGACCATCACCCTGAGGAATGAAAGCACGATAGTTGTCTGACTTATGCAACAGGTTATACATTGAGAAGTTGGTAAACTTCAAGGCAATCTTTCCTATAACACCTGTTTGTCCATAACCTAACGAAAACTCTATTTGGTCATTACTCTTCGACTCAAGCATCCAGTCAATATCCACCGTACCATTGCTCACGTCTGGCTTCACGTCAGGCGAAATAGATTCGGGATTGAAGTGGCCCATCTGCTGCAACTCACGTGCCGAGCGCATCAAGGCATCACGACTGAAAAGGTCGCCAGGCTTGGTCATCAACTCGCGACGTACCACATTCTCATACAGACGGTCGTTGCCGGCAATGCGAACACGATTGATAGTAGCCTGTGGACCCTCAAGTACACGTAACTCGAGGTCTACCGAGTCGGCAGTAACATTGACCTCTACAGGCTCGACCCGTGCAAACACATATCCATTGTCATAATATAAATTACCGATGGCATCCTCATCCATCTGAACACGTTCATTCAATTTCTTCTGGTTGTACACATCACCCGAGTTCATACGAAGCATCTCTGTGAGCCCTTCCGATTCGTACACGGTGTTACCCACCCAGTTGATGTCACGAATGTGATATTGATTACCCTCTTCTACTTGGATGTATACGTCTACTGTCTTATCATCGAAAGGAACCACTGAGTCAGTTACAACATGAGCATCACGATAACCATGCTCATTATACTTGCTGACAAGAAGCTGCTTATCCTCCTCATAGAGGTTCTCGATAAACTTTTTTGGGCGGAAGAAATGGCGCCAGTTACCTTTCTCATTCGTTTTCTTCATTGCCCACTTCAAATCTTTTTCGTCAAGAGCATTGTTGCCGGTGATGTATATCTTGTTGACTTTGATTTTCTCTTTTTTGTCAATATTGATATCAAGGATAAGGCTATTATTCTCCACCACATCATCGCGCTGTAAGATTTCAACTTCAGCATTCTTGAAGCCCTTATCGTCATAGTATCTCTTGATGACAATCTTAGCACGGTCAATCATGTTGGGTGTTATCTTATCGCCTTGACGGAAATTCAGCTTTTCCTCCAGATCCTCCTGTTCTGACTTTTTCACACCATTATAATTCACTTGCGACAAACGCGGACGCTGAGTAAGGGCTATGTTCAGATAAGCCTGATTGCCCACCACCTTTTCTATGGAGATACTTACATTGGAGAACAGTCCATGTTTCCAATAGCGTTTCACGGCATTGGTAATCTCTTCTCCAGGGATGGTAATCACCTGTCCTACCGATAAGCCCGACAAGCCAATCAGTACATGGTCCTCATAGTCTTCGACACCGCTAACCGCAATGTCGGCTATCTCGTACCGCTTGGGAGCTGAGTAAAGCACGGCTGGCCTGCTTATGGTGTCTGCCAAGACGCCCTGTGCAACACCCTTCCCGCAAGGTAAAGCGAAAAGAAGTGTCAGTACTATATATTTAATAAGGTGTATGTACTCTTTCATACTTTTATTTATTATCGTTTTGTTCGGCAACTTGTTCGCTCGTCTTGCCGAATCGCCTCTCTCTCTGCTGATAGGTGTAGATGGCCTTGCACAATTCCTCCTCATCAAACTCTGGCCAATAAGTATCGCAGAAGTACAACTCGGCATAAGCACACTGCCACAACAGATAGTTGCTCAGACGTGTCTCTCCGCCAGTACGTATTAAAAGGTCGGGGTCGGGCATGAACGATGTACAGAGAGTTTCATCGATAGTCTTATCGGTGATATCGCCAATATTCAGTTTACCCTCTTGCACCATCGCTGCAATGCGCTTGGCCGACTGTGTAAGCTCCCACTTCGACGAATAACTAAGCGCTACAGTCAGTGTGCCACGCTGATTGTTTGCCGACTGGCTGATGCAATAGTCCATACGTTCACGTACCTTAGCAGGTAAACGATTGGTGTCGCCAATGACACAGAACCGAATATCGTTGTCCATAAAGATACTTAAATCAAGTTTCTCGAACAATAACGCCATCAGACCATTCACCTCTTCATCTGGGCGATTCCAGTTTTCGGTAGAGAAAGCATATACGGTAACATACTTAACACCTAACTTGGCGGCATTCATCATCGTATCGTGTAATGCCTGTGCACCCACGATGTGACCCTCACCACGTCTCTTTCCTCTTGCCTTTGCCCAACGTCCATTACCATCCATGATGATGGCAATGTGTTGGGGTATACGGTTCATGTCTAACTGTTCCTTGTATGTCATGTAAGTTTGTGAGTTTATGAGTCTTTTTTTTAATTATTACATTTTCTATATTTGGGAAACAAGTCGTAGCTGACTGACAGCATCAGCAACGAGTAGCAGTCCTTATTCTTAAATCCCTTGCTATCTATTCCGAGAGGATCGTCAAGCACTAATCCTTCCGCGCTCGTCACATCCAATCTATCAGACGTAGTGAAACGCATAGTCCACTCGACTCCCATATTGATTCGTTCGGCAAACTTATACTTCACTCCGACACCCAAGGGAATGTTCAGCGCAAACACATGGTTGGCAGGTTTGGGAGCATAGGTCAACCCCACCCCACCCGACAAGTAAGGAACCATACGATAGCTACCTTTGTATCCCATCCCTGTGCCATATCCGAAGAAATGACACTCATACTGCGTTCCTAACTCATACACATTGCGACTGAATGTGCTGTGGAAATTATTGGGAAACTTATTGTCTTGATCCTTTGTAGACCCCGATAAACGTCCCACGGCAAAGGTCCCCTTCACCGCCATGCGTTGATTGATGTTATAGCGCGCTAACAGTCCACCAGCCATAGAACCATCTCCCAACACCCTGGTATTATTGGCATCTCCCATATAGAAACATCCGCCGACCATACCGCCCAACTCCATCTTGTACTCCAAATCCTGAGACGAAGCCATACACGCAGACGAAAGCAGCAGGAATACTGCTACTAACCTACCTATCATCTGTCGTGTATTGTATTGCATTTGGATTATCTTCTACTTGTTTTGTTTTATTTTATTCCATTCCATCGTCCGCACCAAACCTCGCCATATTCTTTTTCAGCATCAGATTTGCTCCACATCACCCACACGTATTCACCATCTGTGGTAGCAGAGAATGCCTCTTCACGTCCAACAAACTCCTTAGGCAAGCAGAACGCTTCTTGATTCACCTTCCAAGTTCTTCCATTGTCGCGAGATTCGTAACAAGCGCTGAGTGCCTCGAGCGGTTCCTTACGATCACCCATACTCTTACCACCAAAAGCATACATCTTGTCGGCGTAGTGTATCACGGTAAGGTTCTCTAGATTAGGACAACCATAGATATTACTTCCTTTAGGGACTACTTCTACCCACTGTTTATCGGAACTCAACTTGGTCCACACTTGAGCGCAAGTATCAGTAGCCTCAGACGTAGATACAAAGATGTCTCGTATGATGTGCTCATTCGTTTTCAAAGGATGACGAAACCATGCCACGCCATTGTCCATGCCCTCTCCTGGCAAGTCCTCAATCTCGGCAGCCTCATCTACGGTAACCCATGATATAGCATCCTTCGATCTATAAAGGCCTGCATCGGTCTTTAGGTAAAAAACCTCGTCCATAAGCAGTACTGATATTCCTTCCCCCTCGACACCGATGCATGTAGCGGTAGTCCAATCTCTACAATCGTCAAGTGCGGCCGAAGCGGTTAAAAAGACTCCATCAACGCCCGTACCTATCACATAGAGACTATCGTCTTTCACAAAAGCTTTCTGATTGTTCAGAATGGGGAAATTGGCTCCATCAACCTGCTTCCAAATTGTCTTCTTGGGGTCTACCTGATGAACATTAATGCTCACTACATAGTCGCGTTCGAATTGCTTGTCATACGATGTCACGCGAAATGTTACCGGGTGAGTGAAGTCGATAGAGTCACTCACTCCGCCAGCCTCACCATCGGGCTTCAAGTAGTAGACACCGCCACTAGCCATCACATCTACCAGAACACCTGTCACATCGGTACCATAGTCCAACGAATCTGTATTATAGACAAGACGAGCTGTTTGGTCGATGACAAACTCAACCGTAGCACCACTCACTATGGTGGTATAGGTCGAATCCGTTCCGTCGTCTTTCAGGATGGTTCGCTTCGTCTTCAAGTCCTTGATTTCAAACGAAAGTAATGCCACATCTGAAGACAACACCGTATCATCACCATCTAAGCATGAGGTCATGAGCAATGCTCCGATGAGCGGACATACAAGACTTATTGCTATTCTTTTCATCATTTCAAATCACTTTTACACATTCAAACGACAAAAATAGCAACAATTTTCCGCTTATCCCCTACTTTTTAAGTTCTTTTATATTAAAAGATGTGTTTTTCGTGCAAAAAGTGTCGAATTCGGTGCCCGAAGCTCTCTGTTTCCTCTTTTTTGTGATCTAAAGTGATACGTGGAGCCTCTACTCCACCGCCAAGAGTAAAAGGAGCTTCTTCCACAAAAGCCTCATCCCATAAGCCACCATCAATAAAGCTCTGCAAAAGCACAGCCCCCCCCTCTACGAGCAAGCGCTGCACCTTGTGTTCATGGAGATATTTCATCATCTGTGGCAAAGTGTCTTGCGAAAAGTCAAGCCATACTTGTTCTATACCTTTTGAGGCTTTAAAATCCCGAAAAACATCGGTGAATACGGAAGTTTTTACTGTTCCATCAAAGAGTTTGAGCTTGATATCAAGCACCCCTTTTCTGTCAATCACCAAGCGCAAAGGATGATGTCCTGGCCACATTCGTGTAGTGAGCGAAGGGTTATCCAGTTCAGCCGTACGACGTCCTACGAGTATAGCATCATTCAAGGCACGCAAGCGATGTACACGTACAGCCGTCTCATCGGTCGAGAAACGCACTGCACCTTGACTACTATTCTCATCGGCACTTCGCTCCCTATCAATATATCCATCAGCACTTTGTGCCCACTTCAGCGTGATGTAGGGACGTTTCTTTCCATGATAGGTAAAGAAAGCCCGGTTCAACTCCAAGCATTCGCGTTCCAACACGCCTACGATAACCTCTACGCCTGCCTCGCGTAGTTTCAGTATGCCCTTGCCATCCACTTGATCGAAGCTGTCGCGACACCCGATAACCACACGGGGTATACCCTTCTCGACAATCATATCGGCGCAGGGTGGTGTCTTGCCATAGTGAGCGCATGGCTCAAGACTTACATACATCGTCGACTCACGCAACAAACGCTCGTTTTTTACCGAGCGTACTGCGTTCACCTCAGCATGAGGGCCACCACATTGGCGGTGATACCCCTCGCCGATAATCTTGTTATCGTGTACTATTACTGCTCCCACCATAGGGTTAGGGGCTGCTCCAAACCTACCATTCGCAGCCAGCTGTAGGCATCTCGCCATATATCGTTCGTCCGTAGTCATCGTCCAACTTATTCTTCTGAGTTACAAACTAAAGCAAAGATAAACAATGGTATCAAAACACACAATAGCAATATCCAGAAAGTACCGAGAGCACATATTGCTAAAGTCTCCCCCTTAGCTCCCAACAAGCCACGGCAGCAGCAGCGGCAACATTGAGTGAGTCTACACCATGGGCCATAGGGATGCGCACCACGTGATCGGCTGCTGTTATGACTTCGTGTGCAAGGCCATCGCCCTCGGTCCCCATAATGATTGCCAAACGGTCTACGGACTTCAGCACAGGATGATCCAAAGGTATGGAGTCATCCGTTAGAGCCATGGCAGCAGTAGTGAATCCCTCTGCATGAAGCTGTCCTTCAATGTCATCAACCCAGGTCCATGGCACGAGAAATACGGAACCCATAGACACCCGTACGGCCCGGCGGTTGAGCGGATCACAGGCTGTGCGTGTGAGCAACACGGCATCGATGCCCAACGCAGCTGCTGAACGGAATATGGCTCCGATGTTCGTTGTATCGGTGACTCCATCAATCACTACCACGCGCCGAGCACTCCTCAACACTTCTGATACACAGGGTAATGCTGGGCGACACATAGCACACAATACGCCACGCGTCAAGGTGTAGCCCGTGAGCGAGGCCAGTAACTCGCGACTACCAGTATATATGGGTATCCCAAGGCAACGATCCACGATATCAGCTGCATCGCCTGTGATGTGGCGTTCCTCGCACAACAGAGCCAAGGGTTTACATCCCGCATCAAGTGCCACACGGATCACCTTGGGACTCTCGGCAATGAATACTCCTTTGTCCGACTCGATGTCGCGACGCAACTGGGCTTCGGTGAGCGCACTGAAAATCTCTACGCCCTGATGCGTAAGTGATGTAATGTGTATGATAGGCATCGTTCTCTCTCAAATATTTTTTTAAAAGGCAAATATACTCCATTATTCTCATTCGGAACAAATAAATATCTTTTTTTGTACGGGATTTGCTCAAATATGAGGAAATATATAAATTTGCCAACAATCAATCCATAGACACGAAAACTTCTAATCAAAAATAAGGCCATGACACCTATTAAAGATATTATTACACTCATAAAGTCTACACTCAACCTAAACGAGTATATCGACACAGCCTCTGCTGAGAAATCCATCCGCAGCAACATTTACTTCCGTGGCCCTAATGCTTGGATTTTGGTTATTGCCATGGTTATCGCCTCAATAGGCCTCAACGTCAACTCCATACCGGTGATTATTGGCGCAATGCTCATCTCGCCCCTGATGGGACCCATCTTCGGTGTCGGTCTCGGCTTGGGGATCAATGACACAGGACTCGTCAAATCGTCGGTAAAGAATCTTCTTATCATGATTTCGATAAGCCTCGTGGCATCGTTTCTCTACTTCTTGTTGACTCCGCTCAGTTTGAACGACCCCAGCGAACTTCTTTCCCGCACCAATCCGACGATTTATGATGTCTTGATAGCCCTGTTCGGCGGTTTCGCCGGCATATTGGAGCAATGCCGAAAGGACAAGGGGACCGTATTTGCAGGCGTAGCCATAGCCACAGCCCTTATGCCTCCGCTCTGTACGGCTGGTTACGGATTGGCAAACGGAGAATTCAGCTACTTCATCGGGGCAGCCTATCTATTCTTCATCAACTGCATATTCATTATGTTGGCGACCTATATCAGCGTAAAATATCTGCGGTTCAGCGAAGTCGATTTTGTCGACGAAGCGGTGCAGCAAAAAACACGTCGCATCAGTTCCATCCTTATCGTTCTCTTCATCGTCCCCAGCATATGGTCTGCCGTGACATTTATCAAGCGTAACAATTTTGAGGGAAATGCAAAGCTCTTTGTCGAGGACTGCAAGATAATAGGCCACAGCATCCTCTACAATTACGAGATAGACCATAGCGACGGCTCAGTGATAAAACTCTTCTTCTCTGGTGAGACTTTGGACGACTTTGCCAAGACCGAACTCCTGACCAAAGCCGCAAGCCATGGTATCAAAGAGACACAGGTGAGCATCAACGTGCACTCTACTACAGATAATAATGATATCGCCACCATCAAGAGCATCTATGACAAGATGGACGTAGAGGTCGAGAAGAGAGATCTGGAAATAGCCCGCTTGCAACAAGAGCTTGATGCAGCCAAGCACACTACCCTACCCTACACCCAGCTCACACGCGAGATATCGGGTATCTACCCTATAGTCAGGAGCGTAACCATAGGCCGTGGAGCCAAGGTCAGAGCAGACTCACTCCACCCTCAGCCCTGCCTATCGGTAATCGTGCACACTACATCAGACTTTACAGAGGAGCAGCATATCCATCTCTGCGAGTGGCTAAAAATCCGTCTCGAAGACAATACGGTGATGGTGATACAACAAAAAGAAGATATGGTTCAATAAAAACCGCATCCTATTAAATTAACAGAATTGAACAAACCACTATGAAAAAGATTATTAATCCATACCTTGCAATAAGCCGCGAAGATGGCTATCACTGCTTTGCTTGTGCACCTGGCAATGAGCATGGACTTCACATGGAGTTTTACGAGGATGACGACGAAGTGGTGTGCTATTGGGAGCCCAAGGAGCACTTCCAGGGATGGACCGACACGCTGCACGGCGGCATACAGGCCACACTCATCGATGAGACGGCAGGGTGGGTTATCGCCCGCAAGATGCAGACCTCGGGAATGACCACGAACCTCAATATCAAGTACAAACGCCCCATACCGACTACGAAGGGCACGAAGCTGGAGATACGCGCCCGCATCAGCGAGATGAAGCGAAACTTTGCCCTCATGGAGGCCACAATCCAATGCAATGGAGAGGTGTGCACCATAGCAGAACTCACCTTCTACTGCTTCACACAGGAGAAGGCACGGGAAGAGTTCCACTTCCTTCCCTACGAGGTGGAGGAGTAGTCCGCCGACTCCTCATGCCACAAGCAGAGAAGCAGAGGAGTATATCTTAATGTGCAAAGATAAAGCCGAAGTATACGCGAGGACCCATGGGCTTGTTCAGTCCGTCGGAGTTGATGGCAAGCATCCAGTCGGCCTTGAGGGTGAGGCGTAGGGCCTTGCCTACAGCATACTCGACTCCCACGTAAGGGTCGACGGCAAGGAAGGGTTGCTTATGGAGCACGGTTATGCCCTCGGGCTTCCAGTCATGCTTGTCGCCATCGAACATGAAGAACGATGTCTCCATACCTCCACCGAGCGTGGTACCGATGTATGGGGTAAACTTACCGCACTGCCAGAACCAGTCGGCCAGCAGGCCGGTCCAGAAGAGTTTGTTGTGGCTACCACTTTCGGCGCCCTTCTTGATGGGGGCGGTAGAGAAATAACCCTCGAAACCTGCACGGAAGTGGTCGGTGAAGTTCAGTTTGGCACATCCTCCGATACCAAACGTAGGGCTGCTGATATCCAGACCAAAAGGATTGTCGCAACCATATTGGTAGCCACTATGCACCATCATACCGCCCGAGAAGCCCTTGATAAACTTGTCCTCTTGGGCAGATGCCCCCACTACCCCACTGGCAGATAAAAGAATCGTAATGATTAGTATGCGAATCTTCATATTATCGTTAGTATTTATATAATTAGTTGTTTGTGATGTTGTCATCCTGACAAAACGTAGCGCCGAAGGATCTCGCACAGAGACTTAGAAAAAATATTTGCACGATTTAGTTCCTTTGGAGAAGTCAAGTTCTCGTCGTCGCAACTGACGCTCTCATAACACGAGATACTTCGTCTTGCTCAGCATGACACGAGACGCTTACGTAAACTGCCATATTATTACAATCACCTATTTACTTTTATGTCCCGGCCCTTCGGGAAACCACCCTTTACGAACGCGCTCACGCTGCTCAAACACCTCCAATATACTCCAAAAAGAAGAAAAAGCAACTACTCCCAAAATGGTGGACAGTACAAACCCCTCGACCAGCAGAGAAGCCACGGAGAATGCCACACCTGCCAACGCAAAGATAATCCAACTCTTTACCCCAATATAATATTCAGCCTTTATCACCAACGGGTGAAACAACCCTATTATAAGAAACGTGGATAACCCTACGAGTAATCCTGTAAAGTTCATATCTATTATTTAATGCAAAGATACGTATAAACAAAACGAAAACAAAAAACTGTTTTTAGAAAGTAATGATGACCGAGCACAATGCCGATTATCATTACTAACATAATAAATACTAAGCCTTATTTTATTACGACTTTCTTCCCGTTGGTGATATATAATCCCTTGGTGGGGTGAGTATGACGGCGGCCTTGAAGATCATAATATAAAGGTTGTGAGGCAGGGATATCTGCTTCTGTTGCATCAACCTCTGTATCAATGGCCACGCGCTCCACGGGAATCTCTACCCACTCGCTTTTGAGATGCATAGTGCCCGAGGGGAGGGGATTGGGGCTGGTCACATAATATCCCTTGGGGATGAACTCCTCATAGGAAGGATAGGCGCTGCCTTTAGTCAGGCTAAACTCCTTCTTACCAACGCTGATGCCGCGGAAGTAGAAGTTGTAAGTCAACGTGCCGCTCTCACTCTCTTTCAGTTCGTCATCGACGATAGACTCCATTGCCCAAAATGAGGAACCGTTTCCACTTCCATGGGCAAAGAGTCGAGCCTTGGTGGTATTGTCGACATTGTTGTTGATGGCATTGCTCGAGGTATTGTTGTAGCAGATGGCCACAAAGCCGGGAAGGGTCGTGGTGTCAAACTCCCACTCGCTTTTTGAACTACTGAGCTCCACCGTCGTATTGTTGTTTCCATTGGCCGCATAGAGGTACTTACCACTGACATTGCTTCGGATGTAGAACTTGTTTGCCGTAGAAGCACTCTCCAAAGTCCATTCCGTACACTCGCTACCCTGCCCATTCAATGTGCCATTGTTGTCGGCCAAGCAGCGTCCGCGGTCGGCACTTTTGTTGGTAAAGGTGACGATGCTGTTAGCTATATCCGATGAGGGCGCTTGACGGGGTACGTAGTCGTCCATCCAGTGGCGTGCATAGATGTACTGGCCAAGGTCGAGCATCTCGGTGTCGATGGTCATGCGGCGCACGAAGCTCCTCCAATCCTTCTTTTCCTGGGGTGTCCATCCAGCCTCGGCCACACACATGAAGCGTGGCAGGGCGAGGTACTCCAGATACTCATTGCTGCTCACATGCTCTGTCCAGAAGGTAGCCTGCACGCCGATGTAGTACTTGGCATTCTCGGCACTGACATTGGCGGGGACGGGCACATAGTTATATGTAGCAGCTACGTTGTCGCCACCACCACCGGCAGCAGTAGGCTCACCATAGTCGTTGCTCTGGCGGCGGTTGATGTAGTAGCATCCGCTACCCCACTCGGTAATGATAGCGTTCAAGCCCAATGAGGCAGCCTTAGCAGCACCACCCTGACAGGGGTTCCAGCACATGATGGTAGCTCCCGACTTCTTCATCAGTTCGAGGTCGGCACCGCCATCGGTGATGCTCTCGTTCCAGCAGAAGAGTTTCTTGCCCAAAGTTGCCAAGTGCTCGTTTATCTCACGGATAAACTCCGTCTGCAGGGCACGATAGCTGCTTTTGCCTAAATCTCTCAGTTTCTCTTGGCAGAGCGCATTGTTCTCCCACTGCGTGGTAGGACACTCGTCGCCACCCATGTGGAAGTAGGGGTAGGGGAAGATGTCACACAATTCGGTGATGATATTCTTGGCAAACTGTACCGCCTCGGGATTGGCTACATTGAGTACATCCTGGCTGACACCGCCATTGATCCACACCTCGGGTGCCCAATCGGGATGACAGCAATATTCGGGATAGGCATGCAAGGCTGCCACGAAGTGTCCAGGCATGTCGACCTCGGGGAGCACATCGATATGGCGCTCGGCAGCATAGCGCACTACCTCGCGCATCTCCTCTTGTGTGTAATAGAAGGGGCCATACTTGCGGTTTGTCTGTGCGCCCTCGCCTGTCCAGTACACCTGTCCGTTCTCCTCGATGCGTGTGATAGGTGTATCGTAGCTGCTACGACGCTCGGCACCGATAGTAGTGAGCTTGGGATATTGCTTAATCTCAGCACGCCAGCCCTGGTCGTCGGTGAGGTGCCAGTGGAAGACATTCATCTTATAGATAGCCATGAGGTCAATCATCTTCTTCACCTCCTCGATGGTGAAGAAGTGGCGGCTCACGTCGAGCATGAAGCCACGGTATGAGAAGCGTGGCTCGTCCTCGATGCGCGCTACGGGGAGCGCATAGATTGTGCCCTCTTCGCCCTTCTTGCCCAAGATTACGTTGGCAGGGAGCAAGCGCATAAAGCTCTGCATGGCATAGTATACACCGTCAGCAGTGGAGGCCTCGATGCGTACGCCTTCAGCGGTAATCTCGAGAGTGTAGCCCTCAGCTGCCAATGCGGTATTCTCGGCGATGGTGATATCAGCCTGTCCGTCAGTTGCCTTGCAACCGAGTCCAGTAGCCTCGTTCAAGGTGGCGATGAGACGTGTCACATCAGCCACGACTTGAGTCTGCTCATCACTATCGGCAAACTCACTCACGGCAATGGTAAAGCCCTTCTTCAAGACAAATTCTCCCTCACCTACAGTTGCGGACTTAGGAGCTGGTATCAAGGAGAGCGACTTCACCTCGGCGGTCACGATGTCCTCTGCGGCGTATATCTTCAGGCGGCGCGAGCCGTTGGGCGTGGTTGTTCCCGCCCAAGTAGTGGGGTTAGCACCATTAGCAGTCATATCTATGGCTTGCCCATTGGCATTAAGTATTGTCAAGTAGCCGTCCGAGCCGAAATGTATGGCATTCGTCTGCTCCTCCGATGAGGTTTTGATGGCACTTCCGTTGCCACCGCCGAGGTTCATGCTCATACCAGTGAACGCATTGACCACCACCCAAGCATTCCCACTGGCCTTCAAGGTCCATATATGCGAACCATCAGCAGTGAAGGAGGCGCTGCCCTTCACCTGACCACCGTTGTCATAGAGATAATACTCCACATTGCCCTGGTCTATACCAGAGATGATGTAGTAAGTGTTAGCCTGTACCGAACCTTTCACTTGAGCCCCTTTCGTGGCAGACATCTGCTCTGTCACGATTACATTGGCAACGGTTGGAAAAGTCATTGCCAAAAACAAGGAAATGAATGTAGATAGTTTTCTCATGATGTTTTATTTTTATTCAGATATACAAACTTACATAAAAATTCTCACTTTTACGCCCGTTTGATAAAAAAAACGGCTTTTTTAGAGGAAATACACGGGATTATCCGATAGATAGCTTATTTGCGCCCAAAATCAGCAGGAATCTCGCCCCACTGCTCTGTCTCCCATTTTATGATGGGGATAGTGACGCGGTGTGCCTTGAGCCACGCTTCGGCGCGTTCGATGAGTTGGAAGAGCTGCTCGGTCTCTTCAGTACGCTCGAGCTGGGTCTTGCAACATTTCTTGCGTACCCAGCTGATTGCCGTACGGCTATCGCTGTAGATAGTCATCTTGAGCCCCTGCTTGTCAAGCATGGCCAAGGCGTGTACGATGGCAAGAAACTCGCCAATGTTATTGGTGCCGTGCACGGGGCCGAAATGGAAGATCTCCTTGCCATCACCGAGGTATACGCCGCGGTACTCCATGGGGCCAGGATTACCGCTACACGCGGCATCTACGGCAAGGGCATAGCGCTCCACCACGGGAGGCAGGGTTTCGAGGGTGAAGGTAGGCGTGTCGGCCTTATTCTTCATATAGGCATGAGCCGGTGAGGCATACGCACGCTCGGCCTCTTCCTTCGAGTCGAACGACTTGTACACCGCGCCCTTGACACCCTTTATCTGCGCTTGGCAAGCGTCCCAACTGGGGTATATACCCGGGTTGAGACCACTCCAAACGACGTAGAACTTTTTCTTTTTTGCCACGGCAAAACAATTAGGAATTAGGAGTTAGGCTCCGCGATTCGTGCCCTGCCGGGTAGCTATAACTCCTAACTGCTAACTCAATTACATTCTCTCCGGCACCTCGATACCGAGCAAGCCCATGCCGAGGCGGATGATCTTGGCCACGTTGACAGAGAGCACGAGGCGGAAGCGCTTCACGGCTTCGTCCTCTTCGCGCAGGATGCTGTAGTCGTGGTAGAACTGATTGAACTCCTTCACGAGGTCGTACACGTAGTTGGCAATCACTGAAGGGGTGTAGGTGACACCGGCATCCTTTACTACGGCGGGGAATTCGGCGAGCTTTTGAATCAACTCCATCTCTTTTTCGTTAATTGTCAACTGACAACTGTCAACAGACAAAGGTATATCAGCCGCCTTGCGGAGGATTGACTGAATACGAGCGTAGGTGTACTGGATAAAGGGACCCGTATTGCCGTTGAAGTCGATAGACTCCTTGGGGTTGAAGGTCATATTCTTGCGGGCATCCACCTTGAGGATGAAGTACTTGAGCGCACCGAGGCCCACGATGCGGGCGATATTCTCGGCCTCCTCGGGGGTGAGTCCGTCGAGCTTACCCAGTTCCTTTGAGGTCTCGCGAGCGGTAGCAATCATCTCGGCCATGAGATCGTCGGCATCCACTACGGTACCTTCACGGCTCTTCATCTTACCTTCGGGAAGCTCTACCATACCGTAGGAGAAGTGCACGAGGTCCTTACCCCAGTCGAAGCCGAGCTTGTCGAGGAGGATAGAGAGCACCTGGAAGTGGTAGTTCTGCTCGTTGCCCACCACGTATATCATCTTGTTGATGGGGTAGTCCTGGAAGCGGAGCTTGGCGGTACCGATGTCCTGAGTCATGTATACCGATGTGCCGTCGCTACGGAGCAGGAGCTTGTGGTCGAGGCCCTCACCGGTGAGGTCGGCCCATACGGAGCCATCCTCCTTGCGGAAGAAGAAGCCCTTGTCAAGGCCTTCGAGCACCTTCTCCTTGCCTTCGAGGTAGGTTTGTGACTCGTAGTATATCTTGTCGAAGTCTACACCCATCATCTTGTAGGTCTCGTCGAAACCGGCATATACCCACTCATTCATCATCTGCCAAAGGCCGCGCACCTCGGGGTCGCCAGCCTCCCACTTTACGAGCATCTCGCGGGCTTCGGCCATCAGGGGTGACTTGGCTTCTGCCTCCTCCTTGGTGCAGCCCTCGCGTTCCATGATTTCGGCTACCTCGGCCTTGTAGTGCTTGTCGAACGCTACGTAGTAGTCACCGATGAGGTGGTCGCCCTTCTTGCCCGACCACTCGGGAGTCTCACCCTCGCCATACTTCTGCCAAGCGAGCATCGACTTACAGATGTGGATACCGCGGTCGTTCACGATGTTGGTCTTCACCACGCGGTTGCCATTGGCCTCCATCACATTGGCCAAGGCATAGCCGAGGAGATTGTTGCGCACGTGGCCGAGGTGGAGGGGCTTATTGGTATTGGGTGATGAGTACTCGATCATCACCAACGGAGAGTTCTCCGTGGGAGTCTGGAGGCCATACTTGGCATCGCTGTCGATGGTGTTCAGCAACTCCACCCATGCCGATGCGGCAATGGTGATGTTGAGAAAACCCTTGATGACATTGAATGCAGCTACCATAGGCTCGTTTGCAGCCAAGTGCTCACCTATCTCCTGAGCCGTCTGCTCGGGGCCCTTGCGCGAAGCTCGGAGGAAAGGGAATGTGACGAGTGTGAGGTGCCCCTCAAACTCTTTCTTTGTCTTCTGCAACTGCACCTGCGCAGGCTCTACGGCAGTGCCGTACAATGTTTGTATCGCCTCTACGATACTCTTTACCAGTGTCTGTTCTATCATAAGAATACGTATTTTCTTGTTCTTGGGTGCAAAATTAGTAAAAATCAAAAGGAAATGCAAGTTAGTTGCGTGCAAGTGCTCCGCTTGTTTGGAGGCTGCTCCTTACTTTTCATCTTTATTACGACAAGTATAGTTTAAAAATAGGTAGAATGTAGTATCTTTGCGACATCAACGATCTGATATCCTACAGTCATGTTTGAAAGCCCACTGAAGAAGAATCCTTACCTACAATCCATTGTGGAGAACCTGCCCGACACGCCGGGGTGCTACCAGTACCTCAACAAGGAGGGCAAGGTAATCTATGTGGGCAAGGCCAAGCACCTGAAGCGGCGCGTGAGCCAATATTTCCAGAAGGAGCAGACGGGCAAGACTCGCGTGCTCGTGAGCCAGATTGCCGACATCCGCTACGTGGTGGTGAAGACCGAGGAGGATGCGCTATTGCTCGAGAACAACCTCATTAAGAAGTACAAGCCGCGCTACAACGTCTTGCTCAAGGACGACAAGACCTACCCCTCGATCTGTATCACGGGAGAGTATTTCCCCAAGGTGTTCAAGACGCGCAAGATCATCCGCAACGGCTCGCAATACTTCGGTCCCTACAGCCATATCCCCACACTGAATGAGATACTCAGTCTCATCAAGCGACTCTACACCGTGCGCACGTGCAACCTCGCCCTCACACCCGAGAACATACGCAGCGGCAAGTTCAAGCCCTGCCTCGACTACCATATCAAGCGTTGCAAAGCCCCCTGCATCGCCCTGCAGAGCCGTGAGGAGTATATGGAGCAGATCAGTGAAATACGCCAAATCTTACGGGGTAACACCAAGGAGTTGAGCCGGGGATTGATGGATGAGATGAAACGGCTGAGCGAGGAGATGCGCTTCGAGGAGGCCATGGAGCTGAAGCGCAAGTACGATGCGCTGGAGCGCTTCCGTGAGAAGAGCGAGGTGGTGAGCCACATCATCGACAATGTGGACGTGTTCTCTATCGAGGAGGATGGCGACAGCGCCTTCATCAACTACCTACATATCACCAACGGCGCCATCAACCAGGCCTTCACGTTTGAGTATAAAAAGAAGATGAACGAGTCACAAGAGGAGTTGCTGGCCTTAGGTATCGTGGAGATGCGCGAGCGTTACAAGAGCCAATCTAAAGAGATTGTAGTACCCTTCGATGTGGATATAGACCTCGAGGGGGTGACCTTCACCGTACCTCAGCGCAGCGACCGGAAGAAACTACTCGAGCTCTCGCAACTCAATGTGAAACAATACAAGCTCGACCGTCTCAAGCAGGCCGACAAGCTCAATCCCGAGCAGAAGAGTACACGCCTGCTCAAAGAGATACAGGACCATCTCAAGCTCGACCGCCTGCCCGCACACATCGAGTGCTTCGACAACTCCAACATCTCGGGCACCGATGCCGTGTCCGCCTGCATCGTCTTCCGCATGGGCAAGCCCAGCAAGAAGGAGTACCGCAAATACAATATCAAGACCGTCGTAGGCCCCGACGACTATGCCTCCATGCGAGAGGTCGTCTATCGCCGCTACTCGCGCATGATAGCCGAGGCGAGCCCTCTGCCCGACCTCATCATTGCCGACGGGGGCAAGGGACAGATGGAGGTGATACGCGAGGTCGTAGAAGACACGCTCGGTCTACAGATCCCCATTGCCGGCTTGGCCAAGAACGACCGTCACCGTACGGCCGAGTTGCTCTTCGGCTTCCCCACGATGAGCATCGGACTGAAGCAGCAGAGCGCCCTCTTCCACCTGCTCGAACGCATACAGGACGAGGTACACCGCTTTGCCATCACCTTCCACCGCGACAAGCGCAGCAAGCGGCAGACAGCCTCGGCACTCGACACCATCAAGGGCGTAGGTCCCAAGACAAAAGAGGCGCTGCTGACCCATTTCAAGACAGTGAGACGCATCAGGGAGGCCTCCCCCGAAGAGCTCGCAGCCATCGTAGGCAAGGCCAAGGCAAAAGCCGTAAAGGAGCAACTCACGGGTAGCTCCATTCAGAACGCATAACGCACCTGTAACTGTATGTCAGACTTGTGGCAAGCATCTATCATGGCCGCGCCACTGCCTATGGTGGTGCGGTCGAGGTAGTAGGTAGTACCCCATTTAGCTGTTCCCGTAAGGCGTGGAGCACTTTTGTGACTATATTGCATCATCAGATATCCGCGCAACCCATTACCTGCATACATCTGATAGTTATAGGCATAGAGCAGTCCTCGCTCATAGCCATAGATGCGTGCCTCATAGTCGGCACAGAAAGCCGTAAGCCCACTTGAGAAGCGCCACTCATGGGGTCCAAGGGTAGGGGAGTAGGTGGCCTGCACGCTTCCCATAGCACCTATCGATATCCTCTCGGCTTGCACGAGACACCCCTCCAGCAAGACTTGACAGTCAAGCTGCGGAGCAAATGCGGCGTTCCATTGCATTCGCAGTCGATGGGTCCACTCATTGAGCAGTCCCCCTTCAGGTAGGCTGTATCCCTCACCTATATCGCGCTGCTTCAAGCGGAAGCGGTAGCGCAGCAGCAGATGATGATTGTCGTTGATACTGTATCGGGCACCGACCATACCATCGGTACCATACGATGGAGCCGATACCCGGTAGCGCAGGTAGGGGAAGTAGTAGCCATCGGCATAGCCCGTCAGCTGTACTCGCCGATGAGGATACCACTCGGCACCGAGGTAGATGCCCCGTTCATTACGAATGTCCGACGAAGAGGAGAAGCTCTTGCCCTCCAATGCCCAGAAGTCGTGAGCATAGTAGCGTTGCAGTAGCGTGAGGTGTAGCCCGTCGACCACCTTCAGGCGCAAGGTATTGAGTGTGGCTACAGACCCCTTCCCGTCTATGGCAGTCTCGCCTACGATGCTCAGGCGATGATGATGCCAGGCATAGTCGGCAGAGACGTTGGAGAAGTCGCTCTCCTGTGGCGCATAACGCTTATAGGCCTGTGCGGGCCGGGCAAAGCAGCGATTGTACGATTGGTACATAGCCGTCAACCCCAGATGCAGTCCCTGTACCGTATAGCCCAGATGAGCACCGAAGAGGTTGCCTCGCGTATTGCCCCTGCGGGCCTGCTCGAGTGGAGTACGGTGATAGCCATCGGTCTTGAGCGTACCTATAGACTCGCCCTCGAGCGTAGCATCGACCCGTCGGTACGATGCAAAGGTGGTGAGCTGCCACGAGCGCCACGCCATGGTGGCCGCAGCTCCAGTGTAGTAGTTGCCCTCACCCGTGCCACGATGGGGCTTGAGATGAGCCGTCTGCCGGGATAGCCCCTGCAGCAACATGTTCTTTCCCAAAGCAAAGTCAGAGTTGAGTATCAGTCCCTGTCCGAAACGGAGGCGGTAGTTGCCCACGACAAGATTTCTCACCAAGCCCACATCGCCTATCTGCAGGTATCCCGAGAGGTAATCAGGTAGGGGATGGGTAGCGGTAAGGAGAGACTCGCCGGCATCGCTCTCTGCACTGACCCCCCATGAGAGGCGCGTGCCATAGCGGTAGCTGTAGCGCAGGTTCTGATACAGCGCATGGCCCATGTAGTAGCGTGAGGGAGCAGCATCGAGCTGACTCTGCGTACGTGAGGCGTAGCCCGCACGAGTGTAGAGGGGTATATCGAGCCGTGAGGAGAGCTCGCTACGCCCTTGGGTAAGCATACTCCGCCATATGTCGCGAGCATCCTCATCAGTTGGCACTTCGCCAAAGATGACAAAGTACGACAATAGTTGGCGTGTGTGGTAGTCGAGTTCAGGTATGAGCATCAGTTCACCCACACTGCGTAGCGGTCCGTATCGATATATATAGTGGTGTATGCCCTCAATCTGCCAATCTGCGAGGAAACCCAAGCGCTGCAATTCCGTGCTATCGGCTTGGTTGATATTGATGGGGTTGGCATGGAGGTAGAGGTAATCGTCGTAGAGGTTCTCGGCCACGAGAGAGGCTTCGTCCTCGGCCTCAAGTTCGGCAGTAAGTTCTTCCAAAAAGTCATTCCACGAGAGGAACTGTGCCGAGACAGACAGCGGACATAGCAGCAGCAAGCCTATAGCCATTTGCAGCATCCTACGATTCCAACCTCTAGTCACTGTGTCCACCATCTTTCGTAACATATACTTGCAATCCTTTTACATGACCACAACCTATCTGTTCGAGTTGTTGTATACCGCAAATGTACAAAGATTTCAGAGAATGCTCAAATTCTTAATACATTGTGATGCGGTATCTACAAAAATAGGATACCTTTGCCATACGTTTAATCTCAATATACGATCATGGAAGATACTAACGAACGCAAATGGGAGATACTCTCCACGGAATACCTCATACGGCGCCCTTGGCTCACGGCACGGCGCGACCATGTGAAGTTGCCCACGGGGGTGGAAAACCCCGAGTTCTATGTCCTCGAATATCCCGACTGGGTGAACGTCATCGCCATCACCGGGGAAGGTGAGTTTGTGATGATACGCCAATACCGCCACGGCTTGGGCGAGACCCGCTACGAACTGTGTGCCGGGGTGAGCGAGGAGGGCGAAGACCCCGTAGAGAGCGCCCGTCGCGAACTGTATGAGGAGACGGGCTACGGTGGGGGCGAGTGGCAGCCGTGGATGACCATCAGCGCCAATCCCAGCACGACGAACAACCTCACCCACTGCTTCCTCGCCACAGGCGTGGAACGACTGTCTGAGCAGCACCTCGAGGAGACCGAGGACATCACCGTGCACCTGCTCACCGAAGAGAAAGTCAAGGCACTGCTCGTGAATGACGAGATTCGCCAGTCACTCATGGCCGCCCCGCTCTGGAAATACTTCGCGCTCAGAGGGGACGACGAGTAAGGACCACATCACTCGCTTCCCTCGCATGTGACACGGACATCGGGTATTGCTACGAAATACTTTGGTCAATCCCTACGACCTGTTCTCCAGCATCTGCCGTATCTCGTATTCGTAGTATTCGTTCATCGCCTCCCAACTTTCTACGATGATGAATACGATGGTACCGATGCTGAGGGCAAATGTGACGAACGTCTCCATCGAGGGCAGTTGATAGTCGAGCAGCGTCCTCGTCATCGTGAGCAGGGCGTGGGCGCTCTCCTGCCAATAGTTGATGAACAGGCCTATGCCGCCGCCCCACAGGATGGCAAAGAAGAGGATCAGGTAGATACGGCGCAGGCTACGTGTGGGCAACTGGCGCATGATGCGGCTGTGCAACTGGCTCTCGTGCTCGCTGCTCAGGGTATCTGCCTTCAGCAGCAGGTCTCTTATCTGTCGGTCTTCGCGGTTCATGTCGTTT
>JAZOPX010000016.1:0-9952 GCA_045655845.1 Bacteroidaceae bacterium
GAGCGAGGAGTATCACGAACTCATCGACCGCTTCACTCATGAGAACGAGCGATTCCAGATTATCGGTGGCGCCAACTATCATGCCGAGATGGAGCAGACGCTCTGTGGCCTCGGCTTCAGGCGCGAAGACTTTGACCGCCCTACATCGGAGTTCTCGGGCGGATGGCGTATGCGTATCGAGTTGGCGAAGCTGCTCCTGCAGCACCCCGACGTGTTGCTCCTCGACGAGCCTACCAACCATCTCGACATCGAGAGTATACAGTGGCTCGAGGATTTCTTGGCGCGCAATGGCAAGGCCGTAGTGCTCGTGAGCCACGACCGCGCCTTCATCAATAATGTCACCAACCGTACCATCGAGATTACCTGCGGCACCATACACGACTATCGTGTGAAGTATGACGAGTACGTCGTACTGCGTCGCGAGCGTCGCGAGCAGCAACTGCGTGCCTATGAGAACCAGCAGAAGGAGATTGCCGACATCACTGACTTCATCGAGCGCTTCCGCTACAAGCCCACCAAGGCCATACAGGTACAGAGCCGCATCAAGCAACTGGAGAAGATGGTGCCCGTGGTCATCGATGAGGAGGATCGCAGCACCCTGCGCCTCAAGTTCCGTCCGGCACAGCGCAGTGGCAACTATCCCGTGATATGCGAGGAGGTAGGTAAGACTTATGATCGTCCCATTTTCCAGAATGCAACACTCACCATACACCGTGGCGAGAAGGTGGCTTTCGTGGGTAAGAATGGTGAGGGTAAGACCACACTTGTGAAGTGCATCATGGGTGAGATACCCTTCGACGGCAAACTCACCATCGGTCACAATGTCGAGATCGGTTACTTTGCACAGAACCAGGCCCAACTGCTCGATGAGAATCTCACCGTGTTTGAGACCATCGACCGTGTGGCCGTGGGTGATATCCGTCTCAAGATACGCGACATCCTCGGAGCCTTCATGTTCGGTGGCGAAGCCTCGGACAAGAAGGTAAAGGTGCTCTCGGGTGGTGAGCGCAGCCGCTTGGCTATGATTAAACTCCTGCTCGAATCGGTCAACCTGCTCATCCTCGACGAGCCTACCAACCATCTCGACATGCGTTCGAAAGACGTGCTCAAGGAGGCTATCCGCGAGTTTGATGGTACGGTCATCATCGTGAGCCACGACCGTGAGTTTCTCGACGGACTCGTGACCAAGGTGTACGAGTTTGGCGGCGGTAAGGTAAAAGAGCACTTGGGCGGTATCTACGACTTCTTGCAGAGCAAGCGTGTCGATAGTTTGGATAGCCTGGGAGCCAAGCCACAGGGTCTTTCAAGTGCGCCGACGGTGACAACAGGTGAGACCAAAACCGCTTCTGCAGGTGCTGCCGACTATGCCGCCCGCAAGGAGCAGGCCAAGCAGCAACGCAAGTTGCAGAAACGTGTCGAGGAGTGCGAGAAGCGCGTGGCGCAGATCGAGTCAGAACTCAAAGAACTGGAGGAGTGGATGGCTACGCCCACAGGTGCTGCCAATCAAGCCCTCTTCGAGCAATATGGCAAACTCAAGGAAACCCTCGCCCAGGCCGAAGCCGATTGGGAAGAGGCCATGATGGCACTCGAAGAGTAAGTAACAATACAGAATAAACATTACAAATCTTATAAGAATATGCACGGAATAGGTACAATCTTGCTGCTCATCGTATCGAACATCTTCATGACATTCGCTTGGTATGGGCATTTGAAACTTCAGCAGATGAAGGTCGTGTCAGACAACACACCGCTCTACATCATCATCCTTATCAGTTGGTTCTTGGCGCTCTTCGAGTACGCTTGTCAGGTGCCGGCAAACCGTATGGGCTTCATTGGCAACGGCGGAGCCTTTACGCTGATGCAACTCAAGGTCATCCAGGAGGTCATCTCTATTGCCATTTTCACGGTTTTCACCATTGTTTTCTTCAGGGGTGAGTCATTGCAGTGGAATCACTTCGTGGCCTTCGGCTGCCTCATCGCAGCCGTATTCTTCGTTTTCTTGAAGAACTAAGCGCGCTTAAGGGTATGAATAAAGAGGTGAGGGGGTGTCATGCGTGACACCCCCTCATCTCTTTATCCAATCTTATAGTTTATATTCGGCTCTCACTCGATCTTTGTGCGAATCTTTGTGAGGTAGGCTTTCATGCCCTCGGCATCGTGTTTCTCGATAATCTGTAACAACTCCTTCAATTCTCGGCGTATGTTTTCGACCTGTCCAAGCGTGCGGGGGTTGAATAGGATCTCTTGTAATAGGTAGTCGTCCTCATTAAGCAATCCCTTGGCAATGGCCATATGTTTTTTGAAGGTGGTTCCTGGAGCCTCCTGTTTCTTCATGATGGCCGAAAATACGAAAGTTGACACGAAGGGTATAGAGAGCGAATAGGCCATGGTCTCATCGTGCTCGTCGAAGGTGTATTCGAAGATGTTGAGTCCCAGTCCTTGATAGAGGTCCTTGAAAAATACCTTGCCCAAATGGTCGCTCTCACTGATGATGATAGCATTCTCATTGCTCAGGTTGCTGAGACTGGCAAAGGTAGGACCAAACATAGGGTGGGTGCTCACGAAGCGAAAGCCACTTTGACGGTAATACTCCGGTAGATTGGTCTTCACTGAAGCGATATCACTCAGAATACAGTCCTTGGGAAGTACGGGAAGCACTTGGTTGAAAGCTTCAATGGTATACTTCACTGTGGCGGCATTAATTACCAGTTCGGGGGCAAATTCGCGTATCTCCTCCAATGAGGTGAAGCGGCAAGTATTGTACACGAAGCGCAGACGTTTGGGGTCGATGTCATATACGGCTGTCTCGTGCTGGAAACTCAGAAGGTCAGTAAAGAATGAGCCCATCTTTCCGGCTCCTAAAATGAGAATTTTCATAGTAGAAGAGTCTGTATCTTATTTATTAATGATTTCCATCTGTTGGCGTACTGATTCTTCATGGATGGCCTCGAAGATTTTTTTCATGAATTCGCCACTCATTTGGCACTGTTCGCCTTGCTTGGCACGTTTCTCGAGAATCTCGTTGTAGCGGGTGTTCTGGAATACGGTTACACCATTTTCCTTCTTGAACATACCAATCTCGCGTGCTACTCGCATGCGTTTGGCTAATTCTTGGATGAGGGTATCGTCACATTCGTCAATTTGCTTACGCAGTTGGCCGAGATCTTCGGTGCTGTGGGTCTCTTCGCGTATGACGAGCATGTCGAGGATGTATTCGAGTGAGTCGGGTGTTACCTGCTGTGAAGCATCGCTCCATGCCTTGTCGGGGTTACAGTGGCTCTCGATAATGAGTCCGTCAAAGTTGAGGTCCATAGCTTGCTGGCATAAAGGGGCAATGAGTTCACGCTTGCCACCGATATGGCTGGGGTCGCAGAGGATGGGTAGGTTGGGGTAGCGGCGTCGCAACTCGA
Source organism: Bacteroidaceae bacterium (assembly GCA_045655845.1). GTDB lineage: Bacteria > Bacteroidota > Bacteroidia > Bacteroidales > Bacteroidaceae > UBA1189. Next base: position 3,411 of record JAZOPX010000016.1, read on the forward strand.
GAGGTATGTGCCATTGGGGGAGATTACGGTAGATCTTCTTTTCGTAGGTGCTGAACCCACGGTGTATAGCTCCCAATTGGGTGATACCTGCATTGTTGAGGCGTTCCATAGCGCCAATCCACAACTCGAGGTCGGGGTTCACGGGGTTCTTCACGAGTACTGGAATATCAATTCCTTTGAGTGAGTCGGCCAGCTCCTGCATGGCGAAAGGGTTTGCCGAGGTGCGTGCACCTATCCAGAGGATATCTACATCGGCTTTCAGTGCCTCCTCGACGTGCTTTGCTGTAGCTACCTCGGTACTGGTGTACATGCCTGTCTCTTGCTTCACGCGTTGTAACCATCCAAGACCTTCGGTGCCCACACCTTCGAAGCCTCCGGGTTTGGTACGTGGCTTCCAGATGCCTGCACGGAATATTTTTACACCCTTCATTGCTAGTCGGGTGGCGGTTTCCATCACCTGTTCTTCAGTCTCGGCACTGCAAGGTCCGGCAATTACGAGTGGGCGCCTGTTTTCAATGCCTGCGAGTTTGATTGGTTGTAAGTCCATAATATATTGTATGTTTAAGTTTTATTTTTATGTCATTCTGATATTGTGAAAACGCTTTTAGGTGTCTTCATGCAATATAACTAATCATCTGTTCATTGCTTTGATTCTGTTCAATGCTTCCTCCAACATTTCGTTCTTTGCACATAGTGAGATGCGTATGTAGCGGCTACCGTTACTTCCGAAGATGAATCCTGGTACGATGAATACGCGGGCTTCGTGCAGTACGCGCTCGGTGAGTTCCTCTACATCGGTGAGGTGGTCTGGGATACGGCCCCAGAGAAACATGCCCACTTGGCTCTTGTCATAGGTGCAGCCCAGTGTGTCCATGATTTCTTCGGCTATATGGCGGCGTGAGGCGTAGTTGGCGTTATTGCCTTCATACCAGTTAGCATCAGCATCAAGTGCCTTTACGGCCGCGAGCTGCAAAGCACGATACATCCCGCTATCAATATTGCTCTTCACTTTGAGTATCCAACTTATGAAGGTGGGGTTAGCTGCAATCATGCCGATGCGCCATCCGGGCATATTGTGGCTCTTGCTCATGGAGTTGAACTCGATGCAGCACTCCTTGGCTCCCTCCACGGATAAGATGCTCATGGGGCTATCGTTGAGAATGAAACTATAGGGGTTGTCGTTCACGATGACGATGCCCTTGCGACGTGCAAAGTCCACGAGTCGCTCATAGAGCTCGGGAGTGGCGTTGACTCCGGTAGGCATGTTAGGGTAGTTGGTCCACATGAGCTTTACTCGGCTGAGGTCCATGCGTTCCAGTGCTTCGAAGTCGGGCATCCATCCCTTCTCCTCCTTGAGGTCATAGTTTATCACCTCGGCACCGAGCAATTGGCTCAATGAGGTGTATGTGGGATAGCCGGGGTTGGGTACCAATACCTGCTCGCCTGGATTCACGAAGGCAAGCGTCACGTGTAGGATACCTTCCTTAGAGCCGATGAGGGGTTGTATTTCACTCTTGGCGTCGAGCTCAACACCATACCAACGCTTGTAGAAGCGGGCAAAGGCTTCGCGCAGTTCGGGAATGCCTACGTAGGGCTGGTAACCATGTCCGTTTGGGTTGTGTGCTTCGGTGCAGAGTGTATCCACGGTCTCTTCGGAGGGTGGCATGTCAGGACTGCCGATACCGAGGCTTATCACTCCCATGCCGGCAGCGTTCATGGCGGCTACCTCCTTGAGCTTACGCGAGAAGTAGTATTCGCTTACCGAACTCAGTCGCTCCGCTGGTTGTATGGTGAATGTCTTGCTTGCTTCGTTCATATTCTTTATACCTTATTAGTATTAATAAATAAGTCCCGCCATTGTTGAGCGGGACCTACGTATATGTCAATTAATGTTTGTTCGTTAACTTTTTGCTATTACATAGACTATCCCGCTCTACTTATTGCCAAAGTAAAAGTAAGAATAGCTAAAATATGTAAAGTCAAAATTGCGCATTGCTTACAAATGTCTTGTTGTCGCTTGCAAAGGTAGTTGTTTTTTTATTATCTCCAACATCTTGTCTCTATTTTTTTTTGTTGTATTGTAAAAAATAGCGCCTACAATGTATCTCTGAGCCGTTCTATCCTTCTGATATGGTCAAACATCTCCTTGCGCACTTGGTTGACGAAGCTGTTTTCTTCGGGTGCTCCATAGAGTGCCAAAACCTCTTCGGCATTTCTGCTGCTCAGTGCTCTGAAGGGGTTGTCATGGTCTTTCTTGCGTGAGAGGTACACCTGTTCGCTGATGCGGCGTTGTATGCGTTCTTCGTGGGCTAAGGCCTGTAGCCACATGTCTGTCGTCATGGCCTCGGTATCCAATGCCGTATGCAGGGCATATAGCGCATGGTATAACTTATCGCTGGCATACCTTTCCCATAGTTTGTCATAGCGGTGGTGTATGTCGTCCCATGTGTCGAGTGTGCCGTTGCATATGTCATGGCGTAAGGTGTCAAGGTCACCTCTCCTCACGAGTTGTCCGCCAAGGTTGACCCACTCGTCGTAAGTCTTTCCTATCTGGGCCATCTGGGAAAGCTCCTCCCATTGTGAGTCATGTTTTTCGAAGTAGTCCATCACATTGCTCATGGCATAGTGTATGAGCATGTCGCCATAGGCATGGTAGGCATCGTAGACCTTGAGGATGTGTACCTCGCGACGGCTGTTCTCCATGCCTTCGCCCAGGACGGTAAGGTTGTCCACCACCTTGCGGTCACCCTGGAGCAGACGACGGCCGAGAGAGGAGAGGGATTCAGAATTAGGGATAGATGTCGATTCTTGGTTGCCGCATTCTTCTGATTGAGCATTGCCTTTCCCTGCGGCCAGCGACTTTCGGTTCAGAATTGAGCATTCAGAATTCTCATACGCCTTTCCCGTCCACAGTTCGAGCAGTTGACGAGCACGGATGACCTCCTGCATGGTGTCGGGGGCAAAGGTGTCGAATTCGATGTTCTGCACCTTGGTACGCCGCTTGTCGCGTGTGCGGTACTTCCAGGTGTTGCGTGCCAGGGCATACATGTTGTACATCCACCAATAGGCTGGCATCACCTCCAGATGATCGGCCGCCACGTTGTTGCTCACGAGGGAGAAGGGTAGGGTGATGTCCATCTCGGCCGGGTAGTCGCCCTTGGCCAGCAGGGTGAACGATGCGAAACGGCTTGAGTGCTTGACCGACGAGCACAGCCCCGGCCAGAATCCTCGCCCGGCCACCAGTTCGCCATCGTTGGTGCGGCTGTTGTGGTTGCTTCCGATGGTGGCACCGGCAGCCATGTTGCTCTGCCCCATGATGACCGAGGCGATGAGGAACGAGTTGTTGTGGTGTTGCTCATGTCCGGGGTAGATGAGGTTGTTGAGCACTTCGCAGCACGATATGGTGCTGTTGTCGCCCATGATGGAGTTGATGAGGCGGGCACCGTACTTGAGGTTCGAGTTGTTGCCCAGGATAAACTTCACCGCCGTGCACGAATAGAATATGCGGCAGCCGTAGCCTACGATACCATTCACGAGAATCACATTCTCGCCTATCTGTGAGGGCTCCTCATCGGAAGAGTTGATGGTGATGTTCTTGAGTTTCGATGCCCCCTTGATGTAGCAGTCTGTGCCTATCTTCACATCCTTGATGATGGATGAGTTCTTGATGACGCATCGCTCGCCAATCTCCCCGTAGTATCCTCGGTGGTGGTCCACGGTGCGTTGGGTGATGTCGGCGAGACGCTCTTGCAGCGACTTGTCGTCTATATGCTTGGCCCACAGGTAGGCATCGGCAGGTATCATGCCGTCGTAGGGCATCACCGATCGTGCTCCCGTCTCGTTCATGATCTCTATGCGTACCCTTACGCTTTCGGGCTCGCCGTCCTTGATGATGCCATTGCCAAACTTGGCATGGTCTGTACACGACATCTCCTGTATGTTTAAGAGCATGCTGTGTGCCCCGATGATGTAGTGAGAGAGGTAGTGTACGTCGTGTATGGCACAGTCGTCGCCAATGTCACACGAGTGTATGCTCGAGTTCGTGATGCCCACGGGCAGTCGCAGGTCATGATACTGCAGCGCTCCATTGGAAATACGGCCCATGCGTACGGTACCATAGAACTTGTTGTCCTTGACCGCGCTCGGGTCAAACTCGTCGGTCACCCATACCGTGTCCCACGACGAGGCCGTGTTGTTGTTCATCACCAACCGCTCTATCTCATCACTGCGCAGATGCCGCCACCCTCCTTCGTGGGCCTTCACCTGTTGGTTTCGTATATAGTATTTGTCCTTCCCCTCGGGCAAGTATCGGGCATCGATCCATCCGTCGCTCAGTGCAGTGGAGGGGAGTAAGGTTACACGTTCCATAACATTTATAGCTTTGAGTTATGGTGCAAAGATAATTAATTCTCTTGGTTGATGTATTATTGTCGTAGTTTTTAATCTTAATTGTTTTCTCCCAAGACAACGGTGCATGACCCTCCGACTCCAGTCACGGCCTTTGCCTCTGTTGTCCATGAGACTCGTTTGCGGGTGTAGTGAGAATCTCGTATCACGCCGCAGAGCACACGAGAGTGCTTTGCGGCGTGTTGGCTTTAGATGTTGCTGGAGATACCAGACGTTACTGCTGTATGTCTGCGATGTCGACCAACTTGTTGGCGATGCTACCTATTCACGGCTCCCCCAAGAACTGGACGATGGTCCTCACTTGCGCGCGGGTGAGCACCTTACTCTTTTCTTTGTAGCCTTGGGCTACCATGGCCTCCCACATGCCGCGCGTGAGATGCATCTCGTCGCGGAAGTGGCGCAGGGCCGAGTCATAATTGTGGTCGGGGTAGTACATCTGTGCCAACTCCCCGAAGGGGTAACTCCGAAGAGTAAAGGGGGCCTCCTCCAAGTCTCGCAGGCGAGACTCTTTCGGGGAGATAGATCTCCCTCCGTCGCAACCGGATAGGGGGCTTCCAGTCATCGCTGGTTTATTTTTCGTTTGTGTCATCGTTTGGTTTGTTTATTTGTTTTTTGTTGAGCATCGCTCACGGCTCATCGCTCACGGCTTATGGCTTTTTAAAAAACTGAATACTGAATACTTAATTTATGAAGGGCCACTTGTTGCTATCCTCCACGTCGTAGGCGATGTGTATGTAGCCCTTCCGGTGGTCGATGTAGCACTCGGTGATGGGCATCTTGTTGTCTACAAACATATGCTCGACGAACGAGTACAGTTCGTACAGGAACCCATTCTTTGGACGTATGTCGGCCGCCATGCCACGCAGGTGATAGCTTGTCTTGACTCCTCCCACACGCTTGTTGAGTTCTTCGCATCGGTATCCGCTCGTCACGATGATGGGCGACCCCCACGCCTCGCGCAGAGGGTCGAGGACCGGGCTCACCAGCAACTCAAGGTTCGTCACGACTTCCTTGGATGGTGTATTGTCAATGCCGAGATGCTGGGCAGTAATACTGTACGTAAATTCTTCTATCTTGAAATGTTTCATATTTGTTTAGAGTTTAGTGTGCAGAGTTTAGTGTTTTAGAGTTTAAAGTTTAGAGTGTATTGTCATCCTGACAGAGCGTAGCGGCGGAAGGATCTCGCATTAGGACCTGGCGCAATCTTCTTAGCAGAGTCTCACGCAATGTTTCATAGTTCCTGCGCGGGAACCTTGACTTCAGCCCCTTCGGGCGTCGACCTAAAGGTTCGCTTGAGCTCAGGATGACAGAGACGCGGAGCCTAATTTTAATCTCTCATCTTTCATCTTTGACTTCGTCGAAGTTGCTACGCTCGCTATGTGCGTAAATGAATTTCCGCCCACTCGCTCACTCGCAACTTTCATCTTTCATCTTTCAACTTTCAACTTGTCGCCATGGCGACGCATATACCCCTCCGTCTTGATGTAGCGTTGTCGGCTGGCTTCGTCGCGTGGCATCTCCTCGCCATAGAGTTCGATGTATCCCCGTTGCTTCCAGTTGCCCAGCATCAGTTTGAGCGATCCTCCACGTACGCCCACGCGGGTGCGCAGGGCAGCGGCCTCCTCGCGGGTGAAGATTTCGGGCAAGAGGTCGAGGAGGTTTTGCGGGCCTCGGTGCTTCTTCGTTCCTTCGGCCATCTCCTGCTCCTCGATGGCATTGCCAAATAGTCTCATCTTGCACCAGAGGTCATAGTGGAGAGACCATCGCACAAACTCCTCCATCGTCTTGTCCCACCGTTCGCCATGTGCCACGTAGAGCACCATCGCCTTGAGGTAGGCTATCACGTTGGCGCGGAAGGAGAGGTTCTCGTACACGCGGTTTTGCGATAGCCGTGCCGTCTCGGCGCACTCCTCGACGAGCCGCTTGGCCAACGAGGCCGCCTGCTTGCACACCACCTCGCCACGCGCCTTGGAGAGGCATTCGATGTAGGGGCGCAGTTCCTCGTCGAAGGCGGCGTCGTAGGCACCGTATACGGGCATCTCCGAGCCTATCTCGCGGGGCGGTATCATGCAGAAGTTGATGCGACTGATGGGCCCGTCGGTGAGCACCGAGTTGAAGTAGGCCTGCCCCTTGCG
>JAZOPX010000017.1:0-2853 GCA_045655845.1 Bacteroidaceae bacterium
CGCTACCCCACCGAGTACCGCCACCATGTAGAACTCATCCCCAACTGCGGACATGGCATCGACTACTCCCCCACCACCCCATGGCTCAGCCAGTTCACCCGCACCGTGCACCCCCGCCACTTCGTGTGGGAGGACTTCCCCATGGATGGCCTCTACCGCCGTGGATTCTACAACATTGCCGTACACGAGCGCGACACCACGGGAGGCAATGAGCGCACCCGCTACGAGATGACCATCAAGGGCAACACCATAGACCTCACTATAGAGCGCGTGACCTATGAGGCTGTCGAGCGCGAGCCCTACTGGGGCATACCGACCAAGCAGGTCAAGCACTATGAGCCTGCAGCGACGGGCCGCTTCACCCTCTACCTGTCGGACGACATGGTGGACTTCAGCAAGAAGGTGACCCTCCGCGTCAATGGCCAGTGCGTATACAAAGGCAAGGTGAAGCCCGACACGCGCCACCTCATCAACAGTTGTGCCACCTTCTTCGACCCCGAGCGAGTGTACGCCGCCGGCATAGAGGTGGAATTATAACAACATATAATGTTACGAAATTGGGTAGACCCTCGAAAAAAATTGGGTCTACCTAATTTTCAAAAAGGGTAGACCCGATTCAGAAAATGGGCCTACCCTTTTTTCGTGGAGGGTCTACCCATTTTCGGCGGTACACCAGCGTGTAGAGCGTAACGCCCTCTACCAGCCAGGCAAAGCACAACACATAAGAGATGAAGGAGGTGCGTCACTTTCTCGACGCACCTCCTTCATTATGATAGGGTAAGTCCCCTTCTGGGAACGCTCTGCCCTGTGCCTTACTTTTTCACGATAGAGAACAGGAACGACTCTGCCAGGGGCACATTGGCGGTAGAGGGATGCTTGCCATCAATCACCCAATAGTTGCGACCGGCATTGCCTGCATTCTGGATAGAGAACATACCACCCTTCTCCTGCAGCACGTAAGTGTTCCACGTAGCGTTGTAGGCATTGGTACCGAAATAGCCCAACTCATTGACATAACGATTGTCGGCCGCGCTGACGAGGTTGAAACGACCTGTCTCGTCCACGAGGTTGAATATCCAAAGTTGGCTGTTGCTGTCATTCTTGTCGGCAAACTCGGGTCTTCCGCCCACGCCATTGACCGACATATTGGTGAGGTAGCGACCCTCGGCATCGATGATGTATACCTCTGCACCAGGCTCAAAAGCCGGAGATGCAGCCGCCTCGCCACCCACGGGGATGATCTCGAAGATGAAGTGCTCGTAGCGTACATTCTTCTCGCTGCTCTGGTTGATGCGCTCCTCATCAGCAGTCCATACACGGCCACCGGCATTGCCTGCAGTCTGGATAGCGTACTTGCCATTCAGGCGATAGATATTGAATGAGTGCCATGCGGGATCGTAGGGGTTGTTGTTCTTGTCGCGCCAGAAGTTACCGTGCTCGTTGATGTAGCGGCCATCCTGGGCATTGGTGATCTTGTAACGCTCGGTAACGGGGTCGATGCTGATGTTCCACTCCTGACGCTGGGGATTGATGCTGTCCTCGTCGGCCTTGAGCACGGGGAAGTCGCCCGTACGGTCGGGGTTAGCATTCTCGTCGGTGAGCCAACGGCCATTCACCTTTATATAATAGCGGCCCTCCTCGATGAGTTCGGCGGGGAAGATATCGGTGCGATAGGTGTGTGCCTTCTTGTAGTCGCGGATGAGACCCTTGGTGCAGGTCTTGATGAAGGGACCTACCACCTCGTTAGCCACCGTGGGATTGGGCTTCTTGATAGAGCCTTCAAAACCGCGAGAGATGACAGCCTTCTGGTCCTGCTCCAACTGGGCCAACTGCTCGTAGGCCGCGATGAAGCCCTTCTCATCACCCTTATTGAGGAGTGTATAGAGGCTCATCACCGTCTCACCGCGCTGACCCATAATCTTCATCACCTGCACCCAAGGAGCAATCTCAGCAATCATTTCGGGCTCCTCGGTAGAGGCCAGCAACTCGTCGGCAGCCTTTACCATAGCGGTGAACTGCGCGGTCATCGCCTTCACAGCCTTCGCATCGTAGCCCTCGGCAAGAGCGGCATTGAATGCTTCGACAGCCTCCTTGAACTCGGCAGACTCGCCCTGACGACGGAGTCCGTGACCTGTGGGGCCAAGGTCCACATTGTGCTGGCAGAACACGCGGAATGCCTCTACATGCTCAGGCATGAGCACCTGGAGAGCCTGCTCCCAAGAGGCTTGCGAGTCGTAGGCCTCCATGTTCCAGCAATAGTCTGCAATGCTATAGAGCGATACCTTGGAGGCCTCGGCATACTCCATAGGATTAGATACGAAGCCGCTCAACTGCTCGGCTATGTCAAGGTCATTGCCATAGGTGGGACCCATTAGCATGTGGTCGATGCAGAAGTCGTTCACGGGGTAGTTGAGCCAGATGTAGGCATTGCGCTGGATCTGTGCATTGATCCAGTCCATGTCGGTCTTGTTAATCATGTCAACTACGGTAGCACCTGTCCACATGATGCGAACGTCCTTATCCATGACAGTACCCAAATCTGAGAGGTATGAACCGCCCGACCAACTCTTGTTGTACTGTGTGGGGCAGAGGATAAGAGGAGCCACATCGGGGTGCTTCTGCACGAACTCGCGATTGAGGGCATTCATGTACTCGGCCTGCTTGTCGCCCTTTGACTGCTCGGCGCCGAAGATATCGTCGAAGAAGATAGCAAAGGCGCGTACGCCAAGGTCGTACATCCACTCCAACTTCTGCACAGAACTGTTGAGGTCGGCCTCAGTCCACTGGATGTCGCCACCGGGGTGCATAGCCCATACGAAGTCGACCTTGTTCTGGGCTGCCGCCTTGGCGAGT
>JAZOPX010000018.1:0-3086 GCA_045655845.1 Bacteroidaceae bacterium
GGCATATCACACGCGGCAATTTCTTCCTTTTGGTATAGTTCCTCGCTGGGCGATACGTAGGCGGCAAACTTCTCATAGTAGAGGGGTATCTCGAGGAAGTCGGGCTGCTCCAGCGGAGTGGCGAGGATGGCCATGTCGAGTTCGGCCTTGCGCAGTTGCTCGATGATGACTGCCGTACGCAGTTCGAAGGCACGCAACTCAATCTGTGGCGAGTCCTTCTGCATCTGCTTGAAGAGTCGGGGCAACACGTAAGGTGCTACCGTGGGGATGACACCGATACGCACCATACCACTCTCCATCTCCTTTTCCGAGCGGGTCATCTCCTTCAGTTGAGCCACGTTGTATAGTATCACGCGTGCTTGGTCTATCACCGCACGCCCGCTGTCGGTAGGACAGATAGGGTGACTCTTACGGTCGAAGAGCGTAAGGTCGAGTTCCTCTTCCAACTTCTGTACCAAGGCACTCAGTGTGGGCTGGCTCACGCCGCATGCCTCGGCGGCTCTTTGGAAGTGGCGATGTTTGTCAAGCGCCACGATATACTCTAATTGCTGTAGATTCATGTCCGACTTGGGTTTTATACTTCTTGTCCGTTAATACTGCGAAGTTACATCTTTTTTCATTAAAGGATGTAGAGAATATACAAAAAAGTTTACTAACTTTGCTAACCTTACTGCTTTTTACTTAAAAATGAATACTATGTTAAACGCATCAACAATGTTTGTAAAGAGAATCCCTGTCTGGTTGTGTATTGCCGTAACCATGTTGGTTAGCGCATGTACTCCCCCATCTAACTCGACAGAAAACACCGACCCCGAGGCTCCTACTACAGAGGACACCCTTATGGGGAGTGCAGCGGGTACCTGCGTTCCTATCCTGGTTCACGATGAATTTATCTTCCTTTCTTGGTACGAACTCGTCAACATCTACGTCGACGACATGCTGCCCGAGTATCTCGACCCCAGTGCCGAGACCCGCATGCGCCTGCTTGCTGAGGCAGGTTTCAACACCTATTTTGACTACCGCCTAAATTCGCTGGAGGAGGCTGAAGCGCTGCTGGAGTTAGGTGACAAGACGGGCATGAAGATTATCTTGGAGTGTCCCGAGTTGCACGACCCCTCGCAGACGGAGAGAGCAGTCGAAGCCATGTCGGCACACCCCTCGCTGTATGCCTACAACGTATGGGACGAGCCCGAACTCTTTGAATACCCTGAGATGATTAGCAGGATAAAGGAAATATACAAGTACGACACCATACACCCCTGCTACGTCAACCTGTTCCCCAACTATGGATGGGACGATTGGGTAGAGGAAAAATATCTTGAAACACTGAGACACTATCTCAAGAACGTACCTGTATCTTTCTTGTCCTTCGACTATTACCCCGTCATCATGGACAATGGCAATAGAGTGTTGCGCGATGCCTGGTATCACAACCTCGAGGACATACGCACTGCGGCGAATGAGGCAAACATCCCGATATGGAGTTTCGCCCTTGCCAAGAGCCACAACCCCTATCCCACACCCACGCTTGCCGACCTGCGCGTGCAGCACTTCAGCAACCTCGTATATGGTGCCGTAGCCTTCCAGTATTTCACTACACGCACCATTGTGTGGAACGACACGATAGTCTCACACATATACCCCCTCGTAAAGCAGGTCAACGAGGAATTAAAGCAGATGGAACCCATATTCCTCGGTGCAGACATCAAGGACATCTGGCACATTGGAGAATCGATTCCAAGAGGTACCAAAGCACTCACTTCATACCCTGCAGGAATCTCTAAAATAGAGACGGATGGCGGTGGTGCCGTAGTGTCGCATTTCACTAATAAAGGCAAGCAGTACATCGCACTTGTAAACAGGAGTTGCACCGATGAGATTACGCTCGAGATTACTTTTGATTCCGAAGCCGTACACGTTGCCAAGAACGGTGTAGAAAGTCCTATCGTATCATCATACACTATGGAAGCAGGAGATATACGAATCTTCAGTTGGAAATAAAAACAGACAAAAATATCATGAAAAAAAGTATCTTGACACTTGTATCTGCACTTCTTTCGCTTTCGTGCCTGGCACAGGAGCAAGTGCATTATGTACCTACAACAGAGAACCTCAAGGCACGGCAGGAGTTTGCCGACAGCAAGTTGGGTATCTTCATCCACTGGGGCATATACAGCATGTTTGCCCAGGGCGAATGGTACATGACCAATGCCAATATCGACAACAAGGAGTATGCCAAGGCAGCCTCAGCCTTTTATCCTATTGGCTTCGATGCCAAGGAATGGGTGAGCGCCATCAAGGCAGCCGGAGCCAAGTACATCTGCTTCACCTCACGCCACCACGATGGTTTCTCGATGTGGGACACCGAGCAGTCCGACTATAACATTGTGGACGCCACACCTTTCGGTCGCGATGTCATCAAGGAGTTGGCCGATGAGTGCCACCGCCAAGGCATCAAACTGCACTTTTACTACTCTCACATCGACTGGACCCGCGACGACTACCCTGCCGGACGCACAGGACGCGGCACAGGCAAAGACCCCAGCAAGGAGGACTGGCCATCGTACTATGCCTTCATGAACCGCCAACTCACCGAACTGCTGACCCGCTATGGTGATGTAGGTGCTATATGGTTTGATGGTTGGTGGGACCACGATATCGACTCCATTCCCTTCGACTGGCAACTCGAGGAACAATACGCACTGATCCATCGCCTGCAGCCCTCGTGCCTAGTGGGTAACAACCATCACCAGAGTCCCATCGAGGGTGAGGATATACAGATCTTCGAGCGCGACCTGCCCGGCGAGAACAAGGCGGGCCTTTCGGGACAAGCCGTGAGCCGCCTCCCCTTAGAGACGTGCCAGACGATGAACGGCATGTGGGGATACAAGATCATAGACCAGAACTACAAGAGCACCGAGACACTGATACGCTACCTCGTGAGTACCTCGGGCAAGGGTGCCAACCTCCTGCTCAATGTCGGTCCTCAGCCCAATGGCAAGATACCCGCTGCTGCACTCGACCGCCTGAAGGAGATAGGAGAATGGACCAGCCGCTACGGAGAGACCATCTATGGCACCGTTGCT
>JAZOPX010000019.1:0-9948 GCA_045655845.1 Bacteroidaceae bacterium
CCGAGATGTGGAATGGATTCGGCACCAAGTACGACAAGTCGCCCATCTTCCCCATGATGTTCGTGAGCATCGCCTGCGGTGCCATCAGCGGGTTCCACGCCACGCAGTCGCCCCTCATGGCACGCTGCATGACCAGTGAGAAGCACTGCCGCCCCATCTTCTACGGTGCCATGGTCACCGAGGGTATCGTAGCCCTGATATGGGCTGCTGCTGCCACATGGTTCTTCGGTGAGCACGGCACGGTCGACGCTGCCACGGGCATCCCCTATAGCGGAGCCAAGGTGGCCACGATGATTTCCCGTGAGTGGCTCGGCACGATTGGCGGTATCGTCGCCATCCTCGGTATTGTGGCGGCTCCCATCACGAGTGGCGACACCGCATTGCGTTCGGCTCGCCTCATCATTGCCGACTTCCTGCACATGGAGCAGAAGAGCATCCGTCGCCGCCTGCTCATCTGCATACCCCTGTTTCTCATCACTGCAGCCACCCTCGTCTATAGCCTGGCCGATGCCGATGGCTTCAAGATCATCTGGCGCTACTTTGCCTGGTGCAACCAGACGCTCTCCGTCTTCACCCTCTGGGCCATTACCGTGTATTTGGTGCGCGAGAAGAAACCCTATATCATCACCCTCATCCCCGCACTCTTCATGACTTGCGTGAGCGTCACCTACATCTGCATCGCTCCCGAGGGCTTCCAACTGCCCTCTGCCATCTCCTATGCCATAGGTGCCGCCGCCGTGCTGGCCACTTTGGTGTGGTTCGTCTTGTGGAAGAGGAAGCAATGAAGGTTTAATCTGTCGCACATACGTTGAATATTTTACATTCTATATAATAAAGGGCTATGGTGGCGCGTTATTCATATAAACGAAGCTAATACATATGCCTATGAAGAAAAATTACACATCTTTTTCTGATAATGAGTTCGCTGCACTGGTTCGCAAGGCTGTGCGCCAAGAAAAGGTGCTGGTGCCTCAGGAGTCAACATTGCAGTTCTTGAAAAATCTGGCACGCAACTATCGCATCGTTCCCAAGGTGCCCGAGGAGTTGCAAGGTTATGTGCTCAGCTGAGACACCCATTAGTGGCTTGCGTTCCAGTATAAAAAATAAGACGTGCTTACATGTTTGGTAAGCACGTCTTTTGTAGCTTTAGTCTGCTGCGCAGCCTTTAGGTCCTTGCGCTCGCTGAGAAATATCAAAGTAAACTTTGTATTTCGCTCGCTTATTCGTACCTTTGTCGTAGAATGTTAAACCTTTCAGATATGAATCACTTGATAGCCCCCTCGCTCTTGTCGGCTGACTTTGGCCACTTGGCACAAGACATTGAGATGATAAACCGCAGTGAGACCGACTGGCTCCATCTGGACATCATGGATGGAGTCTTCGTACCCAACATCTCCTTCGGGTTCCCCGTATTGAAATATGTGGCCGACCTCTGCCAGAAGCCTCTCGATGTGCACCTGATGATCGTGCAGCCCGAGAAGTTTATCCCCGAGGTGAAGGCCTTGGGTGCCATGATGATGAATGTGCACTACGAGGCATGTACCCACTTGCATCGCGTGGTGGGTGCCATCCACGATGCGGGCATGAAGGCGGGCGTGACGCTCAACCCCTCTACTCCCGTATGCCTGTTGCAGGATATCATCTGCGATGTGGATATGGTGCTCCTCATGTCGGTAAATCCCGGCTTTGGCGGACAGAAGTTCATCGAGCACACCATCGACAAGGTGAAGGAGTTGCGTGCGCTCATCGAACGTACGGGTTCGAAGGCACTCATACAGGTCGACGGAGGTGTTAACCTCGACACGGGCCGACGCCTCGTGGAGGCCGGTGCCGATGTTCTCGTGGCGGGCAACAGCGTGTTCAAGGCTTCCGATCCCGTGGCGATGATCCACGAACTGAAGAGCCTGTAAAATACCTTTATCTCATTCCATATGGCCGCAGCAATAGGTGATTCTATCCAACGACACCCATTGCTGCGGTTGTCTGTTTCCTATATCTGCGGCATCGGGCTGGCCGATGTGCTCTATCCTCATGTCGGCTCCTTGGCGGAGTGGGGCATGTGGGGAGCCTTGCTCTCGCTCCTCGTGATGGGGGTGGCGTGGGCAAGGCGGCAGGGCGTGGCGTTTGGCGTGTCGGCCCTGGCGCTGTTTCTCTCGTTGGGCGTGTGGAACTACTCGGCCGTGCGGTACGGCCATGCTCAGGCCTGGCCGGAGGGGAAGAGGGTATATGAGGCGCTCGTGCTTTCGGAGCCTCGGGCTCGCCAGCGCAGTTCCTTATGCGAGGTCAGGGTGACGGCCGTGTGTGACTCGATGGGATGGCATCGGGTGGGGCAGAAGGTCTACGCCTATATGGAGCCTTGCGATGAGGCTGCCGCCTTGAGGGTGGGGGAGACGCTCTGCTTCAAGGGAGAGGTGCGGCCACCTCGTAACTTTAGTGATAGCCTCACCTTCGACTATGCCCGCTACCTTACCCTACGGGGCGTGTCGGGCACAGTCTATCTTCCCCGCGAGCGGTGGAACCGAGTGGGCGAGAGGACGCTGTCGCTGAGGGATCGCCTGCTACGCTTGCGCAGTAGACTGGCGGAGCGGTATATGGCGGTGGCCTTTGAGGGCGATGTGCTTGGAGTGCTCTCGGCCTTGACTCTGGGAGACAAGAGAGGGCTGAGTGACGAGGTGCGCTCCATTTATAGCGATGCCGGTGTGGCTCATGTGTTGGCGCTGTCGGGCTTGCATGTCGGCATTATCTATGGTATGCTGTCCTTTCTGCTGCGCCGAGTCGTCCGTCGACGTAGGTTCCGCTGGCTGCCCGAAGTGCTCACGGTGGGCGTGTTGTGGGCTTTTGCCTTGATGGTGGGCATGTCGGCCTCGGTGGTGCGTGCCGTGGCCATGTGTACCCTGTTCGCTGCGGCCCGATGGTTGTCTGATGGCACTACTTCATCGCTCCACGTGCTCTCCCTGACGGCATTGGTGATGCTGCTCGTGCGGCCGCTCTATCTCTTCGATGTGGGCTTCCAACTCTCGTTCATGGCCATGGCCTCCATCGTATGCCTTGAGCCCTATCTCGAAGCCCTTGTCCGCAAGCAGACACTCCATCCCGTCATGGCGTACCTCGCGGGCATCGTGTGTATGTCTACTGCTGCCCAACTGGGTACCTTCCCATTGGTGCTACACCACTTCGGCACTTTTTCTACCTATTTCTTGTTGACCAATCTGCTGGCGATACCTTTGTTGTTTTTGCTATTGCTGCTCATGTTGGTGTGGTGGGGATTGACGCTCGTCGGGCTGGCCTCGCTCGCCCAACTGCTCGGAACCCTGCTGCAGCATCTCACCGCGGGGCTCCACTGCTGTCTTCACCACATCGGTCAATGGCCTGGTGCGGTGGTGCATGTGGAGGGGTATCCTGCTCTTGCGGTGCTCTTTACCTACCTCTTTATCCTCTTTGTCGGGCTCTTCTTCATCCAAAAGTGGCCTCGTGGCCTCGTATATGCTATGGCCTCATTACTCGGCCTGCTGCTGACAATTCTTTTTTGAGGATTAAACATTTCTTCCTTTTGCATTGTTGCACTCATGGCCCGTCAATTGTGGGCGTAGTATAAACCTTAACTATATATATTATGAGTCGAAAGATAGTCGTCGTGGGCAGTTGCAACACCGATATGGTGATCAACATGGAACGCCTGCCCCTGCCAGGCGAGACGCTGCTTGGTGGTAAGTTTTTCATGAATGCGGGCGGCAAGGGAGCCAACCAGGCTGTGGCGGCAGCCCGCCTGGGCGGTAAGGTCTCCTTCGTCGCCAAGGTCGGTAACGATCCCTTCGGCATGCGTGCGATAGACCAATACAAGGCCGAGGGTATCGGCACCAAGTATGTTGTGGTCGACAAGGAGCATCCCTCGGGCGTAGCACTCATCCTGGTGGACTCTCGGGGCGAGAACTCCATTGCCGTGGCGTCGGGTGCCAATGCCCACTTGCTGCCCGAGGATATAGACCGTGCGAAGTCGGTCATCGAGGAGGGTGATATCCTGCTGATGCAACTCGAGACCCCTATGGAGACCATAGAGTATGCCGCGCAGATGGCTAAGCGGGCAGGCAAGAAGGTCATCCTCAATCCCGCTCCGGCCCAGATGCTCCCCGAGTCGCTCCTGCGCAATCTCTACATGCTCATCGCCAATGAGACCGAGGCTGAATACATCTCGGGCACGCAGATTACAGATATGGACAGCGTGGTGCGGGCGGCCGACATTATCTGTCACAAGGGAGTGGAGAATGTGGTCATCACGCTCGGCTCCAAGGGTGCGTTCTTCAAGGAGCGCGGAGCCTATCACCAGGTGTCGGCCCTCAAAGTCAAGGCCGTCGATGCCACGGCAGCCGGTGACACCTTCTGTGGGGCGGTGTGTGTCGCCCTGTCCGAGGGACGGAGCATCACCGAAGCCGTCGAGTTTGCCAACCGCGCTGCTGCCATCACCGTCACGCGCATGGGAGCACAATCTTCACTGCCCTACCGACGCGAAGTGGAAAGTTGAAAGACTTAAACGAGTGGAAAGTGGAAAGATGAAAGTGGAAAGATGTGATTGACGAAGACTGCTGTCTTGGGCAGGCACAAGGCCCGCCCCTACACTCTAAACCCTCAACTCCTAACTCCCAACTCCTAATTCCTAACTCATCGCTCACCACCCATAACCTTTACCCCATACCCCATACCCTTTAACCCATAACCTTTAACCCATAACCTTTAACCCATAACCTATCCCCCTATGTTTATCGTTAACAATTACCTATTGGCCGTGGTGCTCTGCTTTGTCACCATGCTCTGCTGGGGCTCATGGGCCAATACACAGAAACTCGCCGGGAAGACCTGGCGTTACGAACTCTTCTACTGGGACTATGTCATCGGCATCCTGCTCTTCTCTATCTTCTTGGGATTGACGTTGGGCAGTACGGGCGATGCAGGCCGTAGTTTCATTCCCGACCTCAAGCAGATTACGGCAGGCAACTACGTGAGTGCGCTCATCGGTGGCGCCGTATTCAACTTGGGCAATATCCTGCTCTCTGCAGCCGTCTCTCTTGCTGGTATGACGGTGGCCTTCCCCTTGGGAGTGGGCATCGCCTTGGTGTTGGGCGTGATAGTCAATTACTTCGGTGCTCCCAAGGGAGACCCGATGGTGCTCTTCCTCGGTGTGGCTCTGGTCGTTGTGGCCATCATCCTCAATGCAGTAGCCTCAGGCAAGGTGCAGCGCAGTAGGGCCAATAGCCAATCCAACTCGAAAGGGGTGTGGATAGCCATCATTGCCGGTGTGCTCATGTCGTTCTTCTACCGTTTCGTGGCCTCTGCTATGGACTTGAACAACTTCGAGTCGCCCACTCCCGGTATGGCTACTCCCTACTCGGCCTTCTTCATCTTTGCCGTGGGTATCTTCCTCAGCAACTTTGTGTTCAATACCATCGTGATGCGTCGTCCCTTCGAGGGCAAGCCTGTCACCTATGCCGCCTACTTCCGTGGTAGCCTGAGTACCCACCTGGTGGGAATCTTCGGTGGTATCATCTGGGGCTTGGGTACAGCGCTCAGTTACATCGCTGCCGGAAAGGCCGGTGCGGCCATCTCCTATGCTTTGGGACAAGGAGCGCCTATGGTCGCTGCGCTATGGGGCATCTTCGTGTGGAGGGAGTTCAGGGGAGCACCCCGCTCGGTCGGTTGGCTCTTGATGCTGATGTTCATCTTCTTCCTCTCCGGCCTCGGAGCCATCATCCTCTCGGGAGCCAACTAAGTTGTAGAAAGGTAAGAACTTAGTGACCGAAAGTCTGAACTAACAATATTAGTGGTGCTTGAGCATCGCTAATATTGTTTTTTTACGAAATGAGCTATGAAGGTGAGAATGAATCACTGAATATAATAGGACATATGCAACTTATGTTAAAAAAAAAGAGTACATTTGCACAAAAATAGGGATAGTAATGAAAGTGAACAAGATTTTATTCTTTTTCTTGCTGCTTATGGTTGGTGTAGCTGCTAAGGCGCAATTACCCTCCGTACAGCTTAAGACTTTGGAGGGCAAGGTTGTTAACACGGCAAAACTTAATAATGAAGGAAAACCTTTTATTATAAGTTTCTTCGCTACATGGTGTAAACCTTGCAATCGTGAGCTTAGTGCCATTCATGAGGAATACCTCGATTGGCAAGAGGAAACTGGCGTAAAGGTATATATTGTATCTATAGACCAAGCACAGAATATCAATAAGGTGAAACCCTTAGTTGATGGTGAGGGATGGGAATACGAGGTGCTTCTAGACCCTAACGGTGATTTTCGTCGTGCCATGGGCGTACAAACTATACCGCATGTGTTCGTGATTGATGGGCAAGGAAAGATTGCCGATTCACGTAGTGGGTATACTGATGGTTCGGAACAGCACCTAATAGAAAAGGTTCGTGAGCTTTTTGAGGAGGAAAATTAAAATACTTCGTGCGTGATACACAGAATATTACAAACTGTGATTATTGGTGTTGGATTATTTCCATTTACCCTAATCGCACAAAACTATAGTGATACGCCACAACGGTTATCACTGCATGGAAGCATCCAAAGCGATGTGTTATTCCCCCAAAAAGATGAAAGTATAGGTACTGGTAGTTACGATAGTTGGGCTTTGACCAATACTTATGCAGATTTCAATTTAATGAGCCAGTATGTTGATGTAGGTGCTCGTTTTGAGTTTACCCAATATCCTTTGCCAGGTTTTGAACTCGATTTTCAAGGTTGGGGAATCCCACATCTTTACGTTAAGGGTAAGTTTAAGGGAGGTGAGTTAACCCTTGGTGATATGTACGACCAGTTTGGTAGTGGCTTCATCTTTCGAACCTATGAAGAACGTAGTTTAGGTATTGATAATGCGCTACGTGGCGCCCGCCTCAATTTGACTGCCATTCCTGGCGTGCAGTGGAAGGTGCTTGGTGGTGTACAGCGCACCTATTGGAACTGGAACAGTCAGTCGTGGATAGCAGGCACCGATGCGGAGGTTAATATAGAACACTATAGTGACGCGATGCAGGAACGGGGAATAACATGGATGGTCGGTGGATCGTATATCCTTAAGCATGAGGTTGACGAAGACGTCATCGTTCCTGGTACTAATTATCGGTTGAATTTACCACTGCATATTGGAGCATTTGATGTGCGCTCACGTTTTCAGATGGGCAACTACAGCCTCTTGGCCGAATATGCTTGGAAGGGGCAAGACCCTTCGTTCGACAACGGCTATATATATAATAAAGGTGAGGCGCTGATGCTCTCGGGCTCCTACTCGACACGCGGACTCGCCATCCTCTTGCAAGCCAAGCGCAGCGAGAATATGGCTTTTCGTAGCCAACGCTCGCGCGAAGGCATGGCAGCCCACATCAACCACATGCCCGCCTTTGCCTACCAGCACACCTATGCACTGCCCGCACTCTACCCCTATGCAACACAAAACGCCGAGGGCGAGTGGGCGTTCCAAGGTGAAGCCTGCTACAACTTCAAGCGCAAGACCGCCCTCGGAGGCAAGTATGGCACCAAGGTGAAGCTCAACGTCAGCCACATCCGCGCCTTCTATAAGCAGCCCGTTGCCACGGTCCACGGCTCGCTCATGGGCACCGATGGCTACGCCACCTCGTTCTTCAAGGTAGGCAAGGAGCTCTACTACCAAGACATCAACCTGCAAGTAGAGAAAAAGGTGACGAAGAACCTCAAGTTCAACGCCATGTACATGAACCAGCACTACAACAAGACCGTCGTTGAGGGAGAGGGAGGCATGGTAAAATCACACATCGCCGTCCTCGAAGGACAGTACAAGATAAACAGCCGCTACACCCTGCGCAGCGAGCTGCAGTACCTCTCCACCCGCCAAGATGAGGGCGACTGGTGCTATGCTCTCGTAGAACTCTCGGCATTGCCCTACCTCATGTTTACCGTGAGCGATATGTGGAACTGCGGCGAGACAGGTCTGCACTACTACATGGGGTCCGTGACCTTCAACTACGAAGCCCACCGCCTCATGCTCTCCTATGGCCGCACCCGTGCCGGATTCAACTGTGCCGGAGGCGTATGCCGCTACGTCCCCGCCAGCCGCGGCGTGCAACTCTCGTATAACTATAACTTCTAGGAAACAATGAAAAAAACTTCATATCTTCTCATTTTGCCGCTGCTCATGGCTTGCGGTGACTACATCGCCGAGAACGACCGCTACATCGAGCTACCTAACGTGGTGATGAATCGCTGTGTGCTCATCGAGGACTTCACAGGGCAGTTTTGCACCAATTGTCCCGATGCCCATAAAGTCATCAATGCCCTGCAAAATCAATATGGCGAGCAGGTCATCGCCGTAGCCATACATGCCGGCCATTTTAGCGTAGCTGAAGATAGCATCCCCAACTTCGTGGGCCTCATGCAGAAGGAAGATGGTAAGAAAAAAGGTGAGGAAGATGGTAACCAATATGCCAACCACTGGAATGTAACGACCTACCCAGCAGGTGTCATCAACCGCACATCAGGCGTCATCAAGCATACCGACTGGGCTGCCTATACACGCACCGCCCTCATCGGAGAACCCACGATGCAGATTGCCGTGAGCGGCAACCTCTCGGCCGACAGCATTACCATCCATACCGAAATCATCTCACAGACGGACACCGATGGCAAGCTCCAGCTATGGATTACCGAGAGCAACATCACCGCGCCACAGCTGCAGGCTGGCGCCCTCGTGCCCGACTACATCCACAACCATGTATACCGCGCCTCAGTCAACGGTCTATGGGGTGAGGACATCGTGCTGATAACCAATGCGCCATACCAGGCCACACACAAAATCATGCTGCGCGACAATTGGGACATCAGTAACCTCTCCATCGTAGCCTTCGTATACAAGGAGTCCGATGGCGTATTGCAAGTAACAGAGCATCATCTATAAGAAGACATAATGTGTCATGCTGACGACTATAAGGAGGAAGCATCTCGCGCAGTACTTTTCCGAGATCCATTCGCTTGCGCTTAGGATGACATAATTACTCACACAACAAGATTATTTACAAATAGTTAAACAAATACAACACCTATGAAGAAACTTTTCAATACCTCATTGCTCATGCTCGCTTGCTTGGCAATAACTACAGTATTCACTGCTTGCGAAGAAGAAGGCCCCCAACTCACCTTCACAACCGAGGCTGGAGAGATTGCTGACGGCAGCACCTTCACCTCTACCACACTTGACCCTACCATGCAGGCTTTAGGCATAACCCGCTTTGCCCCTGGCATCAGCCTCACTGGCGATACTGATGGTAAAATTATCGTTGAAGTGAAGTCGCTCAATGAGACCATGATTGAGGTTTGCGCCTTCAGTAGCTGTCAGATTACTCTCCCTTTGTGGGACTGGGCCACGAGTGTAGAGGGTAACATCACCGCTGGCCAGGAACTGGCTCTCGACATCCACTATACTCCCGTAGGTGACGCAACGCATCACCGTGCCGAGGCTCTCATCACCGCCTACTATGAGGGTTACGAGGAGAAAGCTGTCAACTTCAAACTTGTGATGACCGACGCTAAGGTAGAGTAAGTATAAACTCTTACAAACAACAAAACGCCGATTTCTCGATGAAATCGGCGTTTTTTACATTCCATACGCCCTATTTATGAACTTTTGTAACCTAGAAATACATTAAAAATCGCCCTTTTCATCGAGAAAGCATTCTCACTCGAACGTCACCAGCTTGTAGGTATTCACATGAGCAGCTTTGGTTGCAAGTGTTTGCTCGGGGAGGCGTACCTTGGGACCGGGGATGTAGGGGCTGTGCTCCAATACGTAGCGAATACGTGCTGCTTGTTGTGGTGTGAAACGATTGGCCTCCGTATAAGCATAGTCCATAATGTTGGTAGAGCGGAACTCCTCTCCCGTCTCGCAATCTTCTCGCATCAGGAGTATTTCCCTT
>JAZOPX010000020.1:0-11146 GCA_045655845.1 Bacteroidaceae bacterium
GTGGTTGTAACCATCCTTTTGGCTCTGTAGGATAAACTTGCTCGCATCCCAGGGGAGGAACATGATGGGGTTCTGCGGCTCCACGTATTTCTCATCGGTCTCGCGGTAGAGCTCAGCAATGCGCTCACCCGTGATGGCATCATAGCTCACGAGTCGGCAGTCGTTCTGGTCGCGGTTGAGTTCGAAGATATATAGGGTCTTCGCGTCGGGGCTCCATGCCACGTTGGTGAAGTAGCGGTCCTTGGGTTCGCCAGTCTTGAGGTAGACGGTCTTGCCGGTAGCCACATCGTATACGCCCACGGTCACCTCGTGCGAGGTCTGTCCCGCCATGGGGTACTTGTCGGGCTCGTTGGTGGCAATGTGGGTGAAGAGGTTCACCTGCGGGTAGTCGGTCACCATGCTCTGGTCCATACGGTAGAAGGCAAGTCTCATGCCGTCGGGGCTCCAGAAGAGTCCGCTGTGGATGCCAAACTCGTCGCGGTGTACGCTACGTCCGTAGACGATTTCGCGCGAGCCGTCGGTGGTGAGCTGCACCTCCTCCTTATCGGCCTCGGCAAAGCGCACATAGAGTTGGTCGCCACCCACGTAGGCCGTGTGGCGCGATGCCGCGTTGAAGCTGCTTGCCTGATGCTCGCCCGCAGTGCTCTGTTGCCACACCACCTTCTTCTGCTCGAAGTCGATGAGCTGTCTCTTTCCGCCCACGCTCACGAGCACCAATGGCTCATCGCCATAGGGGAAACTGGCATTGTAGAGTGCGCGCAACCCCTTCTCGGGTGTACATCCCATCCACGCGTTGATGTCCTCGACCGTCAGGAACGCAGTCTCCTTACCCGTCTTCTTGTCCACCAGGTAGCACTCCTCCACCTCAAGGCGCACCAGCTGGTCGCCCCACCAGGTGAGCCAGCGGTTACCGGGAATCATGTTGCGGTAGTTCGTTCCGCCAAAGTTGAGGTCCTCTAATGTAAACTCCTTCATCGTCGTGTTCTCTTGTGCAGTAATGCAAGGGTTGCCGATAGCCAGCAGCATGGCCGCCACGGCACTGATGATATGGTATCTTTTCATTTTTCGTCCTTTAGTTCCATTCTTTGAATAGCCCCGATTAGTTGTCGCGTTTCTTGCCTGCGGGCTTGCCCTTGCCATAGCCTGGCTTGCTACCTACGAAGCGCTGTGCACGCTGTGCGCGCTTGTCGCCCTGGGGCTTGCCACCGCGGAAGTTGTCGCGCTTGTCGCCTCTGAACTCACGCTTCTCGCCCTGCGGACGGGCAGCCTTGCGCTCACGTGCGGCCTGCATCTTGGCAAACTCGTGGTGACGTTCATAGAGCGTGCTGTAGTTGGTGTCCTCGGCATAGCGTTCGCTATCGTTGCGCTCGGCCATCTCACGCTTGTTGAAGGTGCGGCGCTCCTCATCGCCGAAGCGGCGGTTATCGTCGTTAAACTTGCGTCGGTCATCCCCAAAGCCACGGCCACGGTTGTCATCATTGAATCGACGGCGCGGACGCTCCTCTTCGCGCTTCATGCCGAAGGCCTTGGCAGCACGCTCCTCGCGCTCTCTCAGGGGGCGGCGTTCGCCTGTGGGACGCTCGCTCTTGTCCAGCTCCTCGCCACTCTCGCGGAACTCGCGGAACTTACCGTCGAAAAGCTCATACTTGCGCATCTCGCAGGGGAGTGCTCCATTATACAGCGGGATGATGACCGAAGCCTTCAGACCAATCTTGTCGAAGCACTCCTTGCGGTAGCTGAGCACCCATGCGTCGTTGCCCTTGAAAGCATGCTTCAGGCGCTCACCGATGGTGCGATACAGTCCCAAGAGGTCGTCCGTGGTAATGCGTTCGCCATAGGGTGGGTTGGTCACCATGAGGGCGGGGCCCTCCATCTCCACGAAGTCGGCCATGTCGCGACGTTCGATGGTGATGTCCTTTGACAAGCCAGCGGCACGCACGTTGTTGGTAGCGATGTTCACCGCCTTCCAGTCGATGTCATAGCCATAGATATGGTGGGTAAACTCGCGCTCGGCAGAGTCGTCATTGTATATCTCATCGAACATCTCCTGATCGAAGTCGGCCCACTTCTCGAAGGCAAACTCCTTGCGGAACACGCCCGGGGCAATGTTGTGTGCGATTAGTGCAGCCTCGATGGGGAGTGTGCCCGAGCCGCACATGGGGTCTACGAAGTCCGTCTCACCCTTCCATCCTGCCTGCAACAGCATACCTGCTGCCAACACCTCATTGAGCGGAGCTTCCACAGCCTCCTGGCGGTAGCCACGGCGATGAAGCGACTCACCCGACGAGTCGAGCGACAGGGTGCAGCGCTCTTGGGCAATATGGATGTGGAGAGTCAGATCGGGGTTGGCTACCTGCACCGAGGGACGCTTGCCCTCCCTCTCACGGAAGTAGTCGGCAATGGCATCCTTTACACGATAAGCTACGAACTTCGAGTGGCGGAACTCATCGCTGAACACCACCGAGTCTACAGCGAAGCTCGTGTTCACCGTCATGTAGTCTTCCCATTTGATGCGATTCTTCACGATGTCATATATCTCATCGGCATCCTTGGCGTTGAAGTGCAGGATAGGCTTGAGGATACGGATGGCAGTGCGCAGCTGGAAGTTGGCGCGATACATCATCCTCTTGTCACCAGTAAACGATACCATGCGGCGACCTATCTGTATGTCGTCGGCTCCCAGTTCGGTAAGTTCTTTGGCCAACACCTCTTCCAGCCCCTGGAAGGTCTTGGCAATCAGTTCAAATGTTTTCAATGTCGTATATCTTTAATATGTATTGTTTTCCTTATCATTATCGATCCATAGATCACCCCATATACCACGACGACCACGGACAAAATCCTCTTCACAATCACCCTTTGAGGTCTTATCTATGACCAAACTTGCTGCTAGCATAGAGCCAATGGCAACTTCCACCTCCATTATCTCGGGCTTCACATATTTCTTTCTCATGACCATCGTCCTCATACTATTTGATAATAAATTTCTTACCAGCCTTGATGTATACCCCTGCTGTAGGAGAAGACACCACACGCCCCTGCAAGTCGTAAATCACTTCATCGGAATAATGGGTGATGGGGACAACGATGGTCTCGTCATTACCGTGCGGAAGAAGATACATCGTCGCTTGGCTTTCGACTGGAACCTTCAAATAGGCTTTACCTGCTTTAGCAGTAAAACTGCCATCGCCATTCTCCGTCTGGGGGATATAGAATCCAACCTGACCATCCTTTACATTCAAGGCATAGTAGGTGTTGTCGCTATCTGTGATATCCGTATCTTGGGTATAGCCTATCAACTGATTGTTCTCAAAATCATCCTTATTGTTCGCTACTGTTGTATAGGTAAAACTGCACTTTGCTCCAGGCGTGTAAGTGATGACAACACCTATCTCGGCAGGAATAATGGTATTTACCGGGAGCAAGTTGGCCGTGTTCCCATCTGTAGTGCAATAATAGGCTGTACAACCTTCAGGAACAGCCACAGGCATATCCAAAAACAGCGTGGCATAGCCGTAACTATTGATGGGGATGGTATAGGTAATTTGATAGGCTGAAGGAGACTTAACACCCATCGAACCGCAGTAGGACTCTAATTTACCTTTGATGAGAATCTCCTTTCCCTGTAAATAGGGATGGCCCTTCAAGTTTATCTCATTGCGTATATCTCCTTTGAGTAATTGGATGGGGATACGAACCTCCTCGTCACCTATGACCATATTAGATTCTACAAAGTCTGAAGCAGAAGTTATCACCTCCTCAATCTTGGAGTCACTGGCCAACATCGTACCATAGATCGCACCTCTTACCCAATACTCTCCTGTCTTATCGACCTTCATCGCAGCAACCTCAGCCACTGTATAAGGTCTTGTTTTAGATCCATCATTCTTAGTAGCGCTATATGCATTACGCTTCTCGGCAGTTGAAAAAAAATCGATAGTAGTACTAATAGAATTCTCAGCCAACATCATTGTCGGCATGAGCACACAAGTCAATATGTTCAGTAATCTAATTTTCATAATAATCTAATATGGTGCAAAATTAATAGTATTTTCCCATTTTTTCACACATTTTTTCAGCTTTGTGGTTATATTGGGAAGATTAATAGCACTCACTATAAATAAAACCGTTTTATTCGCTCGTTTTTTATTATCTTTGTCCCAAACTTTGTATTTCTTATCGGAAAATGAAAAAGATTGTTATCCTGTTATTGTCTTGCTCTGCACTTTCGGGGCAGGCGCAGCAGATAAATCCGGTGTATGACAACACGGGACGTACGGACCAATTACTGAACGATGCCAAGCAGCTCTACAACGAGCGCAGCTACGACATGGCTGCTGAGTTTCTTCGCCAAGCTGAGCAGCAAAAGAGTGTGACCTCTGTACAATGTCACGAGATTGATTACCTTCAGGCACTCATCGCATATCAACTGAACCCTGCAACGGCAAGCACCGCGATGGAGGAGTATCTGATACTTTATCCCGACGCCCCGGAGCTGAATCGTGTGAAGGCTCTGACCTTGCTGAGCTACTATGCACAGGGCAACTACAAGAGGGTGATACGTGGCATGCAGGAGGTGGACCCCGACCAGCTGTGTAGCCAAGAACGCGATGATCTCATATTGGCCTATGCGTTGGCCATGATTAGGGAGGGACGACATGAGGAGGCAGCCGTGCAGCTCAATATCCTCGACCTCATGAGTGACCGATATAGAGACGAGGTGGTCTTTTATGGAGCATATATCGACTATACGGCCAAGCGCTACGACGCTGCCGAGGAAGGGTTTGGGAAGACCCTACAGATGCCCGCATTCCATCAAGCATCGCGCTACTACTTGGCCGAAATCATGCTGGAGACGAAGGGGTATGTCGAGGCCGAGGAGATGGCAAAGGCCTATAACGAGGAGTTTGGCAAGGGTGACTATAGACTGGAGATGACACGCATAGAGGGCGAGGCGCTCTATGGACAAGGACGCTATCTGCAGGCTGCTGTCGTGCTGGAGGAGTATTTGGCTTATGCCGACGAGCCCAAGCGCGAGGCACTATACCAGTTGGGTATGGCACACTTCAGCACAGGTGAGCATCTGCGTGCCCCCGAGGTGCTTGCCATGGTGAGCGAGGGTGATGACGTCATCGCACAGAGTGCTCAGCTGCACGCTGGTCTTTCGTATCTTGCCTTGGATGACAAGAACAAGGCGAGACTGTGCTTTGAACAAGCAGCGACGATGAATGCTGACCCTGAGCTTCTCGAACGGGCGATGTATAACTACACTGTGTGCATCTATGAGACCTCGTATTCGGGCTTCGGTGAGTCGGTGGAGATTCTGGAAAGGTTCCTTAATGAGTTTCCTCAATCGAAGTATGCAGATCGCGTGAACAGCTACCTCGTGGAGACCTACATGAGTACCCGAAACTATGAAGCTGCGCTGCAGTCTATCGCCAAGATACAACAGCCTAGCCATACCATACTGAAGGCCAAGCAGCAGCTGCTCTACAAGGCCGGAACGGAGGCTTTTGCGGGAGGCGACTTTAACAGGGCACTCACGAAGCTCAACGAGTCGCTCAAGGTGGGCGACTATGATCGTCAGACGGGTGCTGACGCGCTCTTCTGGAGGGGCGAGGTGTATTTCCGTAACGGCAACTATCGTCAGGCTACACGCGACTATACGCAGTATCTGAACCTCACAGGTGACCGCAAGGGACGCACCTACGGATTGGCGCTTTACGGATTGGGATATGCCCACTTCATCCAGAAGAACTATCAAGATGCCTTCAAGCAGTTCAACAAGCTGGCGGAGTCGTATGCCGTGTCGGCAGGTGCCGTAGACAAGACGACGTTGGCCGATACCTACATGCGCATGGGTGATTGCTACTTCCACTCGCGCCAGTACAAGGCGGCCGAGGGGGCTTACGACAAGGCTTTGGCCACTGAGCCCTCGCAGGCTGACTATGCCGTGTATCAGAAGGCTTTTGCCCAAGGACTCTCGGGACGCTACGCCGACAAGATAGGTACGCTTACCTACCTCACCGAGGCTTATCCGCAGTCAGACTATTACGACGATGCTTTGTATGAGAAAGGTCGTGCCTATGTACAGCTTGACAACGGTGTGCAGGCCATAGCAGCCTATGAGCAGCTCACCGAGCAGTTTCCCCAAAGCCTGTATGCCCCCACTGCAGGTAATGAGATTGCACTCATACATTACCAGAACGGCCGCATACGCGCCGCCATACAGGCTTATAAGGAGGTGATAGCCAACTACCCCAACAGCGAGCAGGCCAAGGTGGCCATGCGCGACCTCAAGAACCTCTATGTGGAGGAGAATATGGTGGATAGCTATGTGGAGTTTGCCTCGCAGACCCAAGGCATGGTGAATGTCAACGTCAACGAGCACGACTCGCTCAGCTACAAGGCGGCCGAGATGGCCTATATGCGTGGCGATGAGAAGGCTGCTATAGAGGGATTGAACAAGTATCTCAACCAGTTTGTCAATGGCGCCTACACGACAGATGCTATGTATTACCTGGGGTGCATACGCTACAAAAATAATGACTATGAGCTGGCCAAGACACCCTTATCGAAGGTGGCCGCACAGCGTAGCAGCAAATATTGTGAGGAGGCTACACGCATGCTTGCCGAGATGGCCTATAACCACAAGGACTATGGGGTGGCCATGGAGGCCTATGGCAGCCTCATCTCAGTCACGGGCAACCCATCGACCAAGTTGAATGCACAGGTGCAGCGGCTGAGAGCAGCACAGCTGGCGGGAAACCACGCTCTCATCGTGAAGGAGACTGCCACGGTGCTCGCCAACGGAAAGCTGCTTCCCGAGACAGCTACCGAGCTGCGTTATTATCGAGCTAAAGCATACCTCGCTCAAGGGAAAAACGATACAGCCATCGAGGACTTGCGCATGCTCTCCGAGGATACGCGCATTGTGTATGGAGCTGAAGCCAAGTATCTGCTGGCACAACTCTACTACGACATCAGGCAGTATGACAATGCCGAGAAGGAGGTAATAGACTACATCAGTGTGAGTACACCGCATAGCTATTGGCTGGCACGCAGCTTCGTGCTACTGGCAGATGTGTATATGAAGAGCGACAGGTACATCGAGGCCAAGCAGTACCTCATCTCTCTCAAACAGAGCTACCAGGCCAAGGACGATATCGCATCGATGATCGAGAGCCGCTTGAAGACTCTGGACAAACTCATGAATAACTAAACTCGAAACAATCAGTATGGTAATGAAAAGATATATAGCCCTCGTGCCGGTGCTGTTGGCAGCAACTATCGGTATAGCACAAACCACTAACGACACCATCAACCGAATGGTACTCGTGGAGAGCACCTATAACCCCATCATCGTGGGGGCGGTGAAGCGGAACTTCATCCCCGAAGAGGTGAAGCCCTCGATGAACAAGGAGAAGGTGATGTATGCCGATGATAGGGTGAACCTCACCGACTTCAAACGCGAGGCACAAACCGCACAGACCATGAGTGTAGCCCCCGAGAGAGGATACCGAGGATATGCACACCTCGGGTATGGCAATTACAACAACCTGAATGGAATGGCTGCCTACAAGATGGGATTCAAGGGAGGCAGTGAGCTGGCACTCAACGGACACATCAACGGATGGAATGGCAACTACAGGCTGTCGGACGATACTAAGTGGCACTCGCACCTCTACGATATGGGACTTGATGCCAACTATGGTCTCTCCTTTGGCGAGATGGCACTGAATGCGGGCATCAGCGCAGCACACTATCGCTACAACTACCTTGGCGGCACAAATGCGCAACGTTCGAACGATTTTGCCGCTCACGTAGATGCTAAAGGTTCGGCCTATGAACACTACTACTACCGCGTCCACATCGGATACTCCTATTTTGACCGCAGTGCTCATTTTACTCAAAAGACACCTCATAGCGAAGGCTACACCGACATCAACGTGTTGCTGGGCAGAGACCTCTACGAATGGGGTATGGTATCCGTCGGAGTGGACAGCGACGTGCTCACTTATCACGGACAGGCGCCTTATGCAAACTACTTCTCACTTGGTATCACACCTCGTTGGGACTACCGATTGGGCAACCTCCTCTTTGTCGGCGGACTCAATCTGGACTTCCTCGGGGGAGGCAGCAATAGCCCCATACAGACACCCTTTCAGATGTCTCCCGAGTGTAGTATCAGCTACGTACCCAGCAAAATATTCTCTGCCAAGCTAACCCTCGACGGAGGACGCGACATACACACCTTCAAGAGCCTCTACTCACTGACACCCTATTGGGCCAGCGAGCATCAGCTCAGACCCAGCTACACCTTTATGAACCTGCATCTCGAGGGGGGGGTACGCATCATCGAAGGGCTGCACCTGCACCTCGGAGGAGGCTATAAGGTAATTTCGGACGCTCTTTTCGAGACCGCTATGGATAGCCTCGGCACAATCTACACCGGACTTACCAATCACAAGGCCCAGGTAGCTACTGCTGACGTACACATCAGCTATACCCATAAGGACCTCGTGAGCGTAGCGGCCGAGGGTACCTACCACCACTGGATGATGAAGGACGCTCACCAACTCTTGGCTCGTGCCCCACGACTCGATGCCAATATCGAGGCGAGAGTGCGCATTATGCCCCACCTCTATGCACATACCGATGTGAGACTGGTTACGTTCACCAATACAGAAGTCGCTCCCCGCGAGAACGCCATCATTGACTGGAACCTTGGGGCACACTATGCACTCAACAAGCGATTCTCCTTCTTCTTCGACGTACACAACCTGCTCAACCGCCGCCAATCCTACTATGCTGGATACCCCTCACAGGGATTCAATGTATTGGCAGGGGCAATAGTCAAGTTCTGATACTGAAGACTAAGCGCAACCCTATCATAGCGAAAGCTATTTATCTTTAAAACAAGAGAAGGGAGACACTGCGGTGTCTCCCTTCTCTTGTTTCCATATAGGATCTCTTCGTCTTTCGTTAATCGCTCGCGATTTTTTTACTTTGTCTTCACGATGCGTGTGGCCTCTCCGGTGGCGTTGCGCACCTCTACTTGGCGCACTACGGCTTCGGCTAAGGCGAGGAAGGCTTGTCCGGTCATGGTGTTCTCGTCCAAGGCCACGGGGCATCCATTGTCGCCACCCTCACAGATGCTCTGTACTACGGGAATCTGTCCCAAGAGGGGCACACCCATCTCTTCGGCGAGTTGCTTGCAGCCCTCCTTGCCGAAGATATAGTATTTGTTCTCGGGCAGTTCGGCAGGGGTAAACCACGCCATGTTTTCCACGAGTCCGAGGATAGGTACGTTCACCTTATCATTGGTGAACATGTCGATACCCTTTCGCGCATCGGCCAACGCCACCTGCTGCGGCGTGCTCACGATGACAGCTCCCGTGATGGCCACGGTTTGGAACGTGGTGAGGTGTATATCGCTTGTGCCGGGAGGGAGGTCGATGAGGAAGTAGTCGAGTTCGCCCCATGCCGCATCACCGATGAGTTGCTTGAGTGCATTGCTCGCCATGCCACCGCGCCAGATGGTAGCCTGAGCGGGGTCTACGAAGAAACCGATAGAGAGCAGTTTCACACCATAACTCTCGATAGGGATGATAAGATCGCGTCCGTCGATGCGCTCGGCATAGGGGCGTGCATCCTCCACTTGGAACATCTTGGGCATCGAGGGGCCGAAGATATCGGCATCGAGCAAGCCCACCTTGTAGCCCTGCTTGGCGAGTGCCACGGCGAGGTTAGCCGCTATGGTGCTCTTGCCTACGCCGCCCTTGCCTGATGACACGGCGATGATGTTCTTTACTTGAGGTAGCAACTTCTCTACCTCGGGTCGAGCCTGTTGGATGGTCTTAACGTTGATGATCACCTCCACATCGGCACCCGCCTCGCGCTTGATGGCGGCTTCGGATGCTTTGAGGATAGACTTCATGAAGGGGTCGGTAGGCTTCTCGAAGATGAGTGAGAATGATACCTTTTGTCCGTCGATGCGGAGGTCGTCCTCCACCATCTCGGCCTCGATGAGGTTCTTGCCCGTGCCCGGGTAGCGCACTGTGGCCAGTGCATCGTGGATGAGTTTAGGATATAAGTTCATAATTATGAGAGCCTCCCCCAACCCCCTCCCGAAGAGGGGGCTTCCCGTCATCGCGGTCGCGGAAGGACTTTATTTTCTTTTGTAAATTCTAATTCATCTAATGTACTCTGCAAGTCCCCCCTCTTCGGGAGGGGGATAGGGGGAGGCCCCTTATCGGCTTGTCTGCAACCCGCTACGCTTGCTACGGTTGTAACTGCGGTAGTCGTCGAGTTCGATTTCAATGTCGGGCTCCTGCAATTCCTGTCCGGGGATGAGGCGGAACTTGAGGTACTTGATGCTCAGTCCGCGGTCGAGCCACTGCTGCTCGTAGTAGGTGCGGATGTTTAATTCTGAATTCTGAATTCTGAATTCTTCGCTGCTACCATAGATATCACTATTATTTACTTCGGTAGGGAGATTGTTTACCTTCACGAGTGCGTCGGTGTAGGTGTAGAGGAAGTTGCTGTCCGTCTTGAGGTGTATGATACCGTCGGTCTTGAGGAACGAGGCGTAGCGGCGCAAGAACGATGTCGAGGTGAGTCGCTTCGTAGCCTTCTTCATCTGCGGGTCGGGGAAGGTGATCCATATCTCGTCCACCTCACCTTCGGCAAAGAAGCGGTCGATAATCTCAATGTTCGTACGCAGGAAGGCCACGTTGGTCATCCCCTCGCGCAAAGAGTCGGTAGCGCCCGTCCACATGCGTGCACCCTTGATGTCTACCCCGATGAAGTTCTTGTCGGGATACATACGTCCCAAGCCCACGGTATACTCGCCGCGTCCGCAACCCAGTTCCAGCACGATAGGGTTGTCGTTCTTGAAGAACTCCTCGCGCCACTTACCGCGCATCTCGAAGGGTACCTGCTCGGCCACCGAGTGGGGGTACTCAAACACGTGCGGATATGCTGCCATGTCGGCAAACTTCGCCAATTTTCCTTTAGCCATTTTCTGTCTTGTTTTTTATCAGCCACAAAGGTAATGCTTTTCATACAAACCTCGCCATTTTAGGGAGAAGATTTCACCTTTGCTATGATACCAACCCTAATTTTACTCCCAATAATATTCTTA
>JAZOPX010000021.1:0-11140 GCA_045655845.1 Bacteroidaceae bacterium
GTATGCTTGGCCTCGTAAGTGCAGCCGAAGCCGCCACTGTTGATATAACGTTTGATGCGGTACTTACCGCCTTGGAGCCAGGCTCCTTCAGGTAGATTCATATCGTGTCTGTAAAGAGGGGTTTCGTATCTGAATGCAAAGGTATGCATTTTCCATTAACCTGCAAGGATGTGCCCGACTAAGATGCCAAGCACGATGAAAAAACAACAGGGAACGGAGAGCGGAGGGTGCTTTTTCGCTCCAAGAAACTTGCTTTTCTCAACAATTTTTCGTATCTTTATAATCTGAAAGACAATACGTTCACCTTAAATCTACCAACCCATGAACCCCTATTTCCACGACGATGAGGAGCGCACCGAGGTGCGCTCCTACACCAAGAGCGAACTGGCGCTACTCTACTCCCCCGGCGCCAAGTATGAGAGCGCCATACGCATGTTCAACCGCTACCTGCACCGCTGCTACGGGCTGCTCGACGAGCTCTACCGCCTGGGCTACCGCGCCAGCAACCGCCGCTTCACCCGCCAGCAGGTTGCCGTGGTCTTCAACTACCTGGGCGAACCATAAAAACACACCACGCAAACAATCTGCACACCGCAGCCCACCCGTAGCGGTACTGCAAGGGGGAGAGAAAGCCGTACCTTTGTATCAGAAATAAGGGGGAAGCCTCTCCCCCGCCTCTCCAAGGAGAGGGGCCTGCAGGCATCGCGCGACCTGTAGGTTCCCAAACCGAAAAGGAGGACAAGTGCGCACTGTGAGATTATTAAAAAAACTACTAACCCTTAAAAAAGTCCTCCCTTTTCCGCAAGGTCGGAAAGCCCCCTCTTTGGGAGGGGGTTGGGGGAGGCCCCTATTTAACTATGGCTATCACCTATGCTGTAAAGAAAACCAAGAACCCCAAGTACCCTGAAGTAAACTACTTCCACGCCCAGGCCGTGAAGACCGGCGAACTCACCATGGAGAAGCTCGCCCGCCGCATCAACAACTCCACCACCGTGACGCAGACCGACTGCCGCGCCGTGCTCATCAGCATGAAGGAACACATCATCGAAGCCCTCACCGAGGGACAGGTGGTGGTGCTCGACGACCTCGGACGCTTCCAGGTGACCCTACAGGGCAAGTCGTACAACGCCGAGACCATGGCCGAAGAGGAGTTCTCACCCTCATCCTACGTCAAGGGACACAAGATCGTCTTCCGCCCCGATGTAAAACTCAAGAAGGCCGTTGCCATGGACTTCTCGCTGAAGCGCATCTCGTCTGAGGAGATGGAGTAAAACTTGGCTGTTGGCAGTTGGCTGTTAGCTATTGGCTAGCAGCCAACGCTCTAACCCTTTAACCTTTAACCTTTAACCTATAACCCATGAAACAAGTAAATTGGAGCAAGTTGCTCAAAGTCCTTATCGCAGTACTCACCGCCCTTGCAGGAGCCTTGGGCATAGCATCGTGCGTATCGTAACCATCAATTCCTACCAAGCATCATGAAATACTTTACCATCAAAGAGCTCACCGCCAGCTCCACGGCACTGCGCGAGGGCATCGACAACCACCCCACGGAGAGCGCCTTCCACCTGCTGCACGTTCTCGTCAGACAGCTCCTCGACCCCATACGCGAGGCGTGGGACGCACCCATCATGGTGACCTCGGGCTACCGCTGCCCCCGCCTCAACGAACTCGTGGGCGGCGTCACCCACAGCCACCACCTCCTGGGCTGTGCGGCCGACATCATCTGCGGCTCGAAGGCCGACAACAACCGCCTCTTCGACCTCATACGGCAGATGCACGCGGAGGGGAAGATACGCTTCACCCAACTCATCCGCGAAGGCGGCGGACGCTGGCTGCACCTCTCCTACGTACCCTCCGACCTCAAGTGCCAGATCATCCAATAGCAACAATGCCCGCAGCAGAGTTTGCTGCGGGCATTGTCAACTAACCTTTTCCCATCCATACCGACATCTACCCTATACGGCAAATGCCTCGCGTACCACCTCCTTGTCGTCGAAGTGGTGCTTCACACCCTTCACATCCTGATAGGTCTCGTGCCCCTTGCCGGCGATGAGGACGACATCGCCCTTCTCGACCAGCATGCAGGCCGTGCGGATGGCTTCGCGGCGGTCTACGATGGTGAGCACCGAGGTACGCTGGGCGGGGGTGAGCCCCTCGAGCATGTCATTGATGATGTCTTGCGGCTCCTCGAAGCGGGGGTTATCGCTGGTGATGATGACACGCTCGCTACCCTTCACGGCCTCCTGGGCCATCAGCGGGCGCTTGCCCTTGTCGCGGTTACCGCCGGCACCTACCACGGTGATGACCTTGCCCTTGCTGCCCTGCACCTCGCGGATGGCAGAGAGCACATTGGTGAGGGCATCGGGGGTATGGGCATAGTCGACGATGGCGGTGAAGCCCTTGGGCGAGTGGAGCGCCTCGAAGCGGCCGCTCACGGGGCGCAGGGTGCTGAGCACGGTGAGCACCTCGTCGGGACGCTTGCCCAGGAGGCAGGCCGTGCCGTAGACGGCCAGCAGGTTGCTGGCATTGAACTTGCCGATAAACTGCACGAAGACCTCGACGCTGTTGATGTCGAGGAGCATGCCGTCGAAGTAGTGCTCGAGGATGCGGCCCTTGAAGTCGGCCAGGCTGCGGAGTGAATAGGTATGGACCTTGGCGCGGGTGTTCTGCGTCATCACCAGCCCGTTCTTGTCGTCGGCATTGGTCACCACGAAGGCCTCCTTAGGCAGGGCATCAAAGAAGGCTTTCTTGGCACGCAGGTAGTTGTCGACGGTCTTGTGGTAGTCCATGTGGTCGCGTGTGAGGTTGGTGAAGATGCCACCGGCAAACGTCAGCCCGCCGATGCGGTGCTGCGCCACGGAGTGCGAACTCACCTCCATGAAGACATACTTGCAGCCCTCGGCGGCCATACGTCCCAGCAGGGCGTTGAGGGTGATGGCATCGGGCGTGGTATGCTCGGTGGGGATGGCCTCTCCGTCGATGTAGTTGCATACGGTGGAGATGAGGCCCACCTTGTAGCCCATGGCGCGGAACATGTCGTAGAGGAGCGTGGCGATGGTGGTCTTGCCATTGGTGCCGGTGACGCCGATGAGGCGCACCTGCTCGGTGGGGTTGCCGTTGAAGGCCGTGGCGATGGGGCCTACAGCCTCTTCGCTATTGGCGACACGCACATAGGTGATGCCCTCGGCGGGCGACTGGGGCAACTCCTCGCACACGATGGCTATCGCGCCCTTCTCGATAGCACTCGGTATATACTTGTGTCCATCGACCTGCGTGCCGCGCATGGCCACGAAGAGGTGACCCTGGGCTATGCGGCGAGAGTCGATATGCACATCGGTGATGTCGCGTTGCGCATCGCCCACGATCTCTTCAACGCGTATTCCTTTGATAATGTCTGAGAGTAACATAATGGATGTTTTTTACTTCAAAATCAGATAGATGATATTTCCCTTACGAACAGCACTGCCGGGCTGTATGCTTTGCGAGCGCACTTTACCCTTGCCCGAGAGACGCACGCTGAGTCCGCACGACTCAAGCATATACACGGCATCCTTGGCACCCAAGCCCTTTACGTTGGGCACTTTGCCCTGCGAGGGGTCGAAGGGGATATCCGTAAACGCCACATCATCGGCCCGGCTCTCGGCCTGGCCCCACACGGACTTGCCCTCGCGGTAAGAGGCCGAGGCGTTCCACTTGAAGGGGATATCGAGCTCGTCGAGCACATAGCGTGCATCGGCAATGTTCCCCTTCATCACCGAGGGTACGAAGATGGCAGCCGAGTCGCGCAACTCCATGATGTCGCGCCGCTCGTCGTGCGCCATGATACGCTTGGCTATATCACCGAAGACGACACCCGCCACGCCACCACCGGAGATGAGTCCGCCCTTGGTCTGTACAGACACGATGCAGGTGTACTTGGGGGCGTCGGCAGGGAAGAAGCCGCAGAAGGAGAGTTGGTGGCCACCGCCCTTGAGCTGACCGTCCTGGGCGATCTGTGCCGTACCCGTCTTACCGGCCACGAGGAAGTTGTCCGAGGCGGCCTGACGGCCAAGGCCTGTAGGCTCGTTGACCACCATGGTGAGCATCTTGGTGATATCCTCGAGTGCCTGCTTCGAGGCAATCTTGTCGATGAGCACTTCGGGCTCGAACTCCTCGACTACCTGTCCGTCCCTGAGGATGGCCGATACCAGTCGCGGCTTCATGAAGGTGCCGCCGTTGGCAATGGCATTGTAGAACGATACGATGTTGATGGGGGCTATCTGTGTCTCGTAGCCGATGGACATCCAGGGCAAGGTGGTCCTATACCAGTTCGTCTTGTTCGGGTAGCGGATGACCGGCTTTCCCGTACCGGGTAGCAGGGGCAGGTGTGTGGCCAGGCCCATGCGGTGCAGGCCCTCGACAAACTTCGCAGGCTCCTGGCCATAGTTCTCGTCGATGAGGCGTGCGGTACCCACGTTGGAGGAGTACATCAGCACTTGTGGCACGCTGAGCATACCGTAGGCGCTGGCCTTGTTCCAGTTGTGGTCCTTCATCGTAGTGGTGCCAAACTTGTATTGGCCTCGGCAGGCATCCACAGAGTCGTTGATACTGATCTTCTTGTCATCGAGCGCCACCAGCAGCGATGCGGTCTTGAAGGTCGAGCCCGGTTCGAGGATATCGGCAAGGGCGTGGTTCTTGAGTTCATAGTACTTGCCATCGTTGGCGCGGCTCATGTTGACCATGGCCTTGATATCGCCCGTGGCTACCTCCATCACAACCACCACACCGGTGGCGGCATCGCCGCCATACAGTGTATTCTGCTTGTTGAGCACATCGAGCAGGGCCTTCTCGGCGATGTCCTGTATCTCGACGTTGAGGGTGGTCTGCACGTCGCAACCATCGGTTGCGGGCTTGTCCACGATGGTCAGGAACGAGCTGCTCACCTTCTTGTTATGTCCCCACCCGGGTTCACCGCGCAAATAGTCATCGTAAGCCAGCTCGATTCCGTTCTTTGCCGAGTCCACCTTGGGGAAGATGTCGCCCAAGGTACGGCGTGCCAGCGAGCCGTAGATTTTCTTTCGCTCCGTATTGCTCTCTGGGCGGAAACCGCCGACATTCGCACGCTGGCAGAGCACGGGCAGTTGCTTTATCTCTTTGTATTGGGCATAGGAGACACGCTTGGGGTATATCTTGTAGTAGCGGCTCTTCTTTGCGCGTCCTTCCCGGAATCTGCGCCGGAACTCCTCGGTGCTTTGGTCGGGGAGGATGCGGTGCAGGCCTTCGCAGATCTCTGTCTCGTGTACCCTCAGCAGGGAGTCGCGCTCAGATTGCAGTTTTTGGCGGCGTTTGGGGTCCTTGTCGCTTACCATAAAGTCCATGAGCAGGGTATACTGCGGTACGCTGCTGGCCATGAGCAGGCCCTCATCGCTGAGTATGTTGCCTCGTCGGGGCGGGATGGAGACGCTGTCTACCACTAAGGTGCTCGATACCTCGCGCCAGTATCCACGCTCGAACACCATGATCAGCATAGCCTTGACCAATATGGCCAGGCCGACCATCGCCATGAGTATGATGATGGTAAAGTAGCGCGAGATTATCTTCTTGTCTTTGGAGTCCTGCATAGGGTCATTTCTTTATTACCACGGGGGCCTTGGTAGGGATCTTCAGTTCGCTACCCTGCTCCACGATGAAACGTTCGATATTCGATTCACGGCTCTTCTCCATCAGTTCGCCCGACCGTGCGAGCGCTTCGTTCTTCACATCGCTGAGTTCGGTACGCAGGCGCTGTATCTCCACCTGTTCGCGCTGGAAGGCATAGCGGTTGCTCACGTACACGATGATAAGTGCGAATATCAGGATAAGGAGTCCCAGATGACGCTGCAGGAAGGGGCTCAGCAGCATATCTCCATCGAGCCACGACTTGAGGCTCATCTTCTTCTTTTGCTTGTCGGTACTCATAGATGCTCAGCGTTTTTCTCCTATTCTCAACTTGGCACTGCGCGAGCGGGGGTTCTCTTCCTGCTCCTCTCGGCTGGCCACGGCCACCTTGCCCACCAGACGGTAGGGCGAGGGCTTGGTCCCGTAAATGTCCTGCTCCACCTTGCCTTCGACGTTGCCCGTCTTCATGAGGTTCTTCACCAGGCGGTCTTCGAGCGAGTGGTAGGTGAGCACCACGAGGCGGCCTCCTGGGCGGAGGAGTTCGGTGGCCGACTGCAGCATCTCCTTGAGCGCCTCCATCTCTTCGTTCACCTCGATGCGGAGGGCCTGGAAGAGTTTGGCCATCTCCTTCTTCTCGCGGTCACGGCCGAAGAGGCGCTTCACCGTCTCGTAGAGTTGGCCAGTGGTCTCGATGGGGGCCACGGCACGTGCCTTGACGATGACCGAGGCCAACTTGCGGCTATTGAGGAGTTCGCCATAGAGGTAGAATATCTCTGCCAGACGCTCCTCGTCGTAGGTGTTCACGATGTCGGCTGCCGTGAGTCCGTCGCGGCGGTTCATGCGCATGTCGAGCTTGGCGTCGAAGCGGAACGAGAAGCCCAGCTCGCCCTCGTCGAACTGATGGCTCGACACGCCGAGGTCGGCCAGCACGCCATCGAGTTGCTCCACATCGTGGTAACGCATCCAGTTGCGCAGGTAGCGGAAGTTGCTGCGCACGAAGGTGAAGCGCTCATCGTCCACGATATTGCGCTCGGCATCGGCATCCTGGTCGAAGCTGTAGAGGCGGGCCGTAGCATCCATACGGCGCAGTATCTCACGCGAGTGGCCGCCACCGCCGAAGGTCATGTCGGCATACACGCCTCCGGGGACGATGTCCAGGCCGTCGACCGTCTCGTGCAGCATTACGGGTATGTGATAGGGTATGTTTGTGTCCATAGTTTCCATATTCGCCTCAAAGTTACATATTTCCTCACGATTCATCATCATTTGCCACAAATTATTTATCCAAAAGTTTTCCACCATACCGCATAGGCAAAACGGGTAGACCCGATTTGCAAAATGGGTAGACCCAATTTTCACGGAGGGTAGACCCATTTTACTCCCGCAGCATGTCAATTCTTACCTTTTTTACCTTTTCCCTTGCATTTATGACAGATAATCCCTACATTTGCATTTATAAACTCGCGAAGATAGACTGCGTTTATTGGGAATAAAGTTCATTTTGTTCACTTGCGTTACATTATCTTTGCATAAATTAACATACAATACTATGCGAAAACTCCGTAAAATACGCCTTCATCAGGAGGGTACACATCAGCTCACCGTAGGCTTCTTCGTTTGGCTCCTCACCAATACCGCAGCCTACTACCTTCTCCATTCCATCGTAGAATTGCACTGGCTGTTTATCCTCATCGCCGTGTCCACTACCGTCATATACCTGCTGTTGGTCAACTTCTTCCGTTGCCCGCCCCGCCGCTTCCCCGGTGAGGATACCGAGGGTATCGTAGTGGCTCCTGCCGACGGCAAGATTGTGGTTATCGAGGAGGTGGAGGAGCCTGACTACTTCCACGACCGCCGACTGATGATCTCCATCTTCATGAGCCCGCTCAACGTGCATGCCAACTGGTACCCTGTGGACGGTGTAGTCAAGGTGGTTCGCCACGAGAACGGCAAGTTCCACCGCGCCTTCCTGCCCAAGGCTTCGACCGACAATGAGCGTTCGATGGTGGTCGTAGAGACCCCCGACGGCAAGGAGGTTATGGTGCGCCAGATTGCCGGTGCCATGGCACGCCGCATCGTGACCTACGCCAAGCCTGGCGAGGAGTGCTTCATCGACCAGCACTTCGGCTTCATCAAGCTCGGCTCACGTGTCGATGTATACCTCCCCGTTGGCACCGAGGTGTGCATCACCATGGGGCAGAAGACGACAGGTAACCAAACCGTATTGGCCAAATTAAAGTAAAAGGGGCCTTACCCACCCCCTTCCGAAGAGGGGGCCGGCAGACCTCGCGAAAAGACTGCATTAAGCACAATTTATAAAATAACTTCTTCCCAATGCCCACGATGACGGGGTTCCCCCTCTTCGGGAGGGTCCAAGGGAGATTTCATTGAAATTATGCGCAAACACATCCCCAACACCATCACCTGCTGCAACCTCCTCTCAGGTTGCGTAGCTGCCATGTATGCCTTCGAGGGCATCTATGCATTAGCCTTTGTGTTCATCATTGCGGGAGCCGTGTTCGACTTCTTCGACGGGCTCACAGCCCGCGCCCTCAAGGTGAGTTCGCCCATCGGCAAGGAGCTCGACTCACTGGCCGACGTCATCACCTTCGGTTTTGCTCCCTCGGCGATGGTCTTCAGCTGGCTCCTTGAGTGTGCCGACGCGCACCTCCATATGCTGCCCGCCTTCGCCATGCCCTTTACCGCCTTCCTCCTGGCAGCCTTCTCGGCACTGCGCCTGGCCAAGTTCAATGTCGACGAGCGTCAGACCTCCTCGTTCATCGGACTCCCCACCCCCGCCAATGCCCTCTTCTGGGGCGGCCTCGTACTGGGCTCGCACGACATCATCGTCGCCAACCCCTATGGCTGGATACTCGTGGTGGTCCTCGTCATGCTCTTCTCCTACCTGCTGGTAGCCGAGATACCCATGTTCTCGCTCAAGTTCAAGAGCCTGGCATGGAAGGCCAACCGCACGGCCTACATCTTCCTCATCGTCAGCGTCATCCTGCTCGTCCTCCTCGGATTCAAGGGATTGTCTGCTGTCATCGGATGGTACATCATCCTGTCAGTTTTGACACAAAAGAGGGGTTAATCCTCCCGGGCGAACCTTTTGGCACGCCATTTGTCTATACCTTATCGAAACTGATATTGTAAAGAGAAAGAAAAAAATCTATGTTTGAACTTATATTCTCAGTGCTGATAGCATTGGTCATAGGTATTTTGGCCATCGCCATCCTGTTTCCCGTAGGGCTCTTCAAGCTCTTCTTCGGGCACAGCGGATCGCAGCAATCCCATTGGCACACCCAACAGAGACAGCAGCAGTCGCAGCAGTCGGGCACGCCTCCCAACGATAAGAAAAAGATTTTCGACCACACCGACGGCGAGTACGTCGACTTCGAAGAAATCAAGGAATGAATCTCCCCGAGATACATCACATACATTTTGCCGAGACCGAGTCGACCAACAAATACGCCCGAGAGAGCGTAGCGCGTCAGGGCACAGCGACACTCATCACCACCGACCATCAGACTGCGGGACGCGGCCAGCGCGGCAACTCATGGGAGTCCGAGGCTGGGAAGAACCTCCTCTTCACCCTCGTCGTACGACCCGAGGAGATGCCCGCATCGCAGCAGTTCGCCCTCAGCGAACTCATCTCCGTAGCCCTCTGCGACGTGCTGAGCGAGTACACCGAGGATATCCGCATCAAGTGGCCCAACGACATCTATCATAAGGACAAGAAACTCTGCGGCATCCTCATCGAGCACGACCTCGAGGGGACACAACTCATGCGCAGCCTCATCGGTGTGGGGCTCAACGTCAACCAAAGCCACTTTGCTAGCGATGCCCCCAACCCCATCTCACTGTTCCAGATTCTCGGGCACGAAGTAGAGCGCGAAGGCCTGTTAGAGGCCATCACATGCCACTTCATGGAGTTGTACACACAGTACGCCTCCCCCACTCCGACACTCAGCCGCGCCACGCTGCACGAGCACTACACCCGCCTCCTCTACCGAAGAGACATCCCCGCTCCATACGCTGACGCTCAAGGCCCCTTCACCGCCACCCTATGCACCGTAGAGCCTGACGGACGCCTCATCCTCAAAGACCAACAAGGCCGCTTGAGGAGCTACCTATTCAAGGAGGTAAGTTACATTATTTAGCCTCTACCAACGCCTTGGCCACGATGAGATCGAAGGGGGTGGTGAGTTTGATATTCTCGCGGTTACCCTCTACGAGGTGTACGGCGTGTCCCAGGGCCTCGACGACGGAGGCATCATCGGTGAAGGCCTCGCAGAAAGGCTGCTCGTAGGCACGGCGCAGGAGCGAAGCACGGAACGTCTGCGGGGTCTGCACCAGACGGTAGGCATCGCGGCTCACCGTCTCGCTACCCTCGGGGAGCAGGTGGCGCACCGTCTCCACCACAGGGATGACGGGTACGACGGCACCATGCAGGGCGGCCTCATCGTAGCAGTGGCGGATGACCTCGTGTGACACGAAGGGGCGTACGCCATCGTGCACGGCCACCAGAGCATCGGGTTCATCGACCAGGACCAAGCCGTTCTGTACGGAGTGGAAACGCGTGGCACCGCCATCGGCAATGCGGTGGGGCACGTCAAACTGATACTCGCGGCACAACTCCTGCCAGTAGGACTGATGGTCGCGCGGAAGCACGAGGATAATCTGTATGGAGCGATCGCAGGTGTGAAACGTGTCGAGCGTGCGCATCAGCACAGGACGTCCCTCGACGGGGATGAACTGCTTGGGCAGTTCCCCGCCCATACGGAGGCCCTTGCCTCCAGCGACGATGATGACGTAGCGGTTCATAAGATGAAAGATGAAAGATGAAAGATGAAAGATGAAAGTGGAAAGTTTCAAGCGTAGCAACTTCGACGAAGTCAAAGTGGATAGTGGGAAGATGAACCGAAGGTCGACGCCCAAAAGGGCTGAAGCCAAGGGAGAAGCAAAGTGGCATCCGGATGGGAAGAACTCTCATCTTTCATCTTTCCACTTTCCACTCGATTAGAACTGCATTCCTCTTCTCAACTCATCGGCCTTCTCTGTGCCACAGAAGTGCTCCACGAAGGTGAAGCCGAGTTCCCATGCAGCAGCGGGGCCACAGGCG
Organism: Bacteroidaceae bacterium; assembly: GCA_045655845.1. GTDB lineage: Bacteria > Bacteroidota > Bacteroidia > Bacteroidales > Bacteroidaceae > UBA1189. Next base: position 10,760 of record JAZOPX010000021.1, read on the forward strand.
GTGAAGATGTTACCATCGACGGTGACCTTGGCCGCAGTATAAGTGGCTCCCTTCATCGTATCCTCAAAACCGGGGTAGCAGGTGGCCTGCTTGCCCTGCAGCAAGCCCAAACCGCCGAGTACGAGCGGAGCGGCACAGATGGCCGAGACAACCACATCGTCCTGCGCAGCCTTAGCCACGAGCAACTGACCCAACTCGGCGTGTGCCTCGAGGTTGGTGGCACCGGGGAGTCCACCGGGAAGGAAGAGCAGGGCCGCATCGGCAAAGTCGAGCGCAGCAAAGGTAGCATCGGCCACCACGGGAATACCGTGGGCACCACGCACCACGAGGTCATCGGTAACGGACACCATGGTCACTGCCAGCCCGGCACGACGCATCACA
>JAZOPX010000022.1:0-35054 GCA_045655845.1 Bacteroidaceae bacterium
TCAGAAGCCATATCAAAGTTCGTCTTAAGTTCCTCAGACAAGTTTTCATAGAACGCGCGATAAGCTACCATATCTCGCACTATCAAGTTATCTCCCTCGAAGCACTCATCACCCTTTGCGCCACCAGCCGAGAAATGAAACATGGTAGGATAAGCTGGCTCAAGCGCACCGCTGGCCGCGAGGATAGTCAATGTCCAGCTTCCCTCCCGAGAGGTTAGTTTCTCCAAGTCCTCCATATAGATTGCAAGGTTCTCTTCATGCGTATTACGGTCATCAAAGGCATAGTACGAACGATAGGGGCGCAACTCACCGATTTCTCTACTTATATAATTAAAGCCACCTATCAAAGCAATATAGTATGCGAAATATCCCGTGCAAGGATCAACAAGACTGGAGGGCGAGACGATAGTCACTTTCGACCTTCGGTCGATGCAGCAACCATAAGGACGGTTTACAATGAAGTGTTCTATCGCGAGTTTGTCTTGTGGATGCTCATCAATAGTTTGAGTCACTGCTAAGTTGATAAGCCTAAACTCACTTGATGCTTCAACGGCATCAAAGATGTCGTCGGTTTTCATTCCCATCCGAGCCTGAATGTCACAGATGGATAGATGTTGAGGTACAATCTGAAATCCTGTAGGACGATCCAGTTTACGCTCGAAAGCTCGTTTCAGCTTTTCTATATTCTTTTCCGTAACCTCCTTATGTAACTCATTATTCATCGCCTCCGAGAAGCCTGCTCCAATAAGACCGGCAGGGACAGCGAACAACGCTATTCCCAACAGGCCAATAATACAAGCAATGATTCTTCCCGCAATTGTTATGGGGGGCGTATCAGCAAAACCTCCTGGGTCGCCAATGTATTGGGCAAAAGCCCATATCACCGATCTTAAGCCGTTGTTATACGCCTCGGGCTGCGCTGCATGCTCGTAGAAGAACAATACAAACGAAAGCATCAGTGTTACTATCACAAGGAACTGTAAAGAGATAAACATCTCCTTTGCTTTTGAAGCAAAAGCCTCTTGCAATAGACGGAACGAACGCATGTATCGGAACACACGCAATAAACGCGCCACACGCAATGACTTAAGTACGGCATAAGGTAACGGGACAATCAACGAAACATAAAAGGTGTATGTAGACAAAACATCTATCAGCCCATAGAAAGAGAAACAATAGCGCACTCGTCCCCAGAATCCTTTATACTTACTATCCAAGAGGTCGGCACACCATATGCGAAGTGTCACCTCTATCGTAAAGATGATAACTGTAAATATATCGATAAAGTGCAACACCCGTTCACACAGAGGGGAGATATTGAATGTTGAGATAAAGATCGATACCGTACTTATTACTATCAGGCCAATGATAACATAGTCCACATAGTTTTCCCACTGCTTGGTATGCAGATTATCGTCAAAGACTCGGTTGAGCGACTCCTTAAACTTCTGTATTTTACTCATGTCAATATATTATTGTTTCAATTATTGCCAGTATGGCATCTGTTAGCATCTCTATCGGAAAGTCCTCGCTAATTCTCGGCAAGTGCACAAACACCACCTTTATAGAGAGCTCTTGCTCATAGATTTCATTCAGCGCATTGTAGTAGGTACTGTTGCATACATATAGCCCTGCGCTATTCGATATTCGTGCAGGAATACCCCTATGCAGCAAAGCATCGCGCAGCGGTTTCACAGGAAGGTTTGAGAAATAGGCCGCTTCACCCCCATCCACTATCGTCTGCTCTTGCGGATGGTAGCCATCATTATCCGGACTTGAAGCGTCCATCATATTGATAGCGATACGCTCTATGTCGATGCTCTCTCCCTTGCTTCGCTGACCAAGCATGACGAGCACATCGGGCCTTTTCTCCCTCAGTGCTTCACGAATCTTCTTGCCCGCCCTCACAAAGTTCACAGGTAATAGCAGCGTCTCCATGCAAACGTCTTTGGGAGCCAACTGCCCTACACGGACAGCTGTCTCCCACGACGAGTTTACCTCTGAGCCACCAAAGGGCTCGAAACCTGTGACTAAGACTTTCATTCCAATATTCTACCTTAGGTTTAAGTAGTTTCTCGGTAGTGTATGCGAGTCTACCCTATTCGAAAGATTGAGGTATTCCCTTCAATGATATAATGGGCAATTGGCATCAGACAGCCACCAATAAGCATTATGGCGAAGAAAAGCCATACTCTCATAACATTCGTTTTACTATACTTTCTATTCCTTTAACGGATCAACCCATATAAAAGCATAAGGAAGAGAAGAGTCAATGCCCTCCTCTTCCCTTTCATCATTTAGAGTTCTACCTGCAGTTCGGGCTCTTCCTTCACGAGATCGGCAAGCATGAGCACTGCACGAGATTCGTTGATGCCGAGTGCTGAAGCGATGGACAAGATGTTTTCCACCTCTTCTTCGCCCAGGATACCATCGACAATCACTACCTGAAGGACAGCCTGCAACAACATTTCAGCCTCCTCATCGTCTACCTCGGCAGAATATTCAAGGATGTAGGCATTGACCTCCTCCTCATTCATCGGCTCAATCGCTGCGAGCTCTGCCTCAACGGCAGCAGCCAATTCTTCTGCATTCAACTCAAAAGCATCTGCAATCTCTTCTACAACAACCTTCTCAGCTGCATCGCATTCGCCATCGGCCCAGATTGCTGTTGCCACCAATGCGGCAATGTGTTTGATATCTGTATTCATAGTGTTCTTCTTTATTACTTAAACAATCGCTTAATTCTGTTTTTCAAACTGTTCTTTTCTGCACGAGCCTTTGCCATACGTGCTGCAATTTCCTTACCTTCTTTGGTGCGCTTGTCAACAGTACCATCCTTGGTCTTCTTGACTGTAGTTTTCTTTACTGCCATAATATTACGAATTTAAGTGAAATCAATATATTTTTCTATCAGCAAGTAGCCTCACTTACATCTCTTGAGACTATCCTTAGCGCTCTCAATCTGACGTTTGTAGTACTCTACCTGGCGGTCATGATATGCAGCCTTGTCGATTTTTGACTTGCGATAAGATGCCTTGCTTGACGGAGACGATGCGCTCTTGATCTGACGAGAGTAATACTCATTATCCCGTTTCTTTGCCTCCTTCTCCTTCGCTATCGATGCGCGAAGGTCAATGATTCTCTTTTTGTAATACTCTTTGCTCATAATCTGTGTGTCTTTTGTTATCTTCTTTTCTTACCAGTCACAGCCTTCACTACTGCCCCACCAATCTTACGTTCCAATCCTTGACGTGTGAGGGGGATACCTGTTGTACGAGAGATCTTTTGCTTCACTTTTGTCACGCCTACAGCACGTTTCAATGAAAAAGTTACTCCTGGTATTTTCATAGTGTGTGTTTAGTTATTGTGATATGTGGGGCCGTCAAGCCCCACATACCTAAAGGTTGGTTGGGGATTACTTGCCTGCTGCGGTCAAGGTAACGCTGTTGTCGGCGAGCTTACTATCGTCAGCGTTAGCCACCTGTACACCGATACCATAGAGCTCGGCAACCTTCTTCTCGAAGTTGCCTACCTGCATGTTACCCTTCACAACGAGGTCGCCCCCCTTAGCGCCCTCGGCGCGGATTGAAGCCAATGTAGCGTCATCGTCAGCGAAAGCGCCCTTGCATGTTGCACTCTTGTACACGCGAAGCGTAGCACCAAAAGTCTCTTTGAAATTTGCCTTCAAGGTCTTTACCTTGGTACGGCCGTTTAATGTGAATTCTGCCATGTTTTTAGAAATTAAACAGATTAATAAAATATGAATTAAATAGTTACAATACAATAGTAAAAGTACACTCCATCTACTACTTGTTGGTTCCACTTGATACTATATTCCTTTTCCACCTCAAAGTTTGGATGAGTCTTTGCACAAGTACTTGTGGGTTTCAGCCAATGTTTCTGCTTTGTATGCGGTTTGTCTTCCGTCATGCAGAATTGGTAGTTGTTTGAAGTATCCTTACTTCCTTTTGTGTAGAAAGCATCATTCGTTACAAAAACAGCAAGCCCATTTTTGACATTCTTAAAACGATTACGAACTAGTTCTACACGGCGAACATCTTTCCAAAAGTCATACATCCCAAGGTCCTGAGCACCTTGGTCTTTCATTACGGTCACAGACTTTTTCAACCGTTCGTCAAATCGAGAAATTTGGCGTTCTACTTTCTTTGTCTTATATTTCAATTCTACAGGACAATATTCGCCATCCTTCTTTATTACGATATCAAGACGAAGCTCGCTCTTCCACACATAATCTTTGAGTTCTTGCCACGGCACATAATACTCTACATCCACATCATCGTATGCATTAGCAGAGTTGTGCAACCATGTTGCAAGATGCATCTGGAAGTCTCGTTCATTGAAGAGCAACTCATCATTACTCTTCAAAAACGAAAATACATCTTCACGAACGATGTCGACGAGTGAGTCCATAGTTATCAGTATTCTCCACGTGCTGCCTGACCGATGGTAATCTCGTTCGGAACGAGTTTCTTGCCCTCTGCATCCTTAATCTGTACGGTCACACCAAAATTGGTATCGAAGAGCTTTTCGGCATCGCCCACTTTGGTGCTACCTTTAATCTTAATACCATCAGCATTGGCCTTCACATCCTTGGTAGTCTTCTTGTTCAGTGCTGCGAGAGTTAATTCGCCATCGGCAATCTGTACACCCTTGTAGAATACAAGCGAAAGGCTAAAAGCTTTCTTAAAATCTGCAGAGATAGTCTTCAGTTTTTTCTGCGGTGCTACGGTAAATTCAGCCTTATTGAATTTATCCAAAATGTTGTTGATAAGTCCCATAATAGGTCAATCATTATACCTGCAAGTCTCCCGAAATCAGCATTAATAAATTTGTGCTTGATTAGTGTATACAAGAAAAGCGTAGAGACTTGTCGCGCTCATCATGTTACTGGCATCGCCAAACGCCATCGTAGAAATGAACTGAGAAACAAATACCCCACGCTGTCGTATATACCTTGTGAGGTACAGCGTGGGCTGTACGCGGTGTATACAAACAGAATGAGCGTTGCATTGTCCTCATCCCTCTACTAAAATTTGGCGATTTCGTAACATGGGATAAAGCAAGAAACGCTTTCTTGACCCAAGGATTTCTCCCCTCGGATATTGCAAATTTATAAATTATATTTCATTTGCAATAGAAAACGTCTCTTTTTTTGCTCGAAAGCAATGAAAGGACAACGCGAACGCTCATTTTTATACTTGTTCCTCATAACATATTATATAGGTGTAACACTTAGGTCTATCTTTTCCTCGTGGCAAAGGTACGAAACATAATGACAGGTTGGAGATGTCTTTTTTTGTCTTTTCGAATACAGAAAACTGACACCTCCTTGGCGGAAATGGCTATTGTAAGAAAATTTTTCTATTCGCGAGCAGAATACATTCTATTCGCGAGCAGAAACATTTCTATTCGCGGTCGGAAAACTTTCTACTCGCGAATAGAATGTTTAGGCGACAATACAGATTCTATACAATCGTATCGATTGGCACGCAACAACACAGACAGACATCTGACAATCAATATATTTATCACAAATTCAGCTGCATCTTCACCCACCGCTCGGCGGCTTTGACCAATTGAGTCTGATAGATGCTATACTGGTGGTTGCCGTAACTCTCCAGTTGGCCCTGCGTGGTCTTGTCGGTAACCGATGAGAGGGCCTCGGCCTTGATATCGCCTGTGCGCTGGTAGAAATGGCTGATCATCAGCAACGCCTCACTACAGGGATCGGCAATAGTGGGGGAAATGGAGCGGATGGAATCGAGCGTCAATCGGTACGCCTGCTCGTAGCCCACGTCGATGGCTTGGTACAATGAATCCACCATTTGCTGCTCTCGCTCAATGGCTTGCGTGTACTGCAAGCGTTGCTGGCGTTCGCCCATATACAATAAGGTAGGCAGAAGGATTAGGACTGCAACGGACAGTGCCCCGACCAGCTGGAGGGGAAGCCGACGATATTTCCATGCACGCGCCAGTCTGTCGACATCGGCATAGCGACGCTCACACTTGGGGTGTGTACAACGCCCTACGATGCGCTTGTAGCGGCCAGAGAACAACTGCTGCATGATGCGCCCCAGCGAGTAGATGTCGCTACGGGTGTCTATGCCATGGGATTGTGCCGCCAGTTCGGGCGAGGCGTAGCCTCGTGTGCCGCCCAGAGCGCGGAGCCTGTCGTGGCTGTCGGCATCGGAGAAGCCGAAGTCGATGAGGCGCACGTCGTGATTGGTGCGGGTGATGAGTATATTGTCGGGCTTGAGGTCATTGTGCAGCACACCGGCCTTGTGGAGATAGGCGGTGGCCGAGAGCAACTGCTCGAACACGCGCTGGCGGGCTGCTTTATTGGGGCGACTGGCAAGGTATTCGGTCAAGGTACATCCATCGACATACTCCATGATGATGGCCGGGCCCACGGGAGTGCTCGCCTCGTAGGTGTAGACGTGGATGATGTGGGGATGCGAGAGCCCTAAGGAGAGTTCATACTCGCGTTGGAGGAGTTCGAGGCTACGCGCATCGTCGCTCATCGTGGTCTTGGCCATGAAGAGGCGGCCTGCCCGACGCATACGGTAGAGCCGTGCATGGGTGGTAGTGGCAATGAGTTCGACATCGGTGTACCGACCGCTATAGTCTAACTCCGCGCTGATGGGACGAAAACTCTCACTCTCGATCATTGTCTTTTATTGCCTTTTCACAGCGAAGATACGGCATTTTTTCGAAAAAATGATTACTTTCGCAGCCATTATGAGCATACAGGCAAATATTCCAGAGATTGCAGCATTGCGCAGAGAGGTGGAGAGCAGATTTGGAAGACCTCTACACACGCATGCCGACTTTGTCTTGCTCACCGAGGCGATAGAGACCGCCTTGCACGAGCACCTCTCCCCCACTACGCTCGAGCGCGTATGGGGCTACTCGACGCGCCACTACGACACGGTGTCGCGCCGCACACTTGACGTGCTGGCACGCTATGCCGAGCGAGAGAGTTGGGCAGACTATTGCGATTACTTGAGGAGGGAGGCAGGCACCGAGTCGGACTTCTTCACCGAGGGCATATTAGACGTGTCTTCGCTGAGTGCGGGCACACGCCTCCGCCTCGGCTGGCAACCCGACCGCGTATGTGAGGTGCGCTACCTGGGTGAATATAGGTTCGTGGTGGAGAGCGTGACCAACGGCTCGCTCCGCGTGGGCGATACCTTCTCGTGCCTACAATTCCAACGAGGCAAACCGCTCTATATGGACTGTTTCGAGCGCGAGAGCGAGCCCACAGGGCAGAGCCAACGCTATGCCGTAGGACGTGAGAATGGATTGACGATGTTGTTAGTTAGGAGTTAGGAGTTTGTGATCTTGCCATCCGGCAAGGCATGCATCGCGAAGCCTTAACTCCTAACTATCAACTCCTAACTCCTAACTAATTACGGTTCACCTGCTTGACACCCTTGACGGTGCGCAACTTCTTGATGAGGGCTTGCAGGCGGGCGTTCTCCTCAATCATCACGGTGAGCGTACCCGAGAAGAGGCCATCGTGGGAGTTGATACTGATATTGCGCAACTGGATATTCTCTTCCTTAGATATAATAGAGGTAATGTTGTTGACAATGCCTATATCGTCGTGACCGATGACGGTGAGCGTGATGGGATAGAGCGAGCCCTTGCTCTTGCCTGCCCAGCGGGCCTTGACCACGCGGTAGCCGAAGCGGGCGTGCATGTCGGGGGCATTGGGACAGTCGCAACGGTGTATCTTGATGCCGCCACCCGTGGTCACGAAGCCGAAGACCTCGTCGCCATAGATGGGGTTGCAGCATTGGGCGAGCTTGAAGTCGATACCCTTGAGGTTCTGGTCGATGACGAGCACGTCGCCCGAGAAGTGCTGACGGAGCTGCTCGTCCTGCTGCATGCTGTAGCCCTCGGCACTGCGTATAGTCACATCGTGCGGCTCGGTGACCTGCTCGATGGCCTGCACGTAGCGGTCGATGAACTGGTTCACGTCGAGCGAGCCCTCGGCAATCTTCTGGTAGAACTCCTTGACCTGCTTGTAGCCCATCTGACGGATGATGCGCATCATCGTGGGCTCGTCGTAGTCGATCTTGCGGTTCTTGAACTTGCGCTCTATGGTCTCGCGGGCAAAGGCTGCCTGACGCGACTCTATCTCATTGAGGCTCTGGCGTATCTTGTTGCGAGCCTTCGAAGTGGTGACGATATCGAGCCAGCCCTGCTTGGGGGTCTGCGTACTGGAGGTAAGGATCTCTACCTGGTCGCCGTTGCTCAACTTCTGACGCAGCTGGGCGTGCTTGCCATTGACCTTACCGCCCGTGCAGCGACAGCCCACATTGGTGTGGATATGGAAGGCAAAGTCGAGCACCGTAGCACCCTGGGGCAACTTGAAGAGGTCGCCCTTGGGGGTGAACACGAAGACATCGTCCTTGTAGAGGTCCATCTTGAACTGGTCCATCAGTTCGAGGCCATCATCGTCGCTGTGCTCGAGGGCTTCGCGGATGCTCGTGAGCCATTCGTCGAGGCCCGTCTCGCTCTTCACGCCCTTGTAGCGCCAGTGAGCGGCCAGACCACGCTCGGCAATGTCGTCCATGCGCTCGGTGCGTATCTGCACCTCCACCCACTTGCCCTCGGGACCCATCACCGTGGTGTGGAGCGACTCGTAGCCGTTGCTTTTGGGGATGGAGAGCCAGTCGCGCAAGCGCTTGGGGTTGGGCTGGTACATGTCGGTGACGATGGAGTAAGCCGCCCAGCACTCCTGCTTCTCCTTCTCATACTCGGAGTCGAGGATGATGCGGATGGCGAAGAGGTCGTAGATACCCTCGAAGTTGGTCTTCTGCTTCTTCATCTTCTGGCTGATGGAGTGGATGCTCTTCGTACGGCCCTTGATGTGGCACTTGAGGCCTGCAGCAGCGAGTTTCTTCTCGATGGGCTCGATGAACGCAGCAATGTACTTGTCGCGGGCAGCCTTGGTGGCATTGAGCTTCTCCTTGATGTGGTAGTACATATCGTGCTGCATGTACTTGAGCGAGAGGTCCTCGAGTTCGGACTTGAGTTTATATAACCCCAACTTATGTGCCAAGGGGGCATACAGGTAGGCAGCCTCGCCCGACACCTTGAGACGCGCCTCGTCGTTGCCGGCATCCTTGATCTGGCGCATGGTATTGACGCGGACGGCAATCATGATGAGGATGACGCGCATGTCCTCGGCAAAGGAGAGCAGAAGGTTGCGGAAGTTCTCCGACTCGATGGTGGGGTTCTTCTCATAGAGGCTGGCGGTGCGCACGAGACCACGGAGAATACCCGCCACATCGGCACCAAACTGCTCTGCAACCTCCTCGGTGGTGATGTGTCCGCACTTGACCACATCGTGGAGCAGGATGCTCACTACAGCCGCACGACGCATACCCATCTCGTCGACCACGATGATGGCCGTCTGCAGATTATTGATGAGGGGGTTGAGCCCAAAACTGTCGCGGCCGATCCGCTCGTTCTCGATGGCCTCGGCAAGCAACGCCTCGATGCGTTGCATATCATCATCGCGCAGGCTGTCGCCCACCAACTCACACAAGCGGGTTTCAAGTTCACCCTTCAACGTCCACTCCTCGGGAGTGAAGAATGCAGCATATCTCGTCTCGTTCATCATCATACTCCTTTTTCTATATAACGTAAGCAATCACAAAAGTACGTTTTTTATTTCAAACTCTGAAACGATTTTGATTTTATCCATATTTGACATGCGTGATTATTGTACAATCAGCATTGGAATTGCGTACAAATATCTACGCTTAAAGCCGTTGTAAAAATCTGTGTTTTTATACAATTCATACCCATCAAACAACCATCATAGACAAGTGATTAGCAATTAGTTGGCGTTAAACACTTAAAGTACCACAAACAAGAGAGGATATACACAAAAAGACACCACTCTTTATCAGAGTGGTGTCTTTCTTTTCAAACAAATCAAATTAGAATCTCACACCTACTGTCACCATACCCTTGACGAGGCTGCTACTGAGCTTTGCAGCATCAAGGTTAGGATTGTCGAAAGGGAAGAATTCTGCAGACTGACGACTATAGAGCAATGCAGCATCAGCATAGAAGCTATCGCCACGATAACCCATACCGCAGGTAAAGTTCTGCGTAGATTTCAGGTTGGCGTAATCCGTATTGGTCTGCACGGAGTTGACGGGAATCCACTTCCAAGCATCCATCTCATAGCCTCCTGTCTGATAGTTATAGCCCAAGCGAGTGTAGAATGTACCGAAAGAATGCTCGGCACCCAGTCGCAAGGTGTGCTTCCCGGTAAAGTTTGCGCCCGTGTGCTCATTCATCTCCGACATCTCCACGCCATCGCTATAGAAGAGCTTGGTGGTGCTGTAATCAGTATACTCATACTCGGCACCGAGAGCCAACGAGCTACCTATGGTACCTCCAAGACTGACGTTGACCTTGAACGGCGCAATCATCGTATAGTTCGTAGGGCAATCGTCACCATAAGCCTTTGATGAACGGGTATTGATAGTCGGTGTCTCTACCCAGCTTTCGCCCGTCTCATTATTGGTGAACGAGACCTGAGAATTCAGAACGGCCGAGTTGTGGTCGCATAGCCAATACACCGTAGGTGTGGTAGCTGACACGCCGAAGCGGAATGACGACTCCTCAAACGGGCGCAAGATAACACCAAACTTGAGGTCATAACCCGTTCCCACGGTACGATAGTAGTTTTGCAGAGTGTAGCTGCCATCATCGAAGCGCTCAGAATAGACACTTTCTGTAGTACGGTCGACATCATAGGTTGTAAACGTTGCACCAAAATAGACTGCGTCGTAGAGGTTTACCGAGAGATTGAAGTCATAGGCATCGATACCTCCATACTGAACACTCCTATATTCGTTGTAATTGGAGGGATAGTAATTCTTGTTTTGAAGGGCAAGATCCTCATACAAGGCACTTTCATCAATCAGATACCCCTGAGCACCCAGTAGTGTGAGCCAGCCCACCCAATCCTGCTTGTAATAGTTTCTGTGGAAGAATCCCTCCTCATCGTGTGGATTGAAGTCCTCAGCGACCACATCCCAATTCTGGTAGGCCTGCCAAGCCATCTGTCCCGTCTGTGACAGGTAGACGCCATCGTTACGCTTAAGGTTCGACGACATCCCCATCTTGCTATCGAAGCGTTTCACATTACGGTAGTTGATACCGAAATTGACAAAGCGCACGGGATCCACATTGCTCTGCTTGTTGGCAATCACCACACCCATATTGTCGAATGAGCCGTATGCATCGAATGCACGTCCCTTTCCCAGATTGGTCTGCGTACGCTGGGTAATCCAGTTGCCACCAAAAGAGAGGGAAGCATCCCAACTACGGTAGAGTGCCGTACCTGCGGGATTGGTGCTCATCGTACTCATATCAGCACCGAGGGCGCTCATGGCACCACCCATACCCACGAAGCGAGATGTACCACTGAGGTCTGTATCGAGCAGCGCTGCTGCCTCGTATGAAGTCTGTGCTTGCATAGCCAATGCGGGCAACATGGCAACAAGGAGAAATAGTCTGTTACGTTTCATAATATGTATTTGTTTAGAGTTTAGTGTTTAGTGTTTAGGGAAGAGGGAAGAGGGAAGAGGGAAGAGGAAAGAGCTAATAGCCAACAGCTAACAGCGCATTAACCTATAACCTATAGCCTTTAACCTAAAAGCCAAAAGTTTGTAGCTCCGATCATCTGCGACCACCGCTACTGCGTGAGCTGCTGCTACCACTATACGAGCTGCGTGAGCTGCCGCCACCGCTGTAAGAACTATGAGAGCTGCTGCCACCGCTGTAAGAACTGCGCGAACTGCTACCGCTGCTGTACGAGCTGCTGCCACTACTGTAGGAACTACTGCGTGAACTGCTGCCACTACTGTAGGAGCTGCTGCGTGAGCTACTTGAGGAAGATGAGCTGCGGCTTGTCGACGAGGAGGATGAGCTACGTGTGCTGCTTGGGCGGCTATATGAAGAGCCCGAAGATGAGCTGCTGCTGCGCGAGGTGCTCCGAACGGTCGAGCTACTACGCGAACTGCTGCCAGCAGCTGTGCCACGACTCACCGATGAGGAGCCCGTGCTGCGTCGCACCACCTCACTGCCACTCGTACGATTGCTGGTCGATGAGCGGACCGCGCCACCTGTAACCACGCGTACCGAGGTGTTTCGGTCCGAACCATTGTCGATGCGACGTTCAGTACCCGTACGGTTAGATGCAACCCCAGTCCGCGATGAGCTTGCCGTACTGCGACCTGCAGACTCACCCTTTTCCTGACGAGTAGATCCTGCTACAGCCTTGCGGGTATTGGGCAACACCTTAGGACCTCCACCACCCCATCCGGGCTTACCGATACCAAAGTGAGGATAATGTCCGTGATGATGACCATGATGCCAACCTGGATTATAATCAAAGAAGTAGGGATTGAACCAAGGGTCATACCATACATGACCATAGAACTGCCAACCGCTGTGACTGCCCCAATGATGTCCCCAGTGGCAGCCGTAATGAAGATTCCAAGGACTGCTCCACGCACTCCACCCGAAGGGATAACTCATCCGATAATCCCAGTAGTGCCAGTTGCTCGACGTAGGGAACACGTAGGCATACATGCCGTCATCGTAGATGTTCCAATCCCAGCGGGGCCACAGGGCACTGCCATACACCACATCCCAATAGAGCGGGCTGCTCACGGGAATGGCATAACGCGGATTGCGGAAACGGATGATACGCATGGCATACTCGTAGTCCGAGTCGCTACCATCGAATCCGCTCACCCATCCCTCACCATCGGTCACTCGGGTGAGGCGCAAGGTGTCTGCATCCGTCCACATCGTGTCTCCCTCCTCGGTGATGAGCACAAAGCCCTCATCATCCATGGCAAACTCCGACACGGCATCGCCCTGCTCGGTAAGATACGAACCACGACGATTATAGGTATCCTCGTCCATCTCAAGTTGTCTGGCCGGAATGGTAGTGACAGTAAGCGTCTTGCTCTCTGCCGACTTTTCCTGCGCAGTCGCTACGGACTTCTGTTCCACCTCTTCCACCACCTTTTTCTTCTTAGGCACGAAGTACAGGTCGTCACGCTGTGCCGATGCGGAACCTACGATCCCGACCGCCATCAAAGCCATTAATACGATTCTTTTCATATCCTTATTTATATATTCTCTGATTCACGTTACAAAGATACGAGATAAAAAACGACTACAACGGAGGATTTTCCCTATCATTTGTGGGGAGAATCCCTAAAAAAGCGTAATTTTGCAGAAGAGAGCTGCGAACTATGAGCAATGAGCAGTGAGCTCCTGCCATCCAGATGGAATCTCATAGCTCAGAGCTCAAGGCCCATAAACTAAACAAAAACAATATGAAATACATCGAAGTCAACTTCACCGTAAGCCCCGTGAGCGAAACCGCCAACGACATCATTGCCGCCCTGGCCATGGAGCAGGGGTTTGAGAGTTTTGTAGAGTCGCCCGACGGCACCATCGGCTATGTACCCGCCCACCTTTACGACGAGGAGGCATTGAGGGCCATCCTCGCCGACTTCCCTATGGAGAACATCGCCATCACCTTCACAGCTGAGGAGATGGAGGACAAGGACTGGAACGAGGAGTGGGAAAAACACTTCTTCGAGCCCATCGTAGTGGACAGCCGCTGCGTCATCCACAGCACCTTCCACAAGGACTACCCGAAGGCCGACTTCGACATCATCATCAATCCCCAGATGGCCTTCGGCACGGGACATCACCAGACCACGCGCCTCATCATCGGCTACCTGCTCGATGCTGACCTACAGGGCAAGACGGTGCTCGACATGGGCTGCGGCACCTCTATCCTCGCCATCCTGGCCTCGATGCGCGGAGCATCGGCACTCACGGCCATCGACATCGACGAGTGGTGCGTGAACAACTCTATCGACAACCTCGCGCTCAACCATATCGACAACATCAAGGTATTCCAAGGCGATGCCTCTTCGCTCGCCACAGAGGGTCCGTTCGATGTCATCATCGCCAACATCAACCGCAACATCCTGCTCGCCGACATGCAGTACTACGTGGCCCGCATGAACGAGGGCGGACACATCTACTTCAGCGGCTTCTACGAGAGCGACCTGCCCATGATAAAGGCCGAAGCTGAACGCCTCGGCCTCCGTTACGTGAGCCACCGCATGGAAAAGGAGTGGACGGCGGCGATGTTTGAGCTATAAGGGAAGCTATAGAAGGACCACCTCATTCAGGTTAAAAAAAGGGGAATCAGGCAAAAGTCTCCGCAACGCCCCTATCGGACTCAATCCATTGCGGAGGCCACCTCTGGTTGTCTACAGCTTCATATCCCCCGGCTTGATCCAGCCCATACGGCGCATGAGTCGGTCGATGAGCAGGCTGATGATGGCAGGGGCGACGAAGTAGAGCACGACGATCTCCGCGATGAGCACGCTGCCCGACATCTGACCACTCATCGTGGCATAGGTAGCCAGGGGGCCCACCAAGCCTGCCGTACCCATGCCGGCACCGAGCGCATTGTTGGTCATGCCGAACAGGACCGTCGACACGGGGCCGAGGATAGCCGAGGTGAGCGTCGGGGCAAGCCATATGAGGGGTTTGCGAGCGATATTGCCGATCTGCAGCATCGAGGTGCCCAAGCCCTGCGAGAGGAGTCCGCCCACGCCATTGTCCGAATAGCTGATGACGGCAAAGCCCACCATCTGAGCACAACAGCCTGCCGTGGCCGCTCCTGCCGCCAAGCCATCGATGCCGAGCATCACACACAAGGCCACAGAGCTGATAGGTAGCGTCAACGCACAACCCACCAGCACCGCTACCACGATGCCCATCACGAAGGGGCTGAGTTGCGTGGCATGGTTGATGACCTCACCGAGATAGAGCATGAAGTCATTGATGGGCGAGCAGCAGTAGCGGGCAAAGACACCGCCCGCCACGATGGTAAGCATCGGCGTGAGGATGATGTCGACCACCGTACGCTTGGAAATGAGTTGCCCCACCTCGGCACCTACGATCACCGCCAGGTAGGCTCCCACGGGACCGCCATACTGATAGCCCAAGGCCCCCGCCACGGCCGAAGAGATGGCGACCAACTGGTCGACACCCAGCCCCATGGCGATGGCCAGACCGATACACGCGCCCACGAGGGGCGACGAGGCCGAGAGTGCCTCACTGATGAAGGCGAGGAACGCGAGGCCCGGTATCTTGGCCACCTGCCCCACGATGAGACCTATAATGAGCGAACAGAACAAGCCCCAAGCCATATGGCTCAGTGCCTTGACGACATATTTATCGAACAATCTCTTGATCATGACCTTTGAGTGTTTTTGTGTTGAATGGGTTATGGGTTAATGTTTATGGTTTATGGTTTATGGTTTATTGTTTATGGTTTATGGTTATTGGTTAAAGCAAGAGCCAAGAGCCAAAAGCCAAAAGCCAAGAGCCATTTACAGTACAACGGATGCAAATGTAGAAAGAATTTTTCAAATCCGACCGCTCTTTCCCCATGTTTTACAGAATCGCCATACGAACCCCTGCATTTATCCGAAAATATTCCGTACCTTCGCATGACAAACAGACAGAAAGCACAGACTATGCAACTATCAGTTCTCTCCACGACAGGGGCAAAGAGGTTCCCCGTCCTGCAATCCCTTGCAGCAACCTTGATGATGGGCGCTTGCACCACCCCCACCGACCCGACCGACGACACAGAGCCCGAGGATCCACCTACCGAAAGTGGTGCAGGATCCTGCGTGCCTATCATGGTGCCGGAGGAGTTCATCTTCCTCTCATGGTACGAACTCATCGACATCGACGATGACAACATGCTCGACCAGTTCGAGGATCCCAGTGCCGAATGGAGGATGCGCAAACTTGCCGAGGCAGGCTTCAACGTCTATTTCGACTATCGCCTGAACTCCCTGGAAGAGGCAGAGGCACTATTGGCATTGGGAGACAAGACGGGTATGAAGATTGTCGTTGAATGCCCCGAACTCCATGACGCCACCCAAACCGCAAGGACGGTCGAAGCCCTATCAGCACACCCTTCGCTATATGCATACAACGTTTGGGACGAGCCCGAACTCTTCGAATACCCCGAGATGAGACGACGCATCAAGGAAATCTACAAGTACGACCAGACACACCTTTGCTATGTCAACCTCTTCCCCAATTACGGATGGGACGACTGGGTAGAGGATCGCTATCTGGAGACCCTGCGCCACTACCTCAGGACGGTACCCGTATCGTTCCTCTCGTTTGACAACTACCCCGTCATCATACAGGAAGGCAACAGAGTGTTGCGCGACGCATGGTATCACAACCTCGAGGACATACGCACCGCAGCCCTCGAAGCACAAGTACCGATATGGAGTTTCGCCATGGCAAAGGCGCTCGGCAGCACGCCGAGACCGACACTCGCCGACCTGCGCCTACAACACTTCAGCAACCTCGTATACGGTGCGGTAGCATTCCAGTACTTCACCACGCGGGCCATCGTCTGGGGCGATGACATCGTGGCCGACATCTACCCCAGCGTGGAGCAGGTCAACGCAGAACTGAAGCAGATGGAACCCCTCTTCCTTGGAGCCGACATCAAGGACATCTGGCACACCGGCAACACAATCCCAAGAGGCACCAAGGCCCTCACCTCCTACCCTGCGGGCATCAGCAGAATCACCACCGAGGGTGAAGGCTGCGTAGTGTCATACTTCACCAACAAGGGCAAGCAGTACATCGCATTCGTCAACCGCAGTTGCACCACAGAGACAACACTCGGGATTGACTTTTCCACCGAAGCCGTGCACATAGCAAAAGACGGCACCGAGAGCCCCGTCACAGCATCATACACCATCGAGGCAGGAGATATCAGGATTTTCAGTTGGGAATAAAACGGTACATAGAAGCCAGGCATACGCCATTCACCATCCACCCGTTTTCGCTGGACGCACAAGAAATTACCTGCGCCTTGACTTTACGCTTTGCGCATTTCTTGTTACTTTTGTAGCCATGAAGAGACGACATAGACTATATATTGCCCTACTGGCAACTCTCCTTTCGGCCACAATCCATGCCCAGCACTACACCATCAGCGGATATGTGAGCGATGCCGTGGCCGACGAGACGATGATAGGCGCCACGCTCTATGACCACACGAGTGGCAATGGCACGGTGACCAACACCTACGGATTCTACTCGCTCACCCTCCCTGCCGGGGCGGTGGAGTTGACAGCCTCGTATGTGGGATATACCCCGCTGACAAAGCGCTTCGTGCTGACATGCGATACGGTGGTGAATATGGCGCTTCATACCCACTCGGCACTGAATGAGGTGACCATCGTGGGCAACCGCCTCGACCTCGGTGTGCGCGGGTCGCAGATGAGTGCCGTAGACATCCCCATCGCACAGATAAAGTCGGTGCCTGCGATGTTTGGCGAGACCGACGTGCTGAAGGTACTGCAACTGCTCCCGGGTGTACAAAGCGGCACAGAGGGGTCGGCAGGACTCTACGTACGCGGCGGCAGTCCCGACGAGAACCTGATGCTGCTCGATGGCGTACCCGTATACAATGTGAACCACATGTTCGGGTTCTTCTCGGCCTTCAATGCCGATGCCATCAAGAACGTGACCCTATACAAAGGCAGTTTCCCCGCCCATTATGCGGGCCGTCTGTCCTCGGTCGTCGATGTGCGCATGAAGGAGGGCGACATGCACCACTTCCACGGCAATGTGCATGTGGGAGCCGTATCGTCGAAGTTCAGTCTCGAAGGACCATTATGGAAGGGCAAGACCTCGTTCAACATCTCGGGTCGACGCACCTACTCTGATCTCATCACCAACGCTGCGCTATGGTATATGGCTCACGTGCAAAAAGAGGATACCGACTATGGCGCAGGCTACTACTTCTACGACCTGAACGCGAAGGTGAACCATAAGTTCTCCGACCGCGACCGCCTCTACCTGAGCCACTACATGGGCGATGACGAGATTTACTTCTCCATCAACGAGGCCGACACCAAGGACTACCGCAACGATAGTCGCCTATCATGGAAATGGGGCAACATCGTCACTGCCGCACGATGGAACCACGTCATCACCTCACAGATGTTTCTCGACGCCTCAGTCAGTTACACCCAATACCGCCACAAGATAGGCATGGGGTTCGATGAGAAGGACAAGGTCAACAACCTCAACTACAAGGCACAACTGGAGATGAAGTCGGGCATCTATGACCTCACGGGCAGGGCCGAACTGCACTACTCGCCCAGCCCACTGCACGACATGCGCATGGGCCTGGCCTACACGCACCACACCTTCCGCCCCGAGGTGATGACCATGAGCGAGAAGAAGGACAAAGATGACAACACGCAGCAGATAGGCCAGCCCGACATCCTCGCCCACGAGACACAACTCTATGTGGAAGACGACATGACCCTCTCCGACATGGCAAAACTGAACGCAGGGCTCAACTACTCCACCTTCACCGTGAACGGCAAGTTCTACCACGCTCTGGAGCCTCGCCTCAGCAGTCGCCTGCTCCTTACCGACCATCTTTCCCTGAAGGCTGGCTATGCCTACATGACGCAATACGTACATCTGTTGTCGAACAGCAATATCAGCCTCCCCACCGACCTTTGGGTGCCAGTTACCAAGAATATACACCCCGAACATTCGCACCAAGTGGCCGGAGGCATCTACTACGAACTTGAGGGGTTGTGTGATCTCTCGGCCGAGGGCTACTACAAGCACCTGAACAATCTGCTCGAATATAGAGAGGGTACCTCCTTCATGGTGGGAACGACCTCGTGGGAAGACAAGGTGGCAATGGGCTGCGGATGGTCCTACGGGCTCGAACTCATGGCACAGCGTTCCGTAGGCAAGTTTACCGGATGGATAGCCTATACCTGGTCGAGAACCATGCGCCAGTTTGACCGCGAAGGACACATCATCAACGGAGGAAGGCCCTTCCATGCCAAGTATGACCGCCGCCACGATGTGAATATCACCGCCAGTTACAAACAGAACGACCGCATCGACCTCTCGGCCACATGGGTATATGCCACAGGCAACTGCGGCACGCTCTACACCCACTACTATGAGAGCCAACCCCATACACCCGACAACTATGCCGGCACCATAGGCTACTTTGAGAGCCGCAACAACTATCGCCTCGAGCCCTACCACCGTCTCGACCTCGGCATCAACTTCTACAAGGAGTTCAAGCGCCTACCAGGCGTGAAGCGCACCATCAACCTCAGCGTATACAACGCCTACAATACCATGAATCCCTTCATGGTATACCGCTACGAGGGCTACAATTGGGAGACCGACGAATACTACCGCACCCTGCGCAAGGTAACGATATTCCCCATCATCCCCTCATTCAGTTATGGAATACAGTTCTAACGACAACCATCATGAAGCATACCCATAATTTTCAATTTTCAATTTTTAATTTTCAATTCATCATCGCGCTCAGCGCGATGATAATGACCTCCTGCGTCAACGACACCCCCTACGATGCCGAATTGGGAGCGCCTAAACTTGTATTGAATGCAATACTACAACCCGACAGCCTGCTCTCTGCCACGGTGAGCCGCACCGCCCACTTCCTCGACACCAAGGAGCCACCACGCTTGGCCGACGCCATCGTCACAGCCTCTATCGACGGCCAGAGCATCACACTACAATATGACGAGGCCACACAGACCTACACGAGCGGATACACCCTACGCGCAGGCGACGAGGTGACGCTGACAGCCACACACTCCATAGGCACCGCCACAGCCACCGGGCGCGTGATGCACCCTACTCCCACCGCCATAGCCCACACGACGATGCTCCCCTTCACCGCCCCCGGCGACCCCTTGAGCACCGCACTGCTCAACAAGACCGACAGCGCCCTGCTCGTAAGCATCCATCTGGACGACCCTGTCGGGGAGACCAACTACTACCGGCTCTCAGTAGCGTATGAGGGGAGTTATGAGGTGATGTATCCAGAGGATAACTATAGGGAAGAGTATCTCGCGCCATCGCCGACAAGAGGATTCATCGAAAGTACGGAGACCTTCTACCCTCACTACCTCCTCACCGAAAGCAGCAGCCGGCTATTCACGACGAGCGAGAGCATGGCGCAGATGCTCGGCGGACTGCTCTATATGACGAGCACCAACTCATTCATCTTCACCGACGAGAACCTGCGCAACAAGGAAGGACAGCCGGTGATGGAGTTCCTCTTCCTCATGGAGTCGCCATCGACCCCTCTCGACCTCAACCCCGAGAGCGGATGGGTAGGCGACGACATGTGGGAGAATGAAGACTACATCTTCCCTGCCGACACCGTGAGCCGAGCCACCTTCCGCTACGATTTTACGATAGAACACCTCAGCGCAGACTACTACCGGTACCCCGAAGATGTAGCCACCTTTGAGATGACGGGCGGAGCCTTCATCGGCGAGCCCACACCCATACACACCAACATCCAGGGCGGACTGGGTATCGTAGGCAGTTACGCCATCACCACGTGCAGGGGCGATACGCTATATCGGTTCGTCCCGTGAGGAGATGCTGTCGGCAATGACGATACTGTACCTCGTCACGCCATAGCCGCACCAGAATCCCAATCCACCCTCGATATTGGTGGGCATGGAGAGGTCGCTCGAGAAGATGGGATTCGACGAGAGCGACACCATCTCGCTATAGGCCTTGTGGATACGATAGGTGGTCTCATCAATCTTGGCGAACTTGATCTGTACCGAATCGCTCTCGTGAAAATAGGGACGATACTTATGCTTTTCGGTCGTCATCATGTGGATGCCCGGTTGCACCACCTGCTTGTTGTGTGATGCAAGGCGTGAGTCATCCATCACGCCCAAGAAGGAGGGATAAAAACGATTTTCTCTATTGAATATACGTGTAAGGAATAGATAGTAATCCTCTGTCTCGGGAGCATCTTCGTAGTAGGCCGTTATCTGATACATGCTGTCAACATCAGCACATGGCGTCACAGTGAGTGCCTCCAAGGAGTCAGGCATGGGGATAGTGGTCTGTGCTGTCACCACACGGTCGCCATACTCTACGGTGAGGTGATAAGTGCGTCCAGGCACTCCTCTCATGCGGGAGGTACTATATACGTAAGGCGGGAAGTAACGTTCGTCATAGTCCCCAGTAAGAACCACTGAATCTGTCCCGTCTGATACAGTGACCTTACCCCACGGGAGAACAATGGAGGTCTCGCCATCAACATTCTCCCCCAGTTCCACCACAAAGGACTTGGTAAGTAGGCAAATTTAACTAAAAAAGTCAAAAAATACCCCTCCTCCAAAGTTAAACTATGTTAAGTATTTTCAAAAAGCACCTATTTACCGAGCCTCTTGCCTATATCCTCGCCGTCGCAAGCCTCAACAAACAGAGATTTTCGCAGAGAAGAAATAGTCCATTAGACAAAGCCTTGTCATTAACCACTGGGCTGCGTATGCGCATATGCTCGCCACCATACGCGCGTATGTTGGCGAGCAGACACGTGTACGCTGGGCAGCAGTCAGTAAAGTAAGATAATAAAAGGGATAATACCGAAGGCTCTACTCATGTTCTACCCCTGCAATGCGGCATCCACGTAGGCCATGATGGCTTCCTGCTCGTCGGGGTGGAACCATCGGATGTCTTCGTCGCGGCGGAACCAGGTCATCTGTTTGCGGGAGTAGATGCGGCTGTTCTGCTTGATCTTCTCGATGGCGAAGTCGAGCGTGCACTGTCCGTCGAAGTGGGCGAAGAGTTCCTTGTAGCCCACGGTGTTGAGCGAGTTGAGATGGCGGTAAGGATATACGCGGCGTGCCTCCTC
Organism: Bacteroidaceae bacterium; assembly: GCA_045655845.1. Lineage (GTDB taxonomy): Bacteria > Bacteroidota > Bacteroidia > Bacteroidales > Bacteroidaceae > UBA1189. Next base: position 21,884 of record JAZOPX010000022.1, read on the forward strand.
GACGAGGCCGTCGGAGACCATCTGGTCGACACGGCGGTTGATGCGGTCGTAGAGCTCCTCGCGCTCGCGGCGCAAACCTATCTTGATGATGCGGAAGGGGCGCTCCTTCGCGGTGCGCGTACGGAAGGAGGTGTAGGTGCGGCCCGTCATGTAGCATATCTCGAGGGCGTGGATGACGCGCTTGGGATTCCTGAGGTCTACGATACGGTAGTACTCGGGGTCGAGCAGGCGGAGTTCGCCCACCAGGGGTTCGAGCCCCTCGGCCTCGTAGCGCTCGAGCAGGGTGCGGCGGGTGACGTCGTCGACCGTAGGGATATCGTCAATCCCCTTGCACACGGCATCGATGTACATCATGCTGCCGCCCGTGAGCAGCAGGGTGTCGTGGGTGCGGAAGAGTTCGTCGGTGAGGCGCAGCACGTCGGTCTCGTACTGTGCCGCGCTGTAGTAGTCGGTGAGCTGGTGAGTGGCTACGAAGTAGTGCTTCACGCGCTCCTGCTCCTCCCTCGTGGGGGCTGCCGTGCCGATGGGTATCTCGGCATAGAGCTGACGCGAGTCGGCCGACAGGATGGGCGAGCCCAACCGCTCGGCCAGAGCGAGACTCAAGGCGGTCTTGCCTACACCGGTAGGACCAAGGAGTACGACGAGGGATTTCATTTAAGTTGATAGTGGATAGTGGAAAGATGAAAGTTAAGTAAAATACCTTTTATCCAAATGGCAACTTTCATCTCTCATCTTTCATCTTTCATCTTTCATCTCTCATCTTTCATCTTTCAACTTAATACAGCATATTCTCGAAGTCCTCAGCGCTGCCCATCTCGAAACCGTCGGGGTCGAGTTCGTCGAGGTCGAAGTCCTCATCATCGCCAAAGGTGTCGTCGAGTGTGGTGGCGGCCACCTGGGTGGCCATGAGCTGGTCGAAGTCGAGCACGTGCTGCGGTGCATCGCCGACAGACTTGGTACATACGGCCTCATCGAGCGACTTGCCGGTGATGATCTCGGAGAGTTCCATGAAGAAGGCACGGTCGGCCAAGGGGTCGAAGATATAGAGCAGGTGCTGCTTCTCGTCCTCGAGCAACTCTTCGAGCGGAGTCTCCTCCATGATCCAACTGTCCATGTCGGAACTGGTGCCCATGTCTTCGAGTGTGATCTCGGTCTCCTTCTCCCAGTTGGAGTCGCAGACGAAGAATGAGGTCATCTGGTCGTTGGGATAACCTGTAGACTTCAGTATGGCGTTGTGCAAATCGAGGAACGTAGCCTCAGAGTCGATCTGAATCTCGCGGCGGAAGTTGTCCACCTCGTCAGAAATGATAGTAAAGCGATATACCATAGGGGTTGGGGGTTTAGTGTTTAGTGTGTAGTGTTTAGTGTGTAGTGTTTAGTGTGTAGTGTTTAGTGTCATTTACTTGATGATGCCTCGCTTGGATCCCTCGACGAAGGAGACGATGTACTCCACCTCGGGCGTCATCGCCATCGCCTCTCTGATGCGCTCAAGCGCCATGGTGGTATTGAGACCGCTCTGGTAGATATAGCGATAGGCCTGATGGATGGTGTCGATCTGCTCGTTCGTAAAGCCACGTCGGCGCAGGCCTACGAGGTTGAGTCCGCAGTAGGTCAACTGTTCACGCCCGGCCATAATATACGGAGGGACATCCTTCAGTACTCTGCAACCGCCCTGTATCATCACATAGCTGCCGATGCGGCAGAACTGATGCACCAGCACCGTAGAGCTGATGACCGCAAAGTCATCCACAATAACCTCTCCCGCAAACTTGGTCTGGTTACCGATGATGCATCCATTGCCCACGATGGTGTCGTGTGCCACGTGGACGCCCTCCATCAGGAGGTTGCCACTGCCCACCACGGTCTTGCCCTTGGCTGCTGTGCCACGATTGATAGTAACATTCTCGCGGATGGTGTTGTTATCGCCTACCTCGGCCGTCGTCTCCTCGCCTCGGAACTTGAGGTCTTGGGGCACGGCACCGATGACAGCTCCAGGGAAGATGGTGTTACCATTGCCGATGCGGGAGCCATAGAGGATATTGGCGTTGGGCATGATGACATTGTTGTCACCGATCACGACGTTGCGGTCGATATATACGAAGGGGCCTATCTCGACATTCTCACCGATAACAGCTTCGGGGTGTACGTATGCCAATGGACTTATGCTAGACATGTTGTGAGTTATGAGTTATGAGTTGTTTTAATTCTAACCTTTTATTTTCTGCCTGATGAGTCGTGCCAGTTGGTTGTTGACGCGGTGGCCGGGACGATATGCCGTGATGCGACCCTTTATGGGGTGACCCAAGAGTGACATGTCGCCTATGACGTCGAGCAACTTATGACGCGCCAGCTCATTGCCCCACACGAGAGGGCGATGGTTGATATAACCCAGTTTCTTGGCATCCATGCGGGGTATATTCAAGGAATCGGCAATGCGGTCGAAACGCTCTTGCGACAGCTCACGCTCATAGAGCACGATGGCATTGTCGAGGTCGCCCCCCTTGATGAGTCCTGCCGCAAGGAGTGGCTCCACGTCGCGCACAAACACAAAGGTACGGGCGGCGGCAATCTCCGTGGGGAAATCGGCCATATGCATCAGCTCGGCACGCTGGTCGCTGATGCTACTGCCCTCGAACGAAATGACCACACCGACAGAGAACTCGTCCGCAGGCTCGATGCGCAACACTGAGCCGCTCTGCTCGTCACGGTACTCGATGGGCTCGTTCACCACAAGATATTCTTTCTCAGCATCCTGCTCCACGATGCCCACACGCAAGATATTCTCTACATATAACTGTGCGCTGCCCTCGAGGATAGGGAATTCAGGACCATTGACCTTCATCAAGCAGTTGTCTACGCCCAATGCATAGAGTGCCGAGAGGCCATGCTCGATCGTGCTGACACGTTCGGTGCCATTGGAGAGTACGGTACCACGCTGCGTGTCCGTTACGTTCTCGGCCAGCGGCTCGATTATAGGTTGCCCCTCCACATCGATGCGCTGTATCTTATATCCGTAGTTCTCTGGCGCAGGGCAAAACTCCACGGTGAGGTCAAGTCCCGTGTGCAAGCCCTTGCTTGAGAGCGTAAAACTATCTTTTATTGTACGTTGCTTTGCCATAGTCTGATTAGGCCTTGCCCAAAGCGGCAAGTTGTTGTTTCAACGATTCTATCTCTTTCTTCAACGTATCCATCTCGCGATACATCTCGGGGAGTTTCTTGAATACGATGGATGAGCGCACAAACTTACTGTGCTCAAAGGCAGGGTAGCCGAACACAGCGCCACCATCCTTAACGTTATTGGGCACAGCCGAGTGGGCACCTACCTTGACGCCATCACCGATCTGTATGTGACCATTGAAGCCCGTCTGCCCGCCTACCATACACCACTTACCAATCTTGGTAGAGCCTGCCACACCACATTGGGCCGACATCACGGTATGCTCATCGATAACCACATTGTGGCCTATCTGCACAAGATTGTCGAGTTTTACACCGCGCTTGATGACCGTAGCGCCCATGGTAGAGCGGTCTACACAGGTATTGGCACCCAACTCCACGTCATCCTCCAAGATGACAATTCCGATTTGGGGAATCTTATCATATCCGTCAGCACCGGGTGCAAAGCCAAAGCCATCGGCACCCACCACGCTACCGGCATGAAGGATGCAGCGGTTGCCCACCTTACAGCCGTGATAGATGGTAACCCCATGATAAAGGATACAATCGCTACCCACCGTGGCACCATCGCCCACCGACACGTTGGCCTCGATGATGGTGTTGTCACCAATGACTGCCTTTTCGCCAACATAGACAAACGGACCTATATATACATTCTCGCCGATGGTGGCACTCGCGGCCACCGAAGCCATAGAGCTGACACCCGTCTTCTTGGGTTTCACACTCTCGTAGAGGGCCATCAGTTTGGCCAGACTTTCATAGGCATTGGCCGTCTTGATAAGCGTAGCCTTGACCGGTCTCTCGGGAACAAAATCATTGTTTACCAGTACGATGCTCGACAGAGTATCATATATATATGTTGTATATTTCGGATTGGACAAGAAAGACAACGCTCCAGGCACACCCTCCTCAATCTTCGCAAAGGTGTTCACCGTAACGTTCTCGTCGCCTACGACCTCACCTCCTATATACGCAGCAATCTGTTTTGCTGTAAATTCCATACTTCTTGTCATTTTCTGAGTAGTAAACTCCTGTATAGTCTTGCAAAGGTAGGTATTATTCTTGGATTTGCAAACCTTTTATTTCAATTATGTATTATTAACAAAAGAGGAGGGATTAGGTTTTGAGAGCGCTTATTTTTCACAAACAATCGCATTTATCTCATCTGCAACATGCACGATATGGACTGCTCCATTCTCGCGCAACTCCTCCTCGCTACGGAATCCCCAGGTGACACCCACACTCTCGACACCCGCATTACCAGCCGTCTGCATGTCCACACCCGAGTCGCCGACATACAGCGTATCCTCCTTAGCCACACCCGTATCGTGCAGGATGTCATACACCACATCGGGGGCAGGCTTGATGGGTACTCCCTCACGCTGACCATAGATGGATGCGAAAGAGATGTCGGGAAAAAAGTGCCCTACGAGTTTGAGCGTCGCCTCGTGGTATTTGTTGGAGGCAACGGCAAGCGACACCCCATCTGCTTGCAACGAACGGAGCAGTTCCACAACGCCCGGATAGGGACGGCTGCAGTCGGCATTATGCTCATTGTAATAGGGCACAAACAAGGCGCGTATGCGCAGTACATTCTCTTCATTGCTATGTTCAGCAGGCAAGGCACGGGCAAAGAGTTTGTTGATGCCATTACCCACAAACTGATAGTAAGCCTCAACGGGATGCGTAGGGAATCCGCACCGCTCCAAAGCCTGATTGGTCGCATTAGCAAGATCGGCCACGGTATCGAGCAACGTGCCGTCAAGGTCAAATATAGCGAGTCGTTTCATTCAAGTGGAAAGTTGAAAGATGAAAGATGAAAGATGAAAGTTTTTTATGCAAATCCATTCACTGCCTCCACTACCCTCTGCGCCTCATCGAGCGTCATCGTGGGTCCTATGGGGAGCGAGAGTTCGGTACGGTGTATCTCTTCTGTGATGGGGAACGACAAGTGGGCATACTCCCTGTAGCACTCCTGTTGATGCGGTGCTATGGGATAATGGATGAGAGTCTCTATACCATGCTCTCTGAGGTACTGCTGCAAGCGATCACGCTCCTCGCAGAAGATGGGGAAAAGGTGATACACATTGCTCTCCGCAGCGACATATCGAGGCAGGCGGACGAGCGGATTGTCTATACCTTTATAATATAGTTCGGCTATGGTGGCACGGCGTCGATTGGCCTCATCCAGATGCGCCAACTTCACCGCAAGCACGGCAGCCTGCAACTCATCGAGACGGCTATTGTAGCCTGCATACTTGAATACATACTTCTCCTCTGAGCCATAGTTGCCCAAGGCGCGTATCACGCCTGCCAATTCATCATCGTCTGTAGTGACACACCCGCCATCACCCAAGGCTCCGAGGTTCTTGCCTGGGTAGAAACTATGCCCTGCGGCATGACCGAGAGAACCGGTGGTCTCTCCTACCCCTTCCAAAGAAGGGGAACTTGGTGTCGCGATACCTGAATCACCCCTCCTCGGGCCGACGCGATGTGAAAGCGTCGGTTGCGACGGCGGAAACTTTAGTTTCCCAAAGGAGTCCTGCAGAGCAGGCTTTAGGGGGAAGGCCTTGCATCCGTGCGCCTGAGCATTGTCCTCTACCAATAGCAGATTATGCTTCTGGCATAAGTGACCGATGCGGTCGGTATAGGCGCAACGGCCATAGAGGTGGACTATCATGATAGCACGAGTCTTAGGCGTGATGGCTTGTTCTATCAGCGAATCATCTATCTGCAGCGTCTCCCTATCGGGTTCCACCAGTACGGGTTTCAGTTGATTGTCTGTAATGGCCAATATGCTGGCAATATAGGTATTGGCGGGTACGATGACCTCGTCACCCTCGTGCAACTTTCCCAATTCCATATAGGCACGGAAGATGAGGCGCAAGGCATCGAGACCATTACCACAACCGATGGCATGACGGCAACCGATATATCGGGCATAAGCCTCCTCAAATCGGCGCGTCTCCTCGCCACGCAGATACCATCCCGAGCGAGCCACACGCAACAAAGCCTCCTCTATCTCTGGAGCGTATGCGGCATTGACCGCCTTCAAGTCAAGAAATTTAATCATAACTTTATAGAGTAAGTATCATACACCACTGCTCTGGCACCGAAGCCCTCTTTCTGGAAGGCGAGTCCCTCATTGAGGTAGCGCCCTCCCTGCTCGGTCGATATACCAAAGTCAAAGTACTTTTTCCCGACAAAGACATTGGCTATCAAGTGACAGAACAATCCATCGAGGGCACCTATGACACGTCCCTCGGCCGATGTTGCGATATATTGCGCGTGAGCCACCTGCGAAGTTTCGTAGATCAGCGTTCCTGCCACGACACGCCCATTGGCCTTAGCCACAAATAGGCGTATATTATTGGGGAATGTACGCTTCAGCCGCTCCATCTCCTCTACCGTGTGTACGGGCTTACAATCGTGCCGCCCGGCAAGAACCTCTTCGAGGACACCCCAGAACTCTTGCAGCGCGTCACTCTCCTCGTATACCACGTTGTTGGCAGCCGCCTTCTTGGCTCCACGTCGACGCAACTCCTGCATCGGCAGCGTGTTGTCATTGGCAATGGTTGCCGACACGCCGCGCGCCACCAATGTTGCCTCTTGGCGGAACAATGCGTACAGATCCTCCTCGGCAGGAGCACGGTGATAGATGTGGGGAATGGGTTTGTAAATCCACTCCTTGGCGCCCAGCGTGAGCCGCATCCACTCCATGGCCGAAGACATCACCTGCATCGTATCGGCTACAGTGACGCGCTCCGAGAGCAGCAGGCCGCCATAGGTAAGCCCGCCGTGCGAGTACACCGTCCGCTCCTCTGCCCTGTAGTTGGCTGGGAGCACCGCCACCAGTTCACCTTTTTTGTAAAAGAGCATCGAGCAATCCACAAACCTATCGGCATGGTAGTCCATATAGTCGCGATGAAGCAGGAAGGTTCCGTTCTTCGAGTCCGTCACGAAGGCATTCCACACCTCCTTCAGCGTATCATTGTAGGGAACAACCTCTATGGCCTCTCCTTTATATATATCGTAGTCGTGCGTGTAGCCCGACGCGTTGTAGGGATGCGAAGCCATCACCACACACACCGTCCCCGGAGCAAAGTGGCTCAATTGGCACCAGATACCCGCAGGGATCAGTATACCCCGATGGGGCGAGTCAAGATGCACCGTAGCCCGTGTAGTGCCATCATCGACCATCATGTCGAAGGCACCGCATACGGGAATCACCACCTCGGCACACTCACTATGCGAATGTGCACCACGCTCCGCTCCTTCCGGCACATCGTAGATCCAGAACACCCGCTCTATGGCAAAGGGTATCTCCTTCCTACCCTCAGCAAAGGACAAGCAGCCCCGCTCGTCCCTACACACCGAGAGGTCTATCAGCCGACACCCCTTGGGCAATCGCCCCACGCTTATTGTATTTGCAGATATATCCATGTCGTGCATCTTTCTATTTTTACAACGCAAGCAGCACCAGTTTCGTGCTATAGCGAAGAATATTTTCACAAAGATAGGAACAAATGAGCGAGAAATATGAAGCTTGCTTCAATATTTTTCACAGCGAATGCAGAATATCTTGGAGATTTATCTCAAAGATAGGTGAAAGCGAGCGAGAAATATGAAGCTTGCTTCAATATTTTTCACAGCGAATGGACTATCTTCGAGTTTTTTTCTCAAAGATATGAAAAAATATCGAGAATAATTTGCCACATCAAAAAAAACACCTACCTTTGCACCCGCAAAAAGGAAACAGCTCGTTCCCTACACCATTAAGGAAGTTTGGGTGAGTGGCTGAAACCAGCAGTTTGCTAAACTGCCGTACGGGTAACCGTACCGGGGGTTCGAATCCCCCAGCTTCCGCGAAGCAAGTTTTCTTTTTGCAGCCACGGCGCTTTCGTCTATCGGCTAGGACACATGCCTCTCACGCATGGAAGACGGGTTCGATTCCCGTAGGCGCTACAGCATTAGGCTTCACCCGCCCCGGGGTGGCTAAACATAAGGGGATTTTAGTCATGGCGCTTTCGTCTATCGGCTAGGACACATGCCTCTCACGCATGGAAGACGGGTTCGATTCCCGTAGGCGCTACAACAGAAGAGCAAGACCTTGAGGTTTTGCTCTTTTTCTTTTCTGCAAAGAGTCCTCACCAGTTCACCCTATCTACTTTTTGTAGCCTATGATAATTTTTTTTCATAGGCTTGACAAAACTTTTTCGAGCCGTTGAAAAAATTTTGTCACTATAGTGATAATTTTTTTGTCAAGCCTGTGAAAAAGTTTGACAAAAAGCATAAAGGTACATAGAGGTTGTACAAATAAACTTTTTTAACTCCTCTCAGTCAAAAATACAGATTGTTTACATTACCTTTGTTATTCAAACCTATCCGTACCATTGCAATGAAACAAGGAATTCTCTTCATACTACTACTTTGCACCACGCTGCTGAACGCACAGGTCAAGGACGCGAAAGCCTGGCAGGAGGTAGACACCCTCATCGCCCAGGGACACTACACCTCTGCCTACGAGAAAAGCGAAAAGTTGTCCAAGGAAGCCAAGCGCAAGGGTGACGACCATGCCCTGTTGAAAGCCATATATAAGCAACGCGTGGCGGCAGCAGCGTATCAAGAGAATCATCTCGAGGGAGCGATCCAAGCATACCAGCACATCATTCCCCAACTGCGAGGGAGCGACAGAAGCATAGCCTGCCTGCTGCTGAGTTCTTCGCTCGACGACTACAAGGACCGCCACCTCTGGCGTAACCAACGGGCCGAAGCCATCGCCACTCCCCTGACCCTCGACGCCTTGTGCAAAGCATCTATCGACGATATGGAGCAATGGGGAAGCGAGCGGTTTGCCGAGGCCAAGCATTGCTGCTTAGAGGCCGCCCTTGCCGAGAGCGAAGCACTGAAAGCCACACGCACCGAGGACTATGACCTGCTCATCGAGGGCGACACGCTGGGTCTGCGCCTACGCCCCACACTCTACGACATCGTGGTTCATGCCGTCACCGAAGACCTCTACCTGAGCGGAAGCGAAAAAGAACTTATTCCCCACGCAACATTGCTCATGGGTACAGCCGAGGAGTTTGCCCGCGTCACACTCCCCCACAGCACCGAGTCACATTCGCTATGGCAACTCACCCAGTTACAAGCCCTCACCCGACACCATCTGCACACCGCTGATGCCGACGTGCGTGCTTACATCGACCTCAAGCGTATGGAGCGCATCCTCACGTTTGCCCGCAACAACGCGTTGGAGAAGGACTACGTGAGCGGACTGGAGCGCATCGCCGAGTCCTACGACGGTCACCCCACGGCACAGGCCATGCTCCTCTATCAATTGGCCGAGTTCCACGCACCGCAGATCTACACCCACACCGACAGCACCGAGGCAAGCCGCGAGGTGGCCAAGGCGCGTCAGATGGAACACTACATGCAGCGTATCGAGGCCATAGCCCCCGACAGCGAGTGGGACACGCTGGCCAAGGCCCTCTACAAGAGCAAAACACACCCCTACCTCGCTCTGCAAGGACACGCCGCCCTGCTGCCCGGCAAGGAACACAGCATTACGCTCACCGTGCGCAATGCCGGCGACATTGCCTATCGCATCGTGACCCGCAATGCCGGTGAAAACAACGAAAACATCGTCTTCAAGGAGGTCATCCGCCGCCGTTCGGTGGGTAAGTCCTACTACGAGATAAAGGATGAGTCGTCCAACCCTTACGTATACCAAGAGATACCTCTCACCCTGCCCTCCCTTGCGCCCGGCGACTACTTCGTCATCGCCACCAACAACGGGCAGACTCCCGACACCAAGCGTAGTAGCATCACAACCATTAGCGTGACAAACCTCAAACTCGTCATGCTGCGCAACGAGGCTGAGAGCGAATACATGGGTATGGTGCTCGATGCCACTACGGGCAAGGCGGTCACCCCCTGCGAACTGACCCTCATGGAGGGCAGCGGCATGCAGACCACCTTCATCGCCTCTTATACTCCCGACGCGAAGGGACATTTCACCATCCCCCTTCCCGAGGGACGTTACCGCAACCTCTATCTGCGTGCATGGGACGGATCCTCCTACACCACTTACAGTTTCCGCTACAACGACTTTGCCGAGCACCGCTACTGGCAGCGCAGCAAGGAGCAAGACAGCGAGACACTCTTCACCTTCCTTCCTGACCGCTACACCTACAAGCCGGGCGACCAGGTGCAGTTCACACTCATCGCCTACAGCCACGGCACGGGAAGCAGCAGCGTCAAGGCACACCTCCCCGTCAGGGTAACGCTCACCGACACACGCAACAAAGAGGTAGCGTCACTACAGGGCACCACCGACGAGTGGGGATGTCTCAGTGGCACCTTCACCCTTCCCGAGGGAACCACTCCGGGACGGTTCAGGCTGCAAGCCACTGACACGCAGAGCAAGCAGATGATGTACCACACCATCAATGTGGAGGCCTTCAAGTCGCCCACCTTCAAGGCCACGATGGATCGACCGACGATGGCCCTGCGCTTCGGCGACAGCCTCACCCTACGAGGCACTGCCACCACCTACACAGGCCTCCCCGTAGCGAGTGCCAAGGTACGCTACGAGGTGACAGCAAACATCACGACACTCTTCGGCTACCACCACATGAACTCGCTGAAGGCGAGCCTCACCGACACCACCATCACCGACAGGGAGGGACACTTCAAGATTCCCCTCACGATAGACACCCTCGACACGCCCAACGAGAATGTTACCTGCCACTACACCATCGTAGCACACGTCACCGACCTCAATGGCGAGACGCAGAGCACGCAAACCAGTTTCTTCGTGGGGCAGCGCACCAAGCGCATCATCTTCAACAGAGGAGCCATCACGTTAATGCAGGGCGACAGCATAGGCTACAGCCTCAGCACCTTAGGCGGTCAACGCTTGGACGAGGATATCACCCTGAGCCTGAGCAAACTTGCTGTGCCACACCACACAGGCATACGCCCCACCGAGGAGAGCGACATGGAGCAATGGAGCGAGAAGCGCACCCTCCTCCGACGCCGCGAGCACACCTCGACCGACAAGGAGAATCACCTTGCGCTCACCTCCGAAATGCCCTGCGGAGCCTACCGCCTCACCATCACCTACACCGATGGCGGCAAGGAGTATAGCGAGACACTGCACTTCATGCTATGGGGCGAGGGCAAGCACACCGTATCCTCCTATGCCCTATACACGACAGCCACCAAGACCTCCAGCGTGGCTACGGGCGACGAAGCCGTACTTTACGTCGGCACCCGCCACAGCGATGTCTATGTACACTACTACGTCAAGGTCGAGGACCGCGTGGTAGACAAAGGAACTCTGCGCCTCTCCGACGAGACCATAGCCCTGCACATCCCCATCGAGGAGAGATGGAAAAACTGGATGACCGTCGACTTTGTAGCCATCAAGGAGGGTGTCAAGAGAATCAGCCGCAAGAGTCTTTCCATCGAGGACAAGTCGGCCCAACTGAACGTACACCTCGCCACCCTTCGCAGCCCGCTCGAGCCGGGCGACACGGAGCAGTGCGCCCTATCCATCAGCGACTATTGGGGCAACCCTGTACAGGCAGCGCTCACACTGAGCATCTACGATGCCGCACTCGACGCCTACGGGCAGAACTACTGGGACATCGCCCTGGCACCCCAGCGTATGGGCAAGGGTATAGAGATGGACGAGAACAGCCAATCGGCTTGGGACGACAACACCTATGCCCATGTGGCCTCGCCCACCCAACCGAGATACTACACCCTCCCCAACGACCTACGCGAGAAACAGATATTCTACAGCAAGCCCCTCCTCACCACACGGGGCCTGGCCAAGAACCGCGCAGGGTTCGACACGGCAGTGGAAGAGAGTCTCGATGCCTCTACCTCGTCGGGCGAAGTCTCCGAAGATGCAGCGCTTTCCGAGCCAACAGACCCTTCTGAAGATCCCCACCTCCGCAGCGACCTCAGCCACACCGCCCTCTTCCTCCCCACCTTGTATACAGACGAGCAGGGAAGGGCTACCTTTACGCTTACCGCTCCCGACCTCCTGACCCAGTGGCACGTGAAAGGTATCGCCCACACCAAGGAGATGAAGCATGGGCGCGTGAATGTCGACTTCATCACCCGCAAGACCTTGATGGTGCAGTCCAACGTGCCACGCTTCCTCTACGAGGGCGACCGGTGCGACTTCACCGCCAAGGTTTCGAACAGCAGCCATGAACCAATAGAGGCGGTGGTACTGCTAAAGATTGGCGATGAAGAATATTCCCAAACCGTCTCCATAGAGGCTAATGGTAGCACTGCGGTATCGTTCCCGATTATCGCACCTGCGAAAAAAGATTTTCTCACCTATCACATCAGTGTGCGTAGCCTGCGCCACAGCGATGCCGAGCAGGCGACAATCCCCATACTTCCGCGCCGTACGCTCGTGACCGAAACCATAGCACTCTACAGCAACGGGACAGAGAAGCGCGAGTTCGTCTTCGAAGCCTTACAGGCGAACGATTCCCCGACTCTGGAGCACAAGAGTCTGAGGCTCGATATCGTCTCCAATCCCGCATGGTATGCCATCGAAGCCTTGCCACCGCTCTGCCAGGAGGAGAACCCCTCGGTGGAGCAACTCTTCCACCGCTACTACGCCGCCACTATGGCCAACCGCCTCATCGACACCCACCCCGAGGTGGAGGGCTATGCCGACTTCTTCCGTCGCGACAGCCTCACCACTTTGCAACACACCCTGCTCAAACGCCTATACGAGGCACAAGACCCCGATGGCGGATGGGCGTGGATGGAGGGCTTCGACAGCGACCGCTACACCACCCAACTCATCCTTAAGGGACTGGGCGAACTGGAGGAGATGGGATGCATCAGCATTGCCCAGAGCGACACGCTATACACTATGGTAAAGCAGGGCATCGCCTACCTCGACACCCGCTATCAGGAGACCTATGACCGCTCCAAGCAGAAGCCCAAGACACTCGGC
>JAZOPX010000023.1:0-3539 GCA_045655845.1 Bacteroidaceae bacterium
CGAATTCCTTATGCCCTTCGGTTTCAAAGAGGTAGAGGGTATCCACAGCCGTACCGACTTTGACCTCTCACAGCACGAGAAATACTCAGGCAAGAGCATCAAGTACTTTGATCCCGAGATCAACGAGAGTTATGTACCTTACGTTATCGAAACCTCAATCGGCGTAGACCGTATGTTCCTCAGCGTACTCTGCGCTTCGTACCAGGAAGAGAAACTCGAGAACGGCGAGACTCGCGTAGTATTGCGTCTCCCCGCAGCCCTCGCTCCTGTAAAACTCGCCATCATGCCTTTAGTAAAGAAGGATGGTCTGCCCGAGAAGGCACGCGAGATCCAAGACATGCTCAAGTTCCACTTCAACTGCCAGTACGACGAGAAGGACTCTATCGGTAAGCGTTATCGTCGTCAGGATGCTATCGGTACTCCCTACTGTATCACCATCGACCACGACACCTTGAAGGACAACTGCGTGACCTTGCGTAACCGCGACACCATGCAGCAGGAGCGCGTAAGCATCGACAGCCTCGTAGGTCTCCTTGCCGACAAGGTGAGCATCACCGGTGTACTCAAAACCCTCAAGTAATGAAATATCTCAAACTGATATCTCTCCTATTCGTTGCTATGCTCGGTAGCCTCTTCGTATCATGCGAAGAGACTGCCGAGGTAGACGAATATGCCAACTGGCAAGAGCGCAATGAAGCGTTCATCGACTCCATTGCAAGAGTCGCAGAAACCAATGCTGACGGCAGATGGGTTAGAATACTCGCCAACGATCTTAATTCAACAGATATTACAGGGAAACCCGTGGAACACGATACCGAAGACTATATCTATTGCTATATCAAGATTGAAGGCGAAGGTTCCGAGCACCCCTTAACAACCGCATTGGTAAACTACCGCGGCCGTCTCATCCCCACAAGCAGTAAGCCTGAAGGTAAGATTTTCGACGAGTCATATAAAGGAGAGCCGAACCCTGCTACCAACAAGCCTGTAGAGTTTGCCCTTAAAGATGTTGTCAATGGTTGGGAAACAGCATTAACACATATGGTAAAAGGTGATATCTGGCGCGTTTACATCCCCGCACATTTGGGATATCGCGCACAGAAAAAAACCGATATTCCGGCATACTCCACACTCATCTTTGACCTTCATTTAGTGGATTTTTAGTAGGGAGCAACCTACTTATTACGAAATAAAATAAAAAGCACTGCCTGGGCAGTGCTTTTTTACTTCATAGAAATAGGGGGAATAAGGGCCTATGAGATTATATACCCAACAAAAGAGGAAGCCGATGAAAATCGGCTTCCTCTTTTGTTGGGCTACCCGGACTCGAACCAGGAAAGGCAGGACCAGAATCTGCAGTGTTACCATTACACCATAGCCCAATCATTTCGAGTGCAAAGGTAGTACAAGTTTTGTGAACTGCAAAACAATTGGCATATTTTTTTCAAAATAATTTATCATTGCGTCTATCGTGCGTGAGATTGCCTTGGTAACGACCTTAAAATTGTCTCTCTTCGCTCGGAACGGGAAAGGGGCAGACTGCGGCATGCGAGCAATGTTACCCCAACAAAAAAAAGGAGTACAAAGCGATGCTTGCACTCCTTTTCGTTATCTATTAAGCGTTTTATGCCTTGCGGATGTAATCTACAAGCCACTCGCCAATTTCCTTAGTGCCGTACTTAGCGCCACCCTCGACCTGAATCTCAGGAGTACGCACATTGGCATCGAGCGAAGCGTCTACAGCCTGACGGATGAGAGCACCTTCAGCCTTGAGGTCGAAGTACTCGAAGAGCATAGCCACAGAGAGAACCTGCGCCAAGGGGTTAGCGATGTTCAAGCCCTTAGCCTGAGGCCATGAGCCATGGATAGGTTCAAATACAGGTGTGCTCTCACCGGTAGAGGCCGAGGGGAGCAAGCCCATAGAACCGCTGATCACAGAGCCCTCGTCAGTAAGGATGTCACCGAAGGTGTTCTCTGTCACCATCACATCGAAGAAGGTTGGCTCCTGAATCATGCGCATGGCTGCATTATCCACATACATATAGTCGGTCTTCACCTCGGGGTACTGAGGAGCCATCTCCTGTGCAATCTGACGCCACAGACGTGACGAAGCCAACACATTGGCCTTATCCACCACGGTGAGGTGCTTGTTGCGCTTCATGGCATACTCGAAGGCCACCTTGAGGATGCGCTCAATCTCGGGGCGAGTGTAGTAGTTGGTATCGTAAGCCTTCTCGTTGTCCTGATACTTCTCTCCGAAGTACATACCGCCGGTGAGTTCACGAATGCAGATGAAGTCGGCATTCTCCACGAGTTCGGCACGCAGGGGCGACTTGTGCACCAAGCACTTGAAGGTCTGCACGGGACGGATGTTGGCAAAAAGACCGAGTTTCTTACGCATAGCGAGCAAGCCCTGCTCGGGACGTACCTTGGCTGTGGGGTCATTGTCAAACTTGGGGTCACCCACTGCAGAGAAGAGCACCGCGTCGGCCTCCTTACAGATCTCGTATGTCTCTTCAGGGAAGGGGTCGCCCACCTCATCAATGGCGTGAGCGCCACAGATAGCGTGCTTGTATGATACATTGTGACCAAACTTCTCACACACGGCGGTCATTACATCTACACCTACGGCAGATATTTCGGGGCCGATACCGTCACCGGCCAATACAGCAATTTTAAAGTCCATAGTTTTATATTCTTTTTACCTTAATTGTTTAGGGAGAGTGCAAAGATACGAATAAGCGAGCGAGAAATATCAAGTTTACTTGAATATTTTTCACAACGAGCGAAAGTATCTTCGCGGTTTCCGCAAAGTTAACAATAATTGTTTACGGGCAAGCAGTTTTCATTCTTTTTTCGCAACAACTGCACCATCTTTTCTGCGGCATGCTCCGAGGCACCGGCCTCGCCGAGGGGGTGCAACACCATCTCATCGTACTCCTTGAGCATACGACTACGATAGAAGTCGTCCAAGAGCAACTGGTCGAGTTCCTCCTTGAGTTCGCGCTCATTCATGCCGTCGGCCACAAGTTCCCGCACTACAGTAAAGTCAGCCACCAGATTAACCAGCGAGATATGCTCCACCTTGAGCACCAAGCCACGCAGCCATGACACCACCTTGCCGAACTTCATATAGTAGCACACCACTTGAGGTACACGAAAGAGGGCCGCTTCCAATGTTGCCGTGCCAGAAGTGACCATAGCAGCATAAGAATGTGTGAGAAGAGGATAGGTCTCAGAAAATATGACCTTCACCCCCTGTATATCGAACCTTCGATACATCTCTTCCGCTATTCCAGGTGCTCCGGCGATGACCCACTGGAAGCCCTTAAAATGCTTCGTTGCGGCAAGCATGATGGGTAGATTATCCTTAATCTCCTGCTTACGGCTTCCTGCGAGCAAGGCCACTACAGGCAATTGGGGGTTCAACCCGTGACGGACACAGAACTCCTCACGTGTTTCCCAATACCCAGCCCTAAATTCGGTCACAGCATCCACACATGGATTGCCCACGTAGTGTATCGGATAGTCATGTCCTG
>JAZOPX010000024.1:0-24115 GCA_045655845.1 Bacteroidaceae bacterium
CATGCTTCCTTATTGGAATCCTTACAAGAAAGATGGCAGCATTGCTTCGTCAAAAGATGGCTCATGGAAAGGAACCACGCAGAACCCCATCGAGTGGATGGCGACCAATCCGCAGGAGATGGAGAAGTATAAGTTGCTGAGTACGGTGTATGCCGAGGCTACCCCGATGAAGAATCTCGTCTTGCGTTCTCAACTCGGTGTAGACTTCTCGCTCTCGACGACTGATGTGAAGTCAATGCCCAGTTTCCCCGGAAACAATGGTATCGGTTCGGCGGGTAATGCTACCTCTAATGCATTGCAACTTACGGCTACGAATACGGCCAATTACAAGTTTAATGTAGGTCATATCCACGATTTCAACTTCTTGCTCGGCCAGGAGGGTGTGAACTATCGCTCCGAAGGTTTTCAGGTAGTGACACGCGGACAGAACAATGACTACCTTACCAATCTCTCTACAGGTACGATGGCTACCTCATGGGCCAAGAGTTACTCGAGTTACAGTTATCTGTCGTTCTTCGGTCGTGGTGAGTACAACTATATGGATAAGTATTACGCCGACTTCTCGCTGCGTACCGATGCTTCGTCACGCTTTGGTAAGGAGGGCCGTTGGGCCAGTTTCTGGTCGGTGGGCTTGATGTGGAATGCCTTGAAGGAGAAGTTCATGCGCCCTTACACCTGGTTGACCAATGCGCAGGTGGCACTCAGTACGGGTACTTCGGGTAACTCGTCCATCCCCAACTATGACCACTTGGAACTCGTGGGAGGTGGCTTTATATATAATGATGAGTCGGGTATTGCGCCGTCAAGCGAAGGTAATCCTAACCTCAGTTGGGAGCAGTTGTGGAGCAGCAACCTCGCTTTGCATCTCGGTTTCTGGCATCGCCTCAATGCTGATGTGGAGTTCTATAACAAGAAGACTACCAATATGCTGATGCTCGTGCCTCAATCGTATGCCAACAATGGCTTTGGCCAGCGTTGGGACAATGTGGGCGCTATGGTCAACCGTGGTGTCGAGATGTCGGTCAACTATGATGTAGTACGTACAGAGAAGTTCGTATGGAACATTAATGGTAACGCATCGTACAACCACAATGAAATCACCGAACTCTACAATGGATTGGATGAGTATGAAATGTCTGGTACGTCGACCAAATTGAAGGTGGGACACCCTGTGGGTGAGTTCTTCATCAACCGTTATGCAGGTGTGAACCCCGCCAATGGTGATGCGCTTTGGTACGACAAGAAAGGTAATATTACCACCGAATTCAGCGAGTCGGACAAGGTTCTCATTGGTAAGACCTATATGGCTCCGTGGCAAGGCGGTTTTGGTACATCTGTGACATGGAGAGGCTTGGGTGTAAGCACACAGTTCGCTTGGGTTGCCGATCGTTGGATGTTCAACAATGACCGCTTTTTCGAAGAGAGCAATGGACTATACACCGTATACAACCAGTCGAAGCGCTTGCTCTATGATCGTTGGAAGAAGCCTGGTGATGTCACCGATATACCTCGTTATGGTGTGACACCGCAGATGGATTCACGTTTCCTCGAGGATGCTTCATTCCTCCGCATGAAGAACCTCATGCTGAGTTATACCTTCCAGCCCAAGACATTGTCTAAGATGAAGGGTGTTGGCGGAGCACGTGTCTATGTGCAGGGACAGAACCTCTTTACCTTCACGAAGTTCAGCGGTATCGATCCCGAGTCGACCAGCAATGTGTATGCTGCGCAGTACCCCATGTCGCGCCAGTTCTCTCTCGGTATGGAACTAACATTTTAATCCACACGAATTATGACTAAACTCAAATCATATCTACTCATCGCACTCAGTGTGTGCATGATGACATCTTGCCTCGACAAGTTCCCGCAAGATGAAATCCCCGCAGGAGATGCTATCACTACAATTGAAGAGGCCAATCAGGCCGTGATAGGTATCTACAATGCTTGGCTTAGCGGAGCACTGTATAGCGGCTATTTGACGTTGTTACCCGATTTGCAGACCGACTTTGTCTATGCTGTCAATGGATACACCAATACTTATGGTGATATATGGCGTTGGAAGGATATCCTTGCTACTAATTCCCAGATTACCTCGGTGTATGGAGCCTTGTATAATGTGATAGGCCGATGTAACTTCTTGCTCGCTAACGTGGACAAGGTACGTGAGAATATCTACAATGATGAAGACTTTGACCGTCTGGAACAATTCTGCGGTGAGGCCTACTTTGCTCGTGCGCTGGCCTACTCGGAACTCATCAAACTCTTCTGTAAAGCGTATGATAGTGATGAAGAGGCTGGAGAGGATCTCGGTGTTGTGTTGCGTAAGGAGTACTATAGCGATGAACCCTTGAAGCGGGCTTCGCTGAAAGAGTCTTATGCTTTTGTTCTCGAAGATTTGGAACGTGCCGAAGACTTTTTGCAACTTTCCAAAGAGGAGGAGAAGGATGCAAGTCTTACTTTCTACAGCAGTCCCTACTTCAGTATATATACGGTATACGCGCTGCGCGCACGCGTAGCCCTCTATATGAAGGACTATGATAATGCCATCAAGTATTCTTCACTGCTCATTGATGGAGCGAAGGACAAGTTTGCTTTGTCAAGTGCAAGCCAGATGTATACCACGATGACAGACTACCTGTCGTATACAAATAAGGAAATCAGCTACTATGAGTATATGTGGCGTTATAACCTTTCAACAGAGAGCATCTGGCAAGTGGGCTTTACCACTACGTCATATGGTGGTGCTTTGGGATCAGTGTTCTTTAACTGGGACTTTCAGTCTTACAAACCCGACTATGTTCCTGCTCAGTGGGTACTTGATCTCTATACGGCCAATGATTTGCGTTATGGAGTCAATTTCTGTCAAGTTACCACGGGTCATAGCCATGGTTTGACATGGCCTCTGCTTGCCAAGTATTGGGGAAATCAGAATTTGTTTGATGCGGCGCAGTTACTCCATGTGTCTGAGCCGCAGGTGTTCCGTTTGGCTGAACAGTATCTCATCCGTGCCGAGGCATCCGTGCAGAAGGAGAAACCTGACTATAGCAAGGCTTCGAAAGATATCGCAGAACTGCGTAAGGCGCGATATAGTTCCAATGCATCGGCATCGCTTACGGCTGACAATGCGATGGATATCATCGAGGAGGAACGCGTGAAGGAACTCTACATGGAGGGCTTCCGTTTGCAAGACCTCAAGCGTTGGCATAAGGGGTTTGAGCGTAAGCCGCAGGAGCAGTCACTCTCTAATGGTAGCAGTCTCAAAGTAGAGGCCGATGATCCTCTATTCGTATGGCCTATACCGCAGCATGAATTGGAGTCGCCCGATGCGAATATCTTACCCAACGACAGTAATAATAAATAGGAGAAGGACGTATGAAGAAAAATATATTGCTCGGCGCAATCCTTCTGGTTGGATTGCTTGTAGGATTTACCAGTTGTGAGGAGGAACGTACCTTATATAACGGAGGTGAATATATCATGTTTGCTGATACCCTCACCGTATTGGGCGTAGAGAATAATACAGAGGTGTTCGATGTGGCTATCGCCGCAACGACCGTGAGTGACAAAGACCGCACTGTGGCTGTAGAGGTGGTGGACAAGTATAGCAACGCTATCGAAGGTGTGCACTATACGCTCCTTTCTAATACGGTGACAATCAAGGCTGGTGAATTGGTCGGTAATCTCCAAATCAAGGGCAATACCGACAACCTTACGGTAGATTACGACCCCGAAATCAGACTTCACCTTATCGCCGACGAGAAGTATCACTGGGATCTCTACAGTGGAGATACCACTCGTGTCGTATTGCGCAAGGTGTGTCCTTTCGATGTCAATGCTTTTACTGGCTATGCCATGATTACCTCAACCTTCCTCTACAACTATGTGGGAAGCTACAACCGATTGATAAAAACCTCGGTAGATGAGACAGATGAGGAGAGAAGAACCATCATCATGCACGATCTCTACTATGATGGTTACGATGTGAAGCTGCGTTTTACCACCGATGATTCACTCAATCCGCTCATCGAAATGGATGACCAGCCTTTGGTGACTACAGGTGAGGCCTTCGGTACCAAGTATGGAGACGGTATGCTTCACATCTACCAACCCACTTCACAGGTGAGTTACTATAGTTCTTGCGAGAAGTTTATCTATCAGTTTATTACCCTTTGGGTACCTGGCATGGCTGCCGGGACCAATACGGTAGGAACCTTTATCCATGCCATCGAATGGATTAGCGATGATGAGGCTCGCATATTGCAGAATCAGGGATATTAATATGAGATAAAAGTATGAAGATAAGAAATAGAATCAATATTTTGTTATCGTGTATGGTCGTATTGACCATGGGACTTGTCAGTGCTTGCGATGACACCGTGGGAGGAGGGACTACGACTGAACTAGGATTCCCTACAGATACCCTATTTGCAGATGTTGTTCCCGGTGATACCGTGCCCGTATCTTTTAATGTGGGCTATAACTGGAAGCTCAATTCAGACAAGGACTGGTGCCGTGTCAATGGAGAGGATATCAGCTTCGGTGGTAAGGCTGGTGCCCATACGATAGATTTTGTAATTAGTGATCGTGGGAACCTATTTAGTGCTGATGAGGCTTTGATTACGTTGTACATGAACAATGAAAGCCGTGTCATAGCATGCATCACTCGTCGTGCCTCTATGGAGTATGATGCAGAGGTGAGTTGTGGGGAGAAGATTCTTGCTGAAGGTGAGTCAATTATCATTGGCATCTCAGGAGAGTTAGAGCTTGATGTAAAACCTAACTTCAATATAGCCCAGCTGGGTTATGAGTTTCCTTCATGGGTTGAGATGCAGCGTGATGGAACGACGATGAAATTGAGTGTGAGAGAAGATTCATTGAAGTATACAATCTGTCGTGAGAGCGATTCACTACGCATATTCAAGGACTCAACATTTAGCCGTAGCTTCCATGTGCAATATCTGGGAATGAATCCCCAAGAGATTCGTGTAGCTCCTCAGCTGGGAAGTCCTCTGATCGTATCGTGTGATGCATCGCGTGCATACGTGGACGAACAAGAGTATGAGAGCCCCGTAGAGTTTACCGTGGCTGCCTTGAATGACGAATATCAGATTCTCTCATTGAACTATGACAAGAATAGTGGTTATGGTCCATTGACTGATGAAGAGAGGTGGTTTACTGTTGCTGATGATAATAAGGGCAACGTTGCTATCTCTGTAACTGAGGCTAATAAGGAGAATGGTCGTACCGCACATCTCTTGGCTTTGCCCAGACTGCTTGCCGATAGCTTGGCTGAAATAGAATTTGATGCCATGATTGCCTATCTCTTCGAAGAGAATGAGGGTTTGATAGAGTTCAAGGAAGAGACAAAACAGTTTCATCTGGTCCAGGTGGCACAGGATGGTGAGTTTGATGCGGTCACCATCACTCCAGAGACGCAGTGGGGATTGAAGGTGTCTGCAGATGGACTGACATACACGACATCTAGCTCAATCAATGCGGGACTGGCTTTTGAAGCTCCTGTGGAGGTTACCATCGATAGTTATCGTGGATACCATTTGTTGTACATGTACTACGATGATTTGAAGGGCTATGTCGAGATGTCTGCAGAGGAGAGCTGGCTCGATGTTGTCGATGATACGAAGGGTAACGTGAGGATTGGCTTTAGCCGCAATATGGGCAATATGCGTACTGCTTATCTCTTGGCTGTGCCTCTCGCACTGATTGAAAACCCTGAAGAACTTACTCGAAAGCTGTATGGTGATTCAATACCTGAGGAAGGTCCTCTGGAGTTGACTGCAGAGGCCGAGCGATTTATCGTAGCTCAGTTTATACAGGATGCCGATGAAGAGAGTTCGATGAAGGTAATCAACGCTGTCAACGGCTGGAAATATCTTACAGTAGAGAAAGAAATGGAACAGAAATGGATAGACATCGCTACTGCCAAGGGAGTACCGGCGAACAAGATCTTTAGAGCCGATTTGATGTCAGGTGCCTCATTCCTGCTTAATCCCTTGCTTGCTGAGGAGATATGGAACCCCGCAAAAGAGACGATAGAGGTAGACACCGTAGTAGATTCTAAAGGTGATAGTGTTGTTGTCGAGAAAGTTGTCTACAAAGATGGCATTGCTGTCTATGGAGAGAGTGGTACGCAATACAGAAAGGATGTTCACTTTGAAGCCGAGCCCACCAAGATGGAGGAGGAAGAGGGTGACTACATGTTGGTGCAGTTCAAGGCAAATTACGACATCAAGGAAGAGTACTACATTATCTACTTTATAGCCGAAGATAAGTATTTGAAGGCTTTGGTAGTATGGAACTATTGGGAATAATATTAATAAGAAACTGACGTCTAATAATATATGAAATATTCATTATTCAGTAAAACTCTCGTAACCTTGTTGCTTGCCGTATGTTCTCTGGTAGGCATCACAAGTTGTACGGAAAAGGATGAGGAACTGGGTGCAGCATACGGTTATGTGCAGTTCAGACTCTTCAAGAATGATGCGGCTCCCAAGAAGAGTGCTACTCGTGCAGGCGATACTTCTACAGGGGTTTTGGAGTATCTGTCCGATGCATGTAAAATCGGAGTGTCGTTAAAACGCCCTGATGGCTCTGTAATCGAACAGACGCTTGTGCTTCGCTCTTATAGTGCAGAGAATGCCGAGTATGGTGTGCGCAGTGATAAGTTGCAGCTGTTGGTAGGTGAGTACGAGGTCATAGGCTATCGCTTGTATGACAAGGTAGACGAGATCATCCCAGGTATAGACCCCTCTTTGTCGGGCTCTTTATTCGAGATTGTTGCCGATGGACTTGTTTATCATGATTTATCGGTAGATGTAACACCGCGTGGTAAGGCTTCGTTCCGCTTAATAAAGCCTGAGAGTTTCGTAAAACCTCAGACTCGTGCGGGCGAAGGGGCTTATCCCTTTAGTGATATCAAGGCAATCAGCTTTACTTTGGAGTCTAATACCTACGAAAGAGTTGAAATAGAGAAAGTACAGGTAAGTCTTGAAGAGGGCTTCCATAACTATCCTGTGGATGATTCTGGATTTAATGCACAGACAACTTCATTCATTGTAGACACTATGGTGTGGCTTAAGGCTGGTGAGTATCGAGTGGTCAACTACACTACATACTCGGACACGAAGGCTAAGAAGGAACTGGAGACTGCTGTGGTAAAAGATGCCCAATCGTTCTCCGTGCGCGATAATGAACATAACGACTCTGTGAAAATCACGATTCAGCTGAGCGAGACAGCCGAGTACATCAAGGACTATCTCGCTTTGAAGAAGATCTGGGAAGCTCTTGATGGCCCCAACTGGCGCTATCATGGCGAAGCTGAGGTACCCGGTTGCAACTGGGATTTTAATAAGGACCTCGATCTCTGGGGGCAGCAGCCGGGTGTGAGCATCGGAGCTAATGGCCGAGTTGAGGCCTTGTCATTGGCTGGTATGGGTGCTCGTGGAGTTGTCCCCGACGCTATCGGTCAGCTTACCGAGTTGGCTGTGCTCTCCTTGGGTACGCACGATGAACTGTTGGGGGGACATCTTTTCGAGGATGCCAGTGGTGATATGTCTACTGAACAGAAGCAGGCTATTCGTATGCACTACCATGACAAGTTCCTTGCTCGCGATGCCCGTGAGCGACTTTCTGATATCTTGCAGGAGCAGATTAATCGTGATGGTAAGCAGCCTGCTATCCGTCCCAGCAGCCGTATAGACTTGAAGGATGTACAGTTCGGTAATGAGACAAACAAGATTAAGGGTATCTCTCGTGCCATGATGCGCCTCACCAAGTTGCAACAGTTCTATATCGCCAACTCACCCATTACTGCTGATAGTTTCTTCGTGGATGTCAAGGAGGATACGGCTTATCCTGAATTCTATGAGGAACAGCCTGATTGGAGTTGGGGTAACCTGGAGTCTCTCACCGACGTGGAGATTTACAACTGTGCCCAATTGGATAGCCTTCCCATGGAGATGCTGGCTGGTTTGCCCGAGTTACAGTCGCTTAACATCGCCTGCAACAGTGGTATCAGTGCCGAACAGCTCAAGAAAGACTGGATAAGCATTATTGAGGGTGAGAGCGGCGGAGACCTGCAGCTGCTCTATATGGGCTATAACAAACTGAAGGAATTCCCAGAGCACAAGTATCTGAGCAAGATGGTCAAGTTGGGCTTGCTCGACTGTACTAATAACCAGATCGAGACGCTGCATCCTTTCGGTAAGAATGTGAATCTCGTGAAGGTATATCTTGACAACAATAAGATTACCGAGATTCCTGGAGGAGAACCCGATGCAGATGGCTACAAGTATTTCTTTGGTTACTACGATGTAGAGCTCTTCTCTTGCACTCACAATCAACTCACCAAGGTTCCCGACGTCTTCAATGCCAAATCGGTTAATATTATGGCATCGGTAGACTTCTCGTACAATAAGATTGATGGATTTGAGAATGGCAATGATCACAAGGGTATTAATGCCACTACCATTTCTCTCTCGTATAACCGCCTTGAGGAGATGCCTGCCGTGCTCTTCAAAACAGGTTCGCCTGTGACGACGCTCGTGCTGTCGGGTAATGGAATGAAGCGTATCCCTGAAGGCTCAATGACGGGTAAGTATTCACATTACCTGCAGACCCTTGACCTCAGCTATAACAAGTTGACCGACCTCCCGAAGGACCTTTGGTCTAACAACATTCCTTACCTCTATGGTATTGACCTTAGTGACAATAACTTCAAGGAATTCCCTTACGAGCCTCTTGATGGTGCATACCTCACTACCTTTGGCTTGCGTCGCCAGCGCGATGAGCAGGGTAATCGCATACTCACTACATGGCCTACAGGTCTTTACACCTGTCCCAGCCTTGTAGCATTCTATGTTGGTGGAAATGACCTGCGAAAGATTGAGGACACCATCTCTCCCTATTGGCGTTACTTTGAGATTAAGGATAATCCTAACATCTCTATTGACCTCTCAAGTGTGTGTGACTATTATCGCCTTGGATATAATCTTCTTATCTATGATAAGACACAGGATATTCGTGGATGCGACATTTTGTTAGAATAAGATATATAAATAGGACCATATGAAAAGATTATCTATATTATTCGCTATAGCTGCTGTTCTCTTTGTTTCTTGTGACCAAGGAGAAGGTATTGGTTCCGTTAGTTTCAACGTAGAAAAAGAGAGTATCTTTGCAATGCCCGAGGGCGGGGCGCAGTCTCTTCAGGTTACCTCCACGGTAGAATGGATTGCCAGTGCTAACAAGCCCTGGATTAGCATCTCACCAGCCAATGGTATCGGTAGCACCAAGTGTAGCATCCTCATAGATTCTACGTTAGAGAATGGTGTGCGTGAGGCCAAGTTGACCTTTGAGACCGTTGAAGGAGATAGATATACAGTGAAGGTTGAGCAAGGTGGCTATGCCAAGTTTATCAGCCTTAAGGATACCACAAAGACGATTGCTTCGTCTACGAATAGTATCACTGACCGCTATTTTGAGGTGGAGGTGAGTACCAATGTTGGCTTTAAGATTAATGTCGTTGACAGTGTTAATAATCCGATTAAGTGGATTACCCCCAAGCAGGAAGAGGTGGTTCCTGATTTTGACCGCCCCTCACGCCCCCGTTCGGCTAAGGTGAGATTTGATTGGAATATTAACTCGGATACGACTAATCGTGTAGCCTTCATTAACTTTTTGCCGATTGACGAGAAGGATGTGTTGGAGAAGCCCGCAACCCTTATTCTCACTCAGGATGCCGCACCTGTCATCACCGACGACCGTGCAGGTGACTCTTTGGCTATCGTCAATATTATCAACCGTCTGCAATTGCTCAGCCCGTGGGATGTGAGTGAGAATATGCAGTATTGGAACAATGTAACCCTTTGGGAAAGCACCGATAAGGAGATTGTTAGTGGTGAGGTTCCTCGTGAGGCGGTAGGTCGTGTGCGTTCGGCTAACTTTACTATGTGCTATACCAAGGAGAGCATACCTCAGGAGTTGCGTTACTTGAAATATATTGAAACACTTGAGATCTATAGTAATGTCAACACGATGTTCTTGAGTATCGAGTTGGGTAATGAGATTTGTGATCTGGAGTATCTTAAGCATCTGCAGATTGGTGCTTTCGGCTTGGTTTCATTGCCTGAGGACTTCGTTAAGTTGGGTGATAAGCTTGAGACGCTCGACCTCAACTCCAACAATTTCAATGAGATTCCCGCAGTGCTTACCAAAGAGAACTTCCCCAAACTGAAGTCGCTGAACATCCTTGCTTGCCGTCGTTGGACCGTATATGACCTCGCCAAGAAGGATACCTATGAGGATGGTATTGGATTGCACTTTAACGCCAATGAGAACGATGCTCTGAGAAGACTTCTCCTGTGGGATACACTCGAAGAATTGCGTCTCTCAAACAACTACATTGAGGGACAAATTCCTGACTTCAAAGCTAATGACGCAGATGTAGAGATATGGACTGAGGACGACGTGACTGCTTGGGGTGGTGACACCATCAAGAACCTTGTGGGATGGCCAAAGATTCTTCCCAATATGAAGCGTCTGACCCTCAACCTCAACTTCTTTACCGGTAAGTTGCCCGATTGGGTACTCTATCATCCCCATCTGCTCGACTGGTTCCCCGAATCGCTCATCTACATGCAGAAGGAGAATGGTCTTGACTCAAACGGTAAATTGGTGAAGTTTGACAACGAGCCTACAGATTACAAGTACTACTACGATTTCTTCCCTGGCTACGAGAAGAAGTACGAAATTATTGAGGAACGCGAATAAGAAAGGTTATGAATATGAAAAGAACCTATATATATGCCCTTATCATCGGGCTGTTTGTGATCGCTTGTAACGATGCGGAGTTCGTTGGGCAAGGTGGGGTAGAGACTGGGACTACAGACATCTTCATCCCCGAAGGGGCAACAGAGGGCGAATTGCTCATCAAGTTTGTTCCCGAGATGACCGACATCCTTGACCAGATTGCCAAAGAAAGTGCATCGAATCAGATGATGACTCGTAGTGGTATCCCCTCAACCGATGAGGTGTTGCGCATCCTTGGTGGCTATGAGTTGGAGCGCGTGTTCCCCATAGATCCTCGTCACGAGGAGCGAACCCGTGCCAATGGCATGCACCTATGGTATATCGTGCGTTTCGACAAGAATACCGACCTCAAGGTGGCTATTAATAGTCTCAAGCAGTTGGGTGAGGTATCGAAAGTACAGTGCAATACCACATTGAAGCGTGTTGACCGCCGTGAAAGTAAGCCCGTGGCCATTAGCCGTGAACGTTTCAAGGGCGCGCCGACTGTGGATGGTGCCTCATTCAATGATGAAGGTTTGTACTACCAATGGGGATATATCAATAATGGCGGGTATCCCGAGATTCAGCAGCCCGAGTGGAATGCGTTGGCTCTTTCTGGTGCCGATGTGAACTGTAAGGATGCATGGGAAATCTATCCTGAGGCTGGAGACCCCGAAATCATCGTCGCCGTCCTCGACGAGGGTGTGATGTGGAGTCACCCCGACCTTGCTGCCAATATGTGGTACAACGAGGATGAGGAGTATGCTTCAAAGGAGGACAACGACGGCAATGGTTATGCAGGCGACCGCTATGGCTACAACTTCGTGAAGAACTCACCCATCATCTGTTGGTCTGAGAACTACGATACGGGTCACGGAACTCACGTGGCAGGTACAATCGCTGCCGTAAATAATAACGGTGAGGGCGTTTGTGGTATCGCTGGTGGCAATGGTACCTCAGGTACTGGTGTGCGCATCATGTCGTGTCAGGTGATCGATGGAATGTATTCTGTTACACTTGCTCAAGAGGCACGTGCCTTCAAGTATGCTGCCGACAATGGCGCTGTCATCGTTCAGTGCAGTTGGGGATACAACAGTGCTTTAGCCAATATGATGGATGGCTATACCCCTGGCCCCGCCTCAGAAGAGGAGTGGGCTACGCTCTATCCGTTAGAGAAGGAGGCAATCGACTATTTCATTCATAATGCTGGTTCGCCCAATGGTGTTATCGAGGGTGGTATCGCCATCTTCGCTGCAGGTAATGAGTATTCTGCCATGCCTGCCTTCCCCTCGGCCTATTCTAAATGTTTGAGCGTGGCGGCCATTGCTGCCGACTATACTCCTGCAGGATATACCGACTATGGTGTAGATGTGGACTTCTGTGCTCCTGGTGGTGATACTGAATATTATGGTAAACTCCTTGAAAATAATGATGGAACCGATTGGCTGAATCCCAATGGAGCCATCCTCTCTACGTTGGTTATCAATGGTGAGGCCAGCTATGGCTATTATGAGGGAACCTCGATGAGCTGTCCTCACGTGTCGGGTGTTGCCGCGCTAGGCTTGTCCTATGCGGCAAAGATGCGTCGTCATTTCAAGGCGGAGGAGTTTGTCGAGCTGATGAGGTCTACCGCGCGCGGTATTGATCATTATTATGTTGACCAGACCAAGAAGTACAACTATAACCACTCTTCGGCCGGTTACTCTGTAGTACAGATGAATCTCAACGACTATCGTGGCAAGATGGGTACGCTCATCGATGCGGGCGCTTTGCTTGAGGCCATTGGTAATGGTGCGGGCAGCGATATGCGAGTACCCAATATCACCGTTGCTCCTGGCGAAGTACAAGAGGTTGACCTTGCTAAGTTCTTTGTAGATGGTGAGGGCTACAACTACATTGTAAAGCTTGCCTCTACAACTGCTGCTGATGCCGCTATTGTTGACTACACCAAGCTGGTTGTAACAGGCATTAATCCTGGCGCGACGAGCGCTACCATCGAGATTCACGGCGAGGACTCGAAGATAATTACCTCACAAACTATTGCCATCACTGTGCGCAAGGCTGGCGCTAACGGTTGGATGTAAGCCATTTACCATTTGACGATTTACTATTTATAATATGCATATGAATCGTAGAGTCTATATCTTGCTGACTGTATTCTTGCTGGGGATTACCGCCGGTGCCCAGACACCGCTTCGTAACCTTACCCGTGAGCAGATAGACTCTATCATGAACCCTACGCTGCATGCCGAGGCAAGTAACATATTGGCAGCCGACAGGGCTTCGCACGATTTGGGCAAGTTGAATGAGATGGATGGCCTCGTAAACCACACCTTCCGTCTGCGCAATGTGAGCAAGAAACCGCTGCGTATCAGCCGTGTGCGCACCACCTGTGGATGTACCGCTGCTGCCTATGACACTACGGCCATTGCCGTGGGTGAGGAGGCGCAGATAACGCTCACCTATAATCCTAAGAACCGCCCAGGTACGATTGATGTGGATGCCTTTGTCTATGTCGAGGGCAACGACCGTCAGCCTATGGCACGACTCTCGCTTTATGGTGAGGTCATCGATGGCGATGTGTGGCGTCACCTGCCCGAGGCAATGGGAACCCTGCGTTTGAAACGTAAGGAGGTGCACTTTGCCGAGCTGCCCACGCAGGGTAAGATCACGATGCGCATCCTCTGTGCCAATAGTGGGACGAAGCCCTTGCGCCTCTCCTCGAAGATACAGCCGCCCTACGCCTCGCTCCATACCGTGCCCGAGGTGATAGCACCAGGCGAGGAGGCCGACTTGATTGTCACCGTAGATGTTGACAAGTTGCCCAAGGAGGAGCTGCTTCGTGCGCCATTGATTGTTGAAGGAGTAGGGGGGAGGCTTTCGGAGCGCACGCTATATATTGTAATTGAGGAATGATAGAAATAAGAAAATAAAAACAGAAAATATGAAGAAGATAGCCAACTTATTGCTACTGCTTGCGGTGGCTTTGTTTACCGCATGTGACGACACGATAGATGCCCCCGACACCTTGGAGGTTAAGCCCTATTATCTGGCAGGCACATGGCAGCTCGCCGAGATTAATGGAAGTGCACTTGCTGATGGCACATACGTATACCTGGTGCTCGACCGCAAGTATGGTTTCAAGATTTATCAGAATACCAACTCCATGTACCCCGTCTTGTACACCGGCACTTATGAGTTGGAGTATGATTGGCGTGTCGGTGATGTTATCAGCGGAGTTTATGACTATGAGCAAGGTGCATGGGGTAATGAGTATGTTATTACCGATTTCTATGAGGAGTCTATGACCTGGACGGTCAAGGTCGCAAACGACAAGGAGGCTACTCCCGAGGTGCAGAAGTTTGTGCGTGTACACAAAGAGGTGGACAAGGTGCCCAGTCACATTGTCGAATCGGCACGCCAACCCATCGAATAAGCCTTGTCCGCGGACATTCTATCCGACATTTTATTAAAACCTTATAAAACTCAACAAATCTCCGTGATTTGTTGAGTTTTTTCAAATTATTTCTTTACCTTTGTTTGCTACTTTACGTGTACTATGGAGGA
Source organism: Bacteroidaceae bacterium (assembly GCA_045655845.1). Classification (GTDB taxonomy): domain Bacteria; phylum Bacteroidota; class Bacteroidia; order Bacteroidales; family Bacteroidaceae; genus UBA1189. The sequence goes on from JAZOPX010000024.1 coordinate 14,377, forward strand.
TAAGGTAAAGGAAACGGTACGTGGAACCTTCGAGCAGTATCTGCAGAACAAAGGTTTTCGTAAGACGCAGGAGCGTTTTGCGATTCTTGATACTATATATTCCATAGAGGGGCACTTTACCCTAGAGGAGCTGATGGGCATAATGAATGCCAGTAAGTTCCATGTGAGCCGTGCCACGCTTTACAATACCATGGATCTGCTCACCGATTCTCATTTGGTTATCCGCCACAAGTTTGACAATAGTGCGCAGTACGAGAAGTCATACAACATGACTACTCACTTTCATCGTATCTGTACCTCTTGTGGCAGTGTGACCGAAGTGCAGGACGACAAGTTGCGTCAGGTTATCGAGAATGCCCATAGTAAGGGCTTTACTATCGACCACACCTCATTGTACATGTATGGCACCTGTTCCAAGTGCATGGCAGCCAAGCGCCGCCGCGAGACCAAGGAACGCAAGTTAAGGGAACAGCTGAAAGAGCAATTAAGAGAACAAAGAAACAACAAATAATATACGTATGAAAGTAGATGTATTGTTAGGCCTCCAGTGGGGCGACGAAGGTAAAGGTAAGGTAGTTGATGTGCTCACTCCGCGCTACGATGTGGTAGCCCGTTTCCAGGGCGGTCCCAATGCGGGTCACACACTCGAGTTCGAGGGTCAGAAGTATGTCCTCCGCTCTATCCCTTCAGGTATCTTCCAGGGCGACAAAGTGAATATCATTGGTAACGGCGTAGTGCTCGACCCCGCCCTCTTCAAGGCTGAGGCCGAGGCGCTCGAAGCATCAGGTCATCCCTTGAAGGAGCGTCTTCATATCTCAAAGAAGGCACACCTCATCATGCCTACACACCGCGTTCTCGACGCTGCCTACGAGGCTGCCAAGGGCGATGCAAAGGTAGGTACCACAGGTAAGGGTATCGGCCCCACCTATACCGATAAGGTGAGCCGAAATGGTCTCCGTGTAGGCGATATCCTCGGCGACTTCCCCGCCATCTATGCCAAGGCAAAGGCTCGCCACGAGGAGATCCTTAAGAGCATGAACTACGAATACGACATCACAGAGATTGAGAAGGAGTGGATGGCAGGTATCGAGTATCTCCGCGAGTTCCCCTTGGTAGATAGCGAGCACGAAATCAACAACTTGCTCAAGGCCGAGAAGAGCGTCCTCTGTGAAGGTGCACAGGGCACCATGCTCGACATCGACTTCGGCTCATATCCCTTCGTGACCTCTTCGAACACCATTTGCTCTGGTGCTTGTTCGGGCTTGGGTATTGCTCCCAACAAGATTGGCAACGTATACGGTATCATGAAGGCCTACTGCACACGTGTAGGTAGCGGTCCCTTCCCCACCGAGCTCTTCGACGAGACAGGCGACAAGCTCTGCACCCTCGGTCACGAGTTTGGTTCGGTTACTGGCCGTAAGCGTCGTTGCGGATGGATCGACCTCGTAGCGTTGAAGTATTCTATCATGGTCAACGGTGTTACCCACCTTATCATGATGAAGAGCGACGTGCTCGACACCTTCGAGACCATCAAGGCCTGCGTGGCTTACCGCATCAATGGAGTGGAGACTGAGGAGTTCCCCTACTCAATCGAAGGCGAGGTAGAGCCCATCTATGCAGAACTTCCCGGCTGGCAGTGCGATATGACCAAGATGACCTCTGAGGAGGAGTTTCCCGAAGAGTTCAACAACTACATCTCATTCCTCGAGGAAGAGTTGGAGTGCCCCATCAAGATCGTTTCTGTCGGTCCCGACCGTGATCAGACTATCGAGCGTTATAACGATTGAATCCTCGGTAGTTACCGCGCCATCCCTCGGTAGTTAGCGATGCAATCCTCGCTAACTACCGAGGGACGTATCGCTAACTACCGAACAAAGAATAGGAACTATATAAAACAACGTTTGTTAATACTGAAAATTAAGACTCAATGGCACCTATTTGGATAATATTCATAGGAATCTCCCTGCTCAGTTACATCGTGCAGGCCAATTTGAATAGTAAGTTCAAGAAATTCTCCAAGATACCCGTTGGCGGAGGTATGACCGGTCGCGATGTGGCCGAGAAGATGTTGCGTGACAACGGTATTTATGATGTCAAGGTAACCTGTGTAGAGGGACATCTCACCGACCACTACAATCCCACTGACCATACCGTCAACCTCAGTCGCGATGTGTATTCATCGTGCAGCGTGGCTGCAGCCGCTGTGGCAGCTCATGAGTGTGGTCATGCCGTGCAGCATGCTACGGCATATGGTCCCTTGAAGATGCGCTCAGCTCTTGTCCCTGCCGTTTCGTTTGCCTCTAAGTGGGTGTCGTGGATACTGCTTGCAGGCATTTTTATGGTAGAGAGCTTCCCCGAAGTGCTGCTGTTCGGCATCGGATTGTTTGCTCTGACCACCTTGTTCAGTTTTATTACTTTGCCCGTGGAGATCAATGCCAGCCAGCGTGCCTTGGCATGGCTCGACCGCTCGGGCATCACCTCCTCATACAATCATCGCGATGCTGAGAGTGCCCTGCGCTCAGCGGCTTATACCTATGTGGTAGCTGCGCTCAGTTCATTGGCTACGTTGGTATATTATGTGATGATATACATGGGACGTAGAGACTAATATAATTATCTAAAACAGACGACTACAATGGCAACAAAACCTGGTATACCTAAAGGTACGCGCGACTTCTCACCCGCTGAGATGGCGAAGCGCAACTATATATTTGATACGATTCGTGAGGTGTTCTACACCTTCGGCTTCCAACCCATCGAGACTCCCGCGATGGAGAACTTCTCTACGCTCATGGGTAAGTATGGCGAGGAGGGCGACAAGCTCCTCTTCAAGATACTCAACTCGGGCGACAGCTTCGGCAAGGTATCTGATGAGGATCTCCTTGAGCGCAATGCCTTGAAGCTTGCGGCCAAGGTGTGCGAGAAGGGCTTGCGCTACGACCTCACCGTGCCCTTTGCCCGCTACGTGGTGGCTCACCGCGATGAGCTCTCGTTCCCATTCAAGCGCTTCCAGATACAGCCCGTGTGGCGTGCCGACCGCCCGCAGAAGGGCCGTTACCGCGAGTTCTATCAGTGCGATGCCGATGTCGTGGGCAGCGACTCACTGCTCAATGAGGTCGACCTCGTGCAGATGATTGATGCCGTATACCAGAAGTTCGGCATCCGCGTGAGCATCAAGATCAACAACCGTAAGATACTTACTGGTATTGCCGAGATTATCGGTCAGGCCGACAAGATTGTCGATATCACCGTAGCCATCGACAAGCTCGACAAGATAGGTCTCGACAATGTCAATGCCGAGCTGGCCGAGAAGGGCATCCCTGCCGAGGCTATCGAGACCCTCCAGCCCATCATTCAGCTCAGTGGCGACAACCAGAGCAAGCTCGCCACCTTGCGCACTGTGCTCGCTTCCAGCGCGACGGGCCTTAAGGGTGTCGACGAGATGGAGTTTGTGCTTAGCAGTCTTGCCCATCTCGACATCAAGAACGAGGTAGAGGTAGATCTTACCCTCGCTCGTGGACTCAACTACTACACGGGTACCATCTTTGAGGTCAAGGCCCTCGACGTGCAGATTGGCAGCATCTCGGGTGGTGGCCGCTACGACAACCTCACCGGCATCTTCGGTATGCCTGGCGTATCAGGCGTGGGTATCTCCTTCGGTGCCGACCGCATCTACGACGTGCTCAACCAGCTCGATCTCTATCCCAAGAGCGCAGCCCGCGGCACACAGTTGATGTTCGTCAACTTCGGTGCTGCCGAGGCCGCCTACTGTCTTCCCCTTGTGGCCAAGCTCCGCGCTGCAGGCATCGCTGCCGAGCTCTACCCCGATAGCGTGAAGATGAAGAAGCAGATGTCCTTTGCCAACGATCACGCCATCCCCTACGTCGTGATGGTGGGCGAGAGCGAGATGCAGAGTGGTCAACTCTCGGTGAAGAATATGGTAAGTGGTGAGCAGGGCGCGATGACCATTGATGAACTAATGGGACAGTTCTAAATCCTGATATACTAAGAAAAGGAAAGTGAGCCATACCTTTTATAGGGATATGGCTCACTGCTTTTTTTGCTTACAAGCTATCTCTTTAAGGCTCGATGGAGCCATCGGGCGGTGACAGCAAACAGGATGGTGGATACAAGAGCCACAAACCACATGGTGGTGGGGCTCTCTACTTGCTCTTCGATGGTAGCGTTGCCATAAAGGAGCATATTAAGGGTGGCTATAGAATTGTTGAGCACGTGGCCTACGATGCCTGGAAGCAGGCTCCCTGTGCGGTAGTAGAGCCAACCGAATATGGTGCCCATGAGGAAGGCGAAGGGTATTTGCGCAGGATTCATGTGTACAATGCCGAAGATGAGCGATGCCATGATGATTGCTGCCCACGAGCTTTTTAGGGTCTGTTGCAGGCATCCCTGAATGGCCCCGCGGAAGAGTAGTTCCTCAAGTATTGGAGCCAGTAGGCCGATGGAGAGGATGCCGAAGGGATTGCGGCTCATGTCCATGAAGGTGTCTTCCATCATGTCTGGGATATGAGCCTGCTCGATGAGCAGATTGAGCACGTAGGTGGCCGAGAAGATGAACACGACCGAAACTCCCAGTACCGAGGGGTTTACCTCTTTGTATCGGTCATCTGCGAGATGTACGTAGCCGAAGCGTATCAGATGCCATGTCATCACGATGGTCGAGGCTACCATAGCCAGTGACACCATCGTGCCCGGACTCATCGGTATGAGGCGTGCTATGCCTGCGCACACAGCACTAAACCCCAGCTGATAGACGACGTAGAAGAGGAGCAGTTTGACGATGGTAAGTATGGATTGGCGTTTAGTCATGGTCTTGGATGTTGAAAAGTAGGTTGATGAATGTATCGGCCGACGTGTTGTCAAGATGGCTCTGTATATCGAATCCCTGAAGTCGCTGTTGCAGTGCTGCTCGCTCGTAGAGGCACCCTTTGAGCCGTTCTTCGACGGCGGTGATGGGGGAGTTGCCCATAAAGTCCCCACCTATGCTGCAGCTCTCGATATGTCCCTTCCTGATATCCAGATTCACCTCCACATGCCCGCAGGGAAGTCGGCGGGCGTATGTCATGGTGCTGCCGGGTGCTCGGCCATAGATCCAGTCGTTGGTGGCAAATTTGCTTGCTGCTATGGCGCGTATCTCTGTTAGTTGCTCCTCGGTGAGCAGGTATTCCTCGTCTTGGTATTGGCGCGAGAGGTGCTGCTCCAACGCTTGCCCGAGTGCCTCGATGCTCGCGATGTCGGGGAGGTGCTCCTTCAGGTTGGTTACGCGACTTCTTACTGAGGCTATGCCCTTGGCGAGGAGCTTCTCGGTGGGTGGCGTGAGGGCACGGGTCAGCTTCTCCAGGTCGACGTCGTACATCAGTGTGCCGTGCACCATGAGGCGGTCTTTGTAGACCCGTTTGGCATAGCCCGATACCTTGCGCCCATCTACGAGGATGTCGTTGCGCCCCGAGAGCTCAGCTGGTACACCCAATGCCTGCAGGGCCTTCAGCATGTGGCGGGCATACTCGGGATAGTCGCGTTCGATGTCAGAGCTGCGCCCCACGATGGTGTAGTTCAAGTTTCCCAGGTCGTGGTATACTGCTCCACCCCCTGTGATGCGGCGTGCTAGGGAGATGTCGTGCTGGTCAAGGTAGTCGATGTTGACTTCTGCATAGGCGTTCTGGTTGATGCCAATGATAACTGCCGATCGATTTTGCCACAGAAAGAAGAGTGGCTCATCGAGCGGCAGTTGCTCTAAGGCATACTCATCGAACGCCATGTTGAAGTAGACGTCGGTGCTGGTGTTGCGTAGGTAGCGCATGGGATGCCTCGTATGTTTATAGACTATCGTCCTGAGCGTGGTGAACCGGTTCGCTACGCCCAAGATGCCTCGTCAAAGAGTTAAAGCTGTTTCTTGATCGCTTCTGCAATCTCTGCAAACCCCTCTGGAGTAAACGACAGCTTAGGATTGCTGAAGAGCATGTCGCTTTCCTTCTGCAAGGGGATGAGGTGGATGTGCGTGTGGGGTACCTCCATGCCCAGTACGGCCATGCCGATGCGCTGACAGGGGAAGGCCGCCTTGAGTGCCACTGCCACCTTCTTGGCAAAGAGGTGCAGGCCGGCCAACTCCTCATCTTCCAGGTCGAAGATGTAGTCTACCTCACGTTTGGGGATGACGAGGGTGTGTCCCTTTACCATGGGGTTGATGTCGAGGAAGGCAAAGTAGTTGTCGTCCTCGGCTACCTTGTAGCAGGGAATCTCACCTGCCACGATTCTGCTGAATATGCTTGCCATAGTGTTATGCGATGCTGATGCTGAGTACTTCGAGGCTAATCATACCGCCAGGGGTCTTGATTTCGGCCACGTCGCCGGGCTTTTTGCCGAGCAGGCCCTGTGCGATGGGGGTGTTCACCGAGATCTTGCCAGCCTTGAGGTTGGCCTCGCTCTCGGGCACGATGGCATAGCACATCTTCATGCCTGTCTTCACGTTCTTGAGTTCTACCTTGGTGAGTACCTGCACGGTGTCGGTCTTGAGCTTGCTGGTGTCGATGATACGCGCTTCGCTGATGGTCAGCTTCAGTTGGTTAATCTTCATCTCGAGCATGCCCTGCGCTTCCTTGGCAGCATCGTATTCGGCGTTCTCCGACAGGTCACCCTTGTCGCGTGCTTCAGCGATCTGGCGTGAAATCTCGGGGCGTTCTACGCTCTCCAATCTCTTGAGTTCGGCTAACAGTTGGTCGTAGCCTTCTTGTGACATATAAGCCATAGTCTATTCTTTTATTTATTTTATTTATTGTTGTTTATCTTCTCATTAACACGAAAGTACCTTTTTCGTTTGAGCCAAACAAAAAAGAATCCCGACACTTGCCATGTCGGAACCCTTCAGGTCATTTGTGTGCTTGCAAAGGTAGGTAACTTTTTTGAAATAACAAAATCCCTTACATGTATTTTTCTCCGTACTTGAGCATCACGTGGGTTCTGAATTTCTTGAAGTCGTCGTCCTCGTCCTTTTTGCATATGACTAGTACATTCTCATTATCGTTCACCAGGTATCCCTCGAGATCCTGCAGGATAACGACCTTGCCTGGTGCTGCCGATACGAGGTTGTTGCGGCTGTTATAGTATTCTGCCTTTCCTCCGTGTGTGACGTTGCCCTCGGCATCCTTGCTCGAGTAGCGGTATACATCGTCCCATCGTCCCATGTCGGCCCAACCGAAGGTACCCACCTGCATATGCACGTTAGACGAGCGTTCAATGACGGCATAGTCGACAGATATGTTGGGGAACGACTCGTAGCACTCATACAATGCTGATCGGCGCTTGTCACGATTGGGTTCTTGGCTGAAGATGGCTTCGAGGCGGGTATTCATCTCGGGGAGCATCTGCCTCATGGTGTCTATGATGGTGTTCACGTTCCATACGAACAGGCCCGTGTTCCAATAAAACTCGCCACTCTCCACAAAGATGCGGGCAAATTCGCTCTCAGGCTTCTCGGTAAAGGTCTTGACCTTGCTGAATCCGTCTTCAGCCTCATGGCTTATCTGTATGTATCCGTAGCGCGTCTCGGGGTGAGTGGGGCGTATGCCCACCGTGAGTAGGCAATTGTGCTTGGCTACATGGGCAAGTGCATTCAGCATGTCCTGTGCAAAGCGTTCCTCGTCCAAGATGACTTGGTCTGCCGGGGCCATCACGATGTTGGCCTCAGGGTTGAGCGTGCGGATATGGTAGGCCACAAAGGCCATGCTCGGGGCTGTACCCTTGTGTGCCGGTTCGTGCAGGATCTGCTCGGGAGCCAATTCGGGCAGCTGTTCGCACACCAGAGCCGAGTAGTCCGAGTGGGTCGATACGATGATGTTCTCCTTGGGGATGATGCGGGCAAAGCGTTCGTAGGTCTGCTGCAGGAGCGATTTGCCCATGCCGAAGAAGTCGATAAACTGTTTGGGGCGTTTCACTCTGCTCTGTGGCCAGAAACGGCTTCCGATACCGCCAGCCATGATGACGCAATAGTTATTCTGTATGGTATTCATGATAAGATTTTATTAGCAACGGGCCCTTGGCCTTGGTCGTAAGTGCAAATATAGCCCTTTTATTCGATATAATGGCACAACTCTCGTTTTTTTACTTATCTTTGCATCCATTAAGAATCTGTTTGGACTTATTTTAGAAGTAACTTCAACCATGGTACACAAATACGACTTTCTTGTTATCGGCTCGGGACTGGCCGGTATGAGTTTCGCGCTCAAGGTGGCGCACAAGGGCAGAGTGGCCCTCATCTGCAAGGCAGGACTCGAAGAGGCCAACACCTACTACGCGCAGGGCGGCATTGCCTCGGTGACCAATCTCAAGGTCGACAATTTCGAAAAGCATATCGAAGACACCATGATTGCCGGCGACTACATCAGCAATCCTGCTGCCGTGGAGAAGGTGGTCAAGGGCGGTCCCGCCCAGATTGAGGAACTCATCCGCTGGGGAGTCGACTTCGACAAGAATGAGCAGGGCGACTTTGACCTCCACAAGGAGGGTGGCCACTCGGAGTTCCGCATCCTCCACCACAAGGACAATACGGGTGCCGAGATACAGACCTCGCTCATCGAGGCCGTCAAGGCTCACCCCAACATCACCATCTTCACCCACCACTTTGCTGTCGAGATCATCACCCAGCACCACATGGGTCTCACCATCACGCGCCCCACCTCGGGCATCCGCTGCTATGGAGCCTACGTGCTTGATGAGGCTACTGGCGTGGTCGACACCTTCCTCTCCCGAGTGACCGTGATGGCCACGGGCGGTTGCGAGGCGGTGTACGGCCAGACGACCAATCCGCTCGTCGCTACGGGCGACGGCATCGCCATGGTATACCGTGCTAAGGGAGCCGTCAAGGACATGGAGTTCATCCAGTTCCACCCCACGGCACTGTTCTGCCCCGGCAGCCGTCCTGCCTATCTCATCACCGAGGCCATGCGCGGCTATGGCGGCGTGCTCCGCACCAAGGATGGCAAGGAATTCATGCACAAGTATGACCCTCGCCTCTCACTCGCCCCGCGCGACATCGTGGCCCGCGCCATCGACAATGAGATGAAGACGCGCGGCGACGAACACGTATACCTCGACGTCACCCACAAGGACCCCGAGGAGACCAAGGCCCACTTCCCCAACATCTATAGGAAGTGCCTTTCCATCGGCATAGACATCACCAAGGACTATATCCCCGTGGCCCCTGCGGCCCACTATCTGTGCGGTGGCATCACCGTAGACCTCGACGGCCAGAGCAGCATACGCCGCCTCTACGCCATCGGCGAGTGTTCATGCACGGGCCTGCATGGCGGCAATCGCCTCGCCTCCAACTCGCTGCTTGAGGCCATCGTCTATGCTGATGCGGCGGCCAAGCATGCCCTGAGCGTCCTTGACCGCTACGACTACAATGACGACATCCCCGAGTGGGACGACGCGGGAACCATCTCTACCGAGGAACGCGTGCTCATCACGCAGAGCATGAAGGAGGTCAATCAGATTATGGAATCCTACGTAGGTATCGTGCGTAGCAACACCCGTCTCAAGCGTGCGTGGAACCGCCTCGACATCCTCTACGAGGAGACCGAAGCCCTCTTCAAGCGCAGCAAGGCTACGCGCGAACTGTGCGAGTTGCGCAACATGATCAACGTGGGCTACCTCATCACCCGCCAGGCTATGGAGCGTAAGGAGAGCCGCGGCCTCCACTACACCATCGACTATCCCAAGAAGT
>JAZOPX010000025.1:0-12953 GCA_045655845.1 Bacteroidaceae bacterium
TATGGAGAGTATTGCTGAGAGGCTTCCCTCCTCGTGAGGCAGTGAGAATACGATGTTGGCCTTGTTGGCTTGGTGACTTATTGTGTCGATACTTAATTCATCGTTTCTCCAGCGGTCTGCTACTACAAGAAAGCGGGTGAAGTTGTGCTTGTTGGTCTCTATGTTCTCCTGCAGTATGCGCATACCGTATAGATTGGCGGCGTGGGTGGAACAGATGGCCGCGTGACCTCTCAGTTGCTTCTCTTTGATTTCCTTGGCACTTAGGGCAGTGTCCTCGGCTTGTACTGCTTTTAGCTGGGGATGTCTCTGCAGGAAGGCCTCACACTGTGCTAATGCCACGGGGTGTGAGTGGACCTCATGCAGGTCGTCCCAACCCTCGTCGGGCAAACAACATACGCAGTGTGCAATGCGTAGCTTCTGTTCGCCCACGATGACCATCCCGCTATTGCGTAGCAGTTCGTAGTTGTGGAGCAGGCTGCCTGCGATAGTGTTCTCGATGGCCACCAATGCTATAGCGTCGTTGTCCGAGGCCAAGGTGGCGAACACTTCGTCGAAGGTCTCGCAGCAGATGAGTTCTGTCTCCTCATCCTTGAAGAAGAGGCGTGTGGCAATATCGTGGTATGAACCCTCGAATCCTTGTATGGCAACTCTCTTCATGGACTACTCTCCCTCAAATAAGTTTAGCTGCTCGGTAGTGGAGTCATTGGGAGTCCCTGTCTCTTCGGTCGTCTCGGGCTCTTCGGGTTGCTCGGTCTCCTCAGGCTCGGGCTTGCGTGTAGGCTCCAGTTCCTCGAAGTTTGCCACCTCAAAGTTGGTCACGCGCTTGCCGATGGCCTTGAAGCCCTTGATGAGGGCAAACTCCTCGGCATCGATGACGAGCGGTTCGCGGAAACTGTCGCCGCCGCCGAAGTTGACCTGGATGAGCGGATAGGTCTCGCAGGTGAGCAGTACCATGCTGCTGTCCTTGTGCTCGTCCACGAAGGTGTTCTTCTTGGGCGTAGCCTCCATGAGGAAGCGCTTGATATAGTAGAATCCCTTCTGTGAGGCGTTCTTCACGATGGCTGTCCACACCTTGTCGGGATTGTACTTCTCGATATAGAGGATGTCCGGCTCGTAGTGGTTGTTGGCATCGAAGTCGGTGATATAGAACTCGCCGTTCTTCAGAACCACCAGGATGCGGTCGTCGCTGTGGAACTCGCCCAAATACTCGCCATGTCCGTCAAAGTCGAGGCGCAGGATGTCGCGGTCGAACCACACCTTGCGGCCGCCGAGCGTGGAGGCTCCATGTGCCTTGAGCCCGATGCGCTGTACCTCCAGACGTGTGAGCAGGTTGCCCATCGAAGCACGTCCCTTGATGCCGATCTCGCTGAAGTCCTTTTCGATGACCGTTTTACGCAGATTGGGCACGGGCTTGAGTTGTACCTTGATGATCTCAGCCTCTCCGTTGGGGTTGGCGGTGAAGTAGGCGATGCGTGAGCCGGGCTTGCCCTGGGTGAGGTTGTACTCGCGGTCGCGGTTGGTACCCGTCACGGCAAAACGCTTGATATAGTGCGGGCCACCGCGTCCGTCGCGGTAGACCACGTTATAGATAGTGCGCTTGTCATTTTTCTTGTAGATGCCCACGTGCAGCACGCCAGGACCCACGAACATCTTCTCGGCCACACGCACGATCTTGTAGCGGCCATCCTTGTAGAAGAGGATGACATCGTCGATCGATGAGCAGTTGGTGACAAATTCGTCCTTCTTGAGTGAGGTGCCGATGAAGCCCTCTTCGCGGTTGATGTAGAGTTTCTCGTTGGCCTCGATGACCTTGGCGGCCTCGATGTTCTCGAAGTTGCGCAACTCTGTCTTGCGGGGATGCTCGGCTCCGTACTTTGTCTTGAGCATGGTGAACCAGTCGATGGTCACACCCACCATATTGGCCAGTTTGCCGTCGATTTCCTCTACCTCGGCACGGATGCGGGCCATCAGTTCGTCGGCCTTGTCCTTATTGAACTTCAGGATGCGGGCCATCTTGATCTCCATCAACTTGAGGATGTCCTCCTTCGTCACCTCACGGATGAAGGTGGGGTAGTAGGGGGTCAGTCGCTCGTCGATGTGCTCGCAGGCGGCATCCATCGTGGGGGCTTGCTCAAACTTCTTGTCCTTATAGATGCGCTCCTCGATGAATATCTTCTCCAGTGAGGCGAAGTGCAGTTGCTCGAGGAGTTCGTTCTTGCGTATCTCCAGTTCCTGTCGCAGGAGCGATAGCGTGTTGTCCACCGACTTGCGTAGTACCTGGCTCACCCCGATGAAGTGGGGCTTGTTGTTGTCGATGACGCAGCAGTTGGGCGAGATACTGATCTCGCAGTCTGTGAAGGCATAGAGCGCGTCGATGGTCTTGTCCGATGATACGCCCGGAGCCAGGTGTACGAGAATCTCCACCTCGGCAGCCGTATTGTCGTCCACCTTGCGTATCTTGATCTTGCCCTTCTCGGCAGCCTTCAGTATGGAGTCGATGAGCGTAGTGGTAGTCTTGCTATAGGGAATCTCCGTGATGGCCAGCGTCTTGTTGTCCACCTTGTTGATGCGGGCACGCACTCGCACCGCTCCGCCACGCTCACCGTCGTTGTAGCGGGCCACGTCGACGAAGCCACCCGTCTGGAAGTCGGGGTAGAGCACGAACTCCTCACCCTTGAGGTAACTGATGGCGGCATCGCACAGCTCGTTGAAGTTATGAGGCAGGATCTTTGACGAGAGACCTACGGCGATACCCTCCACGCCCTGTGCGAGTAGCAGGGGGAACTTCACCGGCAGTGTTATAGGCTCCTTGTTGCGGCCGTCATAGGAGAGTTTCCACTCCGTGGTCTTGTGGTTGAACACCACGTCGAGCGCAAACTTAGACAATCGGGCCTCGATGTAACGCGGAGCGGCGGCACCGTCGCCCGTGAGCATGTTACCCCAGTTACCCTGACAGTCGATGAGCAGTTCCTTCTGTCCCAACTGCACCAGCGCATCACCGATAGAGGCGTCGCCGTGGGGGTGGTACTGCATGGTATGGCCCACGAGGTTGGCCACCTTGTTGTAGCGTCCGTCGTGCTTCTCCTTCATCGAGTGCAGGATGCGTCGTTGCACTGGCTTGAAGCCGTCGTTGATGTGTGGCACGGCACGCTCCAGGATTACGTACGACGCATAGTCCAAGAACCAGTTCTGGTACATGCCCGAGAGCTGGTACTTTACTGTATCGTCATCGCCATCCTCCTTCTTCGGTTGGTAGTGGGCATGCTCTTTGCTACTTACCTCCACCTTTTCGTCCAAGTCTTCACCTTCGTTAACCTTACTGAAATCTTCTTCGCTCATAATGTATGCATTTGGAAGCGAAATTATAAAAAAGCGGGCGAACTACAAAATCTCAACCGATGAATGTGTGAAAATCCCAATATTTGTGTCGAGAGTAGCGACGTATTAAGAAAGGAATGAATGAAAATGCTTTGGCACCTTTGTTGTCTTGCGTCGCAAACTATTAATCACCTTACGGAGGGCAACTTCTAATGGCATGGGATTTTCTTTGTGCGGTGAAAAAGCAAAGCAAGCTTTGTTTTCTCACTCTCTTTTCGTACCTTTACGGCTCGAAATGAAAATAGAGAATATTCTCAGTATAAGAACTTGACTATGAACAAAAATTATCCTATCTACAAAACGACCTTTATCGACGATATACGTTCGCTCGTGGAGGAAGCTGCTCTGAACTTTCCGGACAGTATAGCTATTTCGTATAAAGACAAACCTTCAGACAAGGAGGTCAAGAAAGTGACCTTTGCCACGTGGCGTAACGACGTGAGGAGTTTAGGTACGGCACTCATTTCCAACGGACTTAGGGGGGAGAATATAGCCATCGTGGGCGAAAATAGTTATGGTTGGTGCTGCTCTTTTTTTGCTGTAATGGCCATAGGCTCCGTCACCGTACCCGTCGACAAAGAACTTCCCATTGAGGATATTGACGGCATCGTCACCACTACGGGATGTAAGGCTGTCATTTATGGCCGAACTGCAGAGGCCAAGATAAAGGAACTGCTTGAAAAGGGTGGGCTGAAGTCTGCTCAACTACTGATCTCTATAGCCCCGAATTCGACCATCGACGAGGCGCTTTTGAACGACAAGGTGTTGACGACGGTAGATGCATTGGAAACTAAAGGGGATGAACTATACAAGAATGAAGACAACTCGTACTACGACTACAAGATTGACGTAACTAAGCTCGCCTCGATTGTTTTTACCTCGGGTACCACGGGTAAGGGTAAGGGAGTGATGCTTTCTCAAGCTAATATCTGCCTCGACATGACGCTTGGAATGTATAACTTCGACATCACGCGTAAGACGTTGCACGTGCTTCCTCCTCACCATACCTTTGGATCAACGGTCAACTACATTGGCCACCTCGCGCAAGGATGCGAGGTCTATATTTCTAGTGGACTAAAGCACGTGAGTGACGAAATTAGAGAACAGCAACCAACGCACCTTATTTTGGTTCCTGCATTCCTTGAGGTGATGAACCGTAAGATTTGGACAACTGCACGCAAGACTGGTAAGGAACAATTATTGAAGGTGATGATGAAGGTGAGCGATTGCTTGCGCAAGGTGGGAATAGACCTTCGAAAACAACTTTTTTCAAGCGTGCTCTCTGCATTTGGCGGTAGGCTTGAACTCATCATTTGTGGTGGAGCAAAGCTCGACGAGGAGATAATCAACACATTCGACTCACTCGGTATTACTATCCTCAATGGCTATGGCATCACTGAATGTGCACCGCTCATTTCAGCTAACCGAAACAAATATCGCAAACCTGGTAGCGTAGGTACACCCATTCTCGCTTGCCGCGTCAAGATTGACAACCCGGACGAAAATGGCGAAGGGGAAATTTGCGTCAAGGGTCCTAACGTGATGCTTGGCTATTACAATAATCCCGAGGCTACCGCTGAGGTGTTTGACAAGGATGGATTCTTCCATACGGGAGACTATGGCAAACTCGACGAGGAGGGATGGATATACATTACGGGACGAAAGAAGAATCTTATCATCCTTTCAAATGGTAAGAACGTATATCCTGAAGAAATTGAGGCAGACCTGCAGAAAGTGGAGGGTGTAAGTGAAGTGGTAGTTTATGCCGGTGAGAGTCGAGTACAGAAGGATAAGATTACTATCGTGGCCGAGATCTTTCCCGATGCCGACTTCCTCGTCCATAAGGGCATTGCCAACCCTCAACAATATTTCGAAGACCAGGTCAAGCTCGTCAATGCCAAGATGCCTCCATACAAGGCAGTAAAGCGCGTGAAGCTCAGGGATGTGGAGTTTCAAAAGAATACCTCGAGAAAGATTACGCGCTTCTCAATAGATAAGAGAATAGATTAATGTATCTATCGAGTAAACATGTGACAACAAAAATAAGCACCAATCGGTGCTTATTTTTGTTGTTTTTTTGGTGAAGGGATTATAATCTGTTTCCAGCCTTGGGAAATATGACCATAGGGCGGAAGCTACGGGCCTCGTCGGGACTCATCTGCGCATAGGCCATGATGATGACTACATCGTCAGGCTGCACGAGACGGGCAGCGGCACCATTCAAACATATCTGTCCGGAACCTCGCTCTCCTTTGATGATATAGGTGATGAAGCGCTCTCCGTTGTTGTTGTTGACTATGTGCACCTGCTCGCCCTCTAGCATGCCCGCAGCATCCATTAAGTTTTCATCGATGGTGATGCTACCCATGTAGTTGAGATTGGCCTCAGTGACACGAGCACAGTGTATCTTTGATTTTAGTACTGTAACTAACATGTGTTGTCTTCCTCCGTTTTAAAAAGTTATTTGTATCGGATATTGTCAATTAGGCGCACCTTTCCGCAGTATACGGTAATGCAACCCATTATGTAGCTGGTGTCGGCCCATGTCGATATAGGTTGCAAGGTGTTTCCATCCACTACCTCGTAATACTCGAGCTCGAGCCCCTCAGTATCAGCAATGGCTTTTTCGACCATTTGCTTTGTTTCGGCAAGTGTGTGGCTCTTGGCATATTCGACACTGGCAAAGAGTGTTTTGGAGATGGCTAATGCTGTGTGGCGTTGCTCGGGGGTGAGCAATGCATTGCGGCTACTAAGAGCCAGACCATCTTGCTCGCGTACGATGGGACACCCCACAATCTCTAACTGGAAGTGCATTTGACGTACCATTTCGCGGATGATGGCCAATTGTTGAAAATCTTTTTCACCAAAGTAGGCGCGGTCGGGCTCGACATACATGAATAGCTTACTCACAATCTGTGCCACACCATTAAAGTGACCGGGTCGGTAGATGCCCTCCATTACTTTGTCGAGGGGAGTGAAGTCGAATATGCGGGTATCGGGCTCGGGATACACCTCTTCTGCAGAGGGGGCAAACACGCAATCTGTTCCTAATCCTTCAAGTAATTGGCAGTCAGCTTCCAAAGTACGTGGGTAGCGCTCCAAGTCACCTTTGTCATTGAATTGAGTGGGATTGACGAAGACGCTCACAACTGTGATGTCATTGTCGGTTACACTACGTTCTACAAGTGAGGCGTGTCCCTCGTGCAATGCACCCATTGTGGGTACCAAACCAACGCTCTTGCCTTCGGCACGTACTGCTGCGAGGAATGAGCGTAACTGCTCTATAGTATTAACAACCAACATGTGCTATACAAT
The DNA here is from genome assembly GCA_045655845.1 of Bacteroidaceae bacterium. Lineage (GTDB taxonomy): Bacteria > Bacteroidota > Bacteroidia > Bacteroidales > Bacteroidaceae > UBA1189. The sequence goes on from JAZOPX010000025.1 coordinate 6,694, forward strand.
TTTAAAAAAACTCTGCAAAATTAGTGTAAGGCGAGAGAAAAACCAAGACTTGTTCTGAGTTTTTCCTAACTACATCCTAATTTCAAGTGGCGAAACAGATTGAAGTCAGTGCAGACTGGATGAAATGCCAACTTGCTTTAGGATTTTCTTGATTTTGCGTCTCAAGGCCCTAATCAACGCGTACGACTGAGCGTACGTTGTTGATCTTTCTGAGGTTGTCGCAGATGACCTTGATGTCATCCACATCGTGCACGCGGAGGCGTATGTCTCCATCGAAGATTCCTTCATGAGCTTCGATGAGGATGCGCTCCATATTAACGTTGAGCTCTTTGGAGATGACGTTGGTAATTTGGTTAGTAACGCCTACGCCATCGATACCCTTGATATGGATCGATACCGAGAAGTGGAGTAGCTTGTGAGTGCTCCATTGGGCAGCCACAATACGGTTGCCATAGGCTGTCTTGAGCTTGGCGGCTTTGGCACATTTGCGTTGGTGGATGACAATCTGCCCATCGTCGTCGATAAAGCCTAGTACGTCGTCGCCAGGAATGGGATGGCAACAATCAGCCATTCGGTAGCTGCTTTGTAGGGCCTCATCGGTGAGAATGAGGGGACGCTGCTTGTCGATGTCTTGTGTCGCAGATAGAGGAGGGAGGGTGGGGGATTCCTCTTTCTTGCTGCTCCGGAAGATGCGGCTGAGGAAATTGGACGATGTGATGCTGCCTTTGATCGCATTGCGCTCGGCATCGCCAAGAGAAATGGAGCCTCGGCCGATAGCTATGAGAAGTTGGTCATACTCGTTGAATCCATGCATGCGGCACAGACGAGCCATATTGTGCACGTCGAGCGTGAGGCTTTCACGCTCGACAAATTCTGCCATCAAACGCTCTCCCTCCTTATGGGCGGTGCGCTCCTCGCGACGCAGTATGCCTTGTATCTTACTCTTCGCTTTGGCCGTGGTAACCATGGAAAGCCAGTCGGACTTCACATTTTGTATTTTCGAGGTCAGTATCTCTACTTGGTCACCACTTTGCAGCACGTGGCTCATAGGCACGAGCTTATGGTTTACCTTGGCGCCTATGCAGTGAGTGCCAAGTACCGAGTGTATGGAAAAAGCAAAGTCAAGTGCAGTGCATCCTTGTGGCATGGTTTTTATTTCGCCCTTGGGGGTGAAAACGAATATCTCTGAGGCGTAGAGGTTGAGCTTGATCGCATCGAGAAAATCCATTGCATCGGGTTGGGGGTCGTCAAGAATTTCCTTGATGGCAAGGAGCCATCTGTTGAGATCAACCTCCTCTTCCTCAACGTAACCTGTTTCCTTGTATTTCCAGTGTGCGGCTACACCCTGCTCGGCAATGTCGTCCATACGGCGGCTGCGAATCTGAACTTCTACCCACTCGCCATGGTTGCTCATGAGGGTCATGTGCAGTGCTTGGTAACCATTAGTCTTAGGTTGGTTTACCCAATCGCGGAAGCGGTCGGGGTGATTACGATATAGGTGTGAGAGCGCGATGTATATATTGAAGCACTCGTTGGCCTCTTCCTTGGGGTTCTTAGGGTCGAAGATGATACGTACGGCAAGGATGTCGAAAATCTCATCGAAAGCCAAATGCTTGGTCTGCATCTTACGCCATATGGAGTAGGGTGACTTGATGCGCCCCGATAGTGTATACTTTACGCCCATCTCATCGAGCTTGTTTTTTATGGGGGCGGTGAAATTGGCAAAGAGCTTCTCACGCTCGGCCTGTGTCATGGCTAGCTTCTCTTCGATAGCGGCATACTCCTCAGGATGCTCATATTTAAAGCTGAGGTTCTCAAGCTCCATCTTGATCTTGTTAAGACCGAGACGATAGGCGAGGGGTGCGTAGATGTAGAGCGTCTCACCTGCAATCTTATATTGTTTGTTAGGCGCCATGTGCTCAAGGGTGCGCATATTGTGCAGACGATCGGCAATCTTGATGAGAATGACTCGGATGTCCTCCGACATGGTGAGGAGCAGTTTCTTGAAATTCTCAGTCTGAGCAGATGCTTTGTCTCCAAAGATGCCTCCTGATATTTTAGTGAGCCCGTCGACAATCTGTGCTATCTTGAGACCAAACAAGTTGGCAATGTCTTCTGCGGTGTACTCGGTATCCTCAACGACATCGTGCAGTAAGGCCGCGCAGATAGAGGTGGAGCCGAGTCCAATCTCTTCGCTTACGATACGGGCTACTGCAATGGGATGCAATATATAGGGCTCTCCCGAGTTACGGCGCACTCCTTTGTGAGCGTGCTTGGCAAAGTTGAATGCACGGGTGATGATGTCAACTTTCTTGCGGTGTTTTGATGCAAGATAGGTGCTAATCAGTCCTTGGAATGCTTCGTTGATGAGTCTCTCCTCGGTTTGTTCCTTTTCGGTATTCATGGTGGCGTTCCTTTATCTCGGGTAGATCTTTAATGTTTTTCCTGCTACGATGTTGTTGCTCTTCAGCCCGTTCCAACGCTTTAGCTCAGAAATGGTCACACGGTAGCGGTGAGCGATAGTGGAAAGGGATTCACCACTACGTATCTTGTGCGTGACGAAACCGCTGTTGGTGGCCTGATTCTTGAGAAGCTTGACTTTCTCTTGGGAGAAATATTTCTCGCGTTCATAGTTGTAGATACTATCACCCGAGAGAATAAAGTCACGTATCTTGTCTTCAGGTAAGCGCAGTGCTCCAGGCTGAAATCTTCCGGGGATGACATTCTCCTTGTATTGGGGGTTCAGCCCACGTAACGTCTCCATATCAATATCGCATACAGCGACTATTTGGTCGAAGTGGAGAAGTCGATTTACCATGATGGTATCGGTGGCCAAGGGGAGCTTGCTGTCCATAGGGCAGATGCCATGCTCGGCATGATAGGTCATGATGTAGGTGGCCGCGATGAAGGCGGGTAGATAGCCGCGTGTCTCACGCGGTAGGTACCAGTAGATATCCCAAAAATCGGTCTTGCCTCCCGAGCGATAGATGGCTTTGTTAACATTGCCGGGGCCACAGTTGTAGGCTGCGATGGCAAGGCTCCAATCATCAAAGCGCTCATAGAGAGCACGTAAGTATTTGGCTGCAGCCCATGTGGACTTTACAGGGTCGCGGCGGTCGTCTACAAGGCTGTTCTGTTTCAAACCATAGACCTTTCCTGTACCATACATGAACTGCCACAGCCCAGTCGCCCCTACGCGAGATCTGGCTATGGGGTTGAGGGCAGATTCCACCACGGGAAGGTATTTCAATTCATTGGGAACCCCATGCGCATCGAGGGCTTGCTCGATGAGTGGTTCATAATACTCCATCATGCCGAGCATGTAGGATACCTGATGGCGTAGCTTGGTAGCATAGCGGTCTATATTGGCTCGGACGGGCTGGTTATACACCATGGGAATGATGCAGGGAAGGTTGGCCAGACGATCTGTGTATACTGTGTCGCTGAATATGGGATTGGTGGTTGTAGCCTTGCAAGTGGTGTCGACCATCAAAAAAGTTTGGGCATACCAACTGTTGAGTAGGCTGTCCAATTCACCCGACATGCTCTCAAGCACAACGAGCGAGTCGTCTTCAATTTTTGTCCATTCCTCAGGAATGGTAGCATATGGTATTTCTATGGGAGACTCTTCCAAGGCTTCCGTTACCAAGGTGTCTCCCGTGACTATCTGTTCTGCATGCTCTTCTTGTGGGACAGGGGTGCTGTTCGCTACTCGAGTGGATAGCATCTTCCCGGAACATCCACACAGCAATAATGCGGTAGATAAAGTGATGTATAGAACCTTCTTCATTGTCTGTTTACCTTTGTTATTTCGTGTCGGGTCTGCCATTAAGTATGATGACAATTTCACCACGTGGCTCGGTTGTGGTGAAATGTGCTATCACCTCAGTGAGGCTACCATGTATGGTCTCTTCGTGTAATTTGGAAATCTCACGACATACGGCAACCTCGCGCTCGGTACCAAAATATTCAGCAAACTGCGTGAGAGTCTTCACTAAACGGTAGGGTGACTCATAAAAAATCATTGTGCGATGTTCTGCTTGTAGAGCGAGTAAACGTGTCTGCCGACCTTTCTTCTGTGGTAAAAAACCTTCGAAGCAGAAACGGTCGTTGGGTAGACCAGATGATACCAAGGCCGGAACGAATGCTGTGGCGCCTGGTAAGCACTGCACCTCAATTTTATGGCGCACGCACTCGCGAACGAGCAGGAAACCAGGATCGCTGATTGCTGGTGTTCCGGCGTCAGAGATGAGGGCTATGGTGGCACCGGCCTGCATGCGCTGTACAAGAGGTTCTATCGTCTTGTGCTCGTTGAACTTATGATGAGATTGTAGCGTGTTCTTTATCTCATAATGCTTGAGAAGGATGCCGCTCGTACGGGTATCCTCTGCTAAGATTAGGTCTGCTTCCTTGAGTATGCGTATAGCGCGGAATGTCATGTCCTCTAAGTTGCCCACGGGAGTGGGTACCACATATAGTCGTCCTGCACTCATTTTGTTATGTCCATTTTGTATATATTCGTTTCTTTGCGAATAAAGCCTACAGACTGGTACAAGGCGTTGGCTGCTATTCGTTTGGGGGTAGAGGTTAAGTATATCGTGCAAATGTCAACCTCCTTGCAATAGTCGATGGCGTGTGCTATGAGCATACGGCCGAATCCTTTGCCGCGCAGAGTTTCGGCAATCACTACATCTTCAATCCAACCTTTGCTACCTGTAGGGCTAAGATATATCCCCAAAGTGAGCATGCCCGCTACGTTGTTGTCGTGTATGAGAAGAAATAATTTGCTGCACGGCGATGTTATCAATCGTTGATAATCGTCGGGAGTGAATTCAATGTCGCGCGTAGTAAGTTGTCCCAATAACAGGATTACTGCCTCATAGTGCTCCACCTCAAAAGTCGTGGGAGAAAAGATTGTTGTGTTCATAGAGCAAAATTAGTGTAAAAAATCGGTTATGCGAAGATAATACAAATATATTTGCATCACCGGACATGAGATTTTTATGAAGTCCTAACACTATGTATGCAAAAACTGTTGACGTGTTTGCAGGAAAGATTTGTAAAACAAACACAATTGAATGGATGTTGCTTATGTAGAGATTATTGTGTAAGTTTGCGAATCAACAGAACGGGTATGAAGATAGCATCGGATATGACTGCCCTCGTGGGGCATACTCCTATGGTGGAGCTGGCGCACTATGGCGCGAAATATGGTTTAGAGTCTCGCCTTGTGGCAAAAGTCGAGATGTTTAATCCTAGCGGAAGCGTGAAGGCACGTGCGGCATTGGCTATGATTGAAGAGGCTGAGCAGCGGGAGAGGCTGTATCCTGGTGGTACGATCATAGAACCGACGAGTGGAAATATGGGAATAGGACTTGCCATGGTGGCTGCAATCAAAGGCTATCGTCTTATACTTACCATGCCGGAGACAATGAGTGTGGAGCGTCGTAAACTACTTGCTGCATATGGGGCAGAGGTGGTACTTACCGAAGGAAAACTGGGTATGATTGGCTGTATGACTAAAGCTGAGGAATTGCATATGCAGATTCCTGACAGTATTATCCTTATGCAATTCGCCAACACAGCCAACCCTTTAATACATGAGCAGACGACCGGCATGGAAATCTGGAATGACACTAACGGACAGATAGCTGCTTTTGTTGCAGGAGTCGGTACTGGAGGGACCATCACTGGAGTTGGCCGAGCGCTTAAATTACGTAACCCGAAGGTGAGCATCATCGCAGTAGAACCCTCAGCCTCCCCTTTGCTTTCGGGCGGGGAACCCTCGTCCCATGGGATACAAGGCATTGGAGCCAACTTCATTCCCAAGAATTACGATGGCCGCATAGTAGACGAAGTAATAAGCGTCTCTGAATCTGACGCTATATGTGCCATGAATGAGCTATCCGCCTCGGAAGGATTATTCGCTGGCCTCAGTAGTGGAGCTGCACTATACGCAGCCCGCCAAGTCGCTCTGCGGCCCGAATATAAGGGGCAAATAATAGTCGTATTGCTCCCCGATGGGGGAGAACGCTATCTGTCGTGCCTATGAGTACGGGAAAAGAATTCTTGTATAGAAAGAATCATCCCCCTAGGACAGGGGATGATTCTTCTTTTCTGAGCCGAAAGCGGGACTCGAACCCGCGACCTACGCATTACGAATGCGTTGCTCTACCAACTGAGCTATTTCGGCAAAGTGGCCGAACCATGTGGTTCAGCCCACTCCTATAAGAGATTTATCAATTAAGCCTCTTCAGCAA
>JAZOPX010000026.1:0-7150 GCA_045655845.1 Bacteroidaceae bacterium
GTGGTTACTCGCTCAAAGGAGATGTATAACGGCGTAAAAGACCTCTATTGATTATGGTTAACATTACACATGACGACTTGGCCAAGGGTGCCAAGAAATTGCGCAAAGAGTTGTTGTTGATGCCTGTGCACGCTATGGCGCCAGCACTTCAGCACATGAGTCTTAGGACTGGTATTCGTTATGCCGAGACTGTCGGCCAGTTGGAAGGTGATATGCAGTTCGGACCATATTCCGACACTCGTATCGACCAGAGCGAGACCAAGATTAACGGTCGCACTCTTTACACCTTCTTCGGTTCGGTTGTCCGCGAGTTCAAACCTAACTCTGTAGTTCAGTCTCTTTATGGCTCTGCCATCACAAAGGGAGAGGCTCTGAAGAACACAGAGATTGTACAGAAGGTGTTGTCGTACTATGCAGGCCGCCTCGGTCATAACCTCTATAAGGCATTGTGGGGTGCAGTGCGTAAGGCTGACGGTGACAAGACCATTGACCTTTTCAATGGCTTCGACACTATCACCAACACTGAGATTACCGAGGGCAATGTCTCTGTTGCCAAGGGTAACCTTTTCCAGTTAACAGACAAGATCGATGAGACCAATGCGGTTGATTTGATTACTCAGTTCTGCGAGGCGGGCAACGAACTGCTGCTCGAGGAGACAAAACTGAAGCTTTACTGTGACCCCGCTATCTACCGTGCATACTTGAAGGACTATAAGGCTACTACAGGTGCGGTACCTTATAACACTTCGTATGATAAGAAGGTTATCGAGGGCTTCGAGAACATCGAGTTCGTTCCTATGGCCAACAAGAAGGGCTCAGGCTTCATTCACTTGAGTACTCCTGGCAATATGCTTGTGGGTGTGAACCAGAAGGGCGAGGAGGAGAACATTACAGTGGAGAAACACTCTGCTTTTGTTCTCCAGTTCATCGCAACAATGTTCTTCGGTGTGCAGTTCGAGACTATCTCTCCTGAAAAGTTGCTTGTCGGTAAATTGTTCAACTCTTAAAATTTGAGACTATGCCACAGGATTGTACTACTGCGAATCTTTATGATTCATTGCGCTTTTGCGACGGAAATGTCGTAATACCAGGTATACGCCGCCGCGTATATTATATTCCAAAGTCGAATATTGTTTCTTATCCGATTTTGCCAGATGTAGACGCGGATGGTGCATCAATGGGCTCCATAGCCACTTATGTCGGTAACTTTATACCCGCCGCTGATTCTAAATTCAAGTATATTGATATTGATGATGCTTCATCAAATGTTGATTCGGAATCTCAGGGAGAAATGTACTCAAGAACATTCTTGAATAAAGCGACATTCAAACACCCTGGCAAGGCAGAGGAAGCTACTGGATTTGCACGTATGGCGAATAACTCGGACCTGTTGTTTTTGTATCAGGAACGTTCCGGCAAATTTCGCGTGTTAGGTAACGATAAGTTTACAACAAATGTGAAACCTGCTCAGAATTCCGGTGCAAAGGAAACTGATGCATCAGGTACTACTCTCAGTATTGAAGTGTCAGATGTTTGTCCTGCACCTTTCTATACTGGTGATATTCCACTCGATAGTGGTGTGCTTAATACATCTACTGGTGAGATTGCAAGAGAAGCCACAACTTCTTAATACTGCTTTTGTCTGTAAGTGGGTCGGCAGTTGCTTTAGGGCTGCTGCCGACCTTTAATTTTTAAAACCATGGATCATAAATTTACTGAAAAGATAAGGGAATGGCTTGATAAGCCCGTGAATGAACGCAACCTTGAAGAAGGTGCTACAATACTCCTTCAGCTGAACCGTAACCGTATTCTGCACCAGAACATCATTCGTCGAGGTGAGAAGATGATGGGCAAGCTGGAGTATGAGCTGAAGAAACATCTGCGTATCCGTCAGGACGGTATGACTCTCAACGAGGTTGTAGCGATGGAAAAGAAGGTTGTGCCAGTAGTTGAACAGTTGCTCTCTAAACCTGAGGCAGAACACGCCGGCAAGCGTGCCGACCACGATGATCTGCCGGAGGAGATTCAGAAGTTGTGGGATAACAACTTCGAACGCTACGCTAAAATTAAAGCTCTCTTCGAGGAGCTGAAGGCAATGGAGAAGCAGCAGCCTTGCGACCGCTATGAAAAACTGAAACTTCTTAATGAAGCGGAAAAGGCTTATCGTGAGGCTCTTGCGACTTACGATGGCTATGTTAAGGAAAAGACTTTTCCTAAAGATGAGGATGATAAGAAAGATAACTTCCCGAACAAAACCGAGGAGCAGCCTGTGGACCCGGCAGAACTCGCCACGCAGATTGGCAATGCGCGTAAGTACATCTCTGAAGGTAAGGGTAAGTTGAAGAAACTCATCGAGGAGGGCAATGAAGCGAAAGCAGAGACTCTTCGTGCTAAAATCGTAGAACGAGTGAAGATAATACTGCAAGCCGGTGCGCCCATCAGTGACGACACTCTTGCCGAATTATCTGAACTAGGCATAAACCTTTGACTTTATGGCTTTCAAGTTGGAACAGTTTGAGAATAGACCTGTGCAGGCTTATTTCTCAAACACTGTCCAGCTGGCCGATGTGATAACCGCTATCTTGGAACACATCGGAGCTTCGGAGATTGTTATCTCAACCTTCTCCACCTCCGAAGAGTTCCTGCGCCGTATCTGGCGATTACGGAAAGAGGGTCTTATTACATCGGCCTCTCTTTTCTGCGACCTTAAAGCGGCAAGGAAAACTGTTCATCTATATAAGTTCATCACTTCTATATTCGAGTCTGTTCACCTTGCTGAAAATCACTCTAAGGTCGTTTTGCTCGGCAATGATCGCTACAGGGTGGCGGTCGTTACCTCACAGAACCAAACGCGCGGTAATCGCTTTGAGTGCGGAATTATATCATCTTCGCCGGAACTGTATAACACGCTTGCACAGGGCTTTGCCAAGATGCAGGAAAAATCTTTACCTATCGATGGACTACTCTGAAGAATTTATAGAAAAAGTTCGGGAGCTTGCCGAGGCATTAACCCCCGTAAGCGATATAGCAGCTCTGCTCGATGTCGATGAGACTTTGTTGCGTGATGAACTCAGCAATAAATTCTCACCTGTACGCAAGGCGTATGACAAAGGCAAAGCGACCACCGCGTTGGCTCTACGCAAGCAGGAACTTGAGCTTGCGAAAGTTGGCTCACCGCTTGCTGTTCAACTCACGGCAAGCTATGTTAAGGATATGACGATCGACGAATAATATGCCACTACCAGCAATCATAGATACCGCAAAGGAACATCTCTTTGCAGATACAAGAGATATGCAGCGCCTGGGGCTTCCAATCGCCACACAGGAGCATCTTCTGCGCTTGCGTGACCTCTACAACTTTTGGTTGCAGCACCCTCGCATCAAAGACAAGGAAATCATTCTCAAACTGCAACAGGATTATAAGCTCGGCAAAAGCCAGGCTTATACTGACCTCTCAATCCTTAAATTACTCCTGGGCGAGTTCCAGAAGACCTCGAAGGACTACCACCGTTTCCGTTTTATCGAAATGATTAACGAGGCCTATGAAATGGCGCGTGTCAACAAGGATGCCAAAGCTATGGCAGCAGCTGCTGACAAGTACGCCAAATATACCCAGCTCGACAAAGAAGATGAACTCACCTTTGATTACGACCAAATTGTTGTGCAGGCTTTCGTGCCGACCGATGACCCATCTGTTGCCGGTTTCAAACCGATACCTAACCTTCGTGATGTTGTCCGTAAGAAGATTGCGGACTTCAATAAAGAGTATGAGTATATCCAGGAGATTGAACTTGAGGAAGAAGATTTCAACCCGGACGATATTTTTAAAGTGAACCCTAATGGCACAGAAAGTATATCTTAACGACATTCAACAGGAACTGATGTATATCGGTGCTAAAGACTCTGTAGTCGTAGGCGGTCGTGCTATTGGCAAAGGACCGATGCACGCGCAATGGAACTTGAGGAACTTCCAGCGGATGCCTGGTTCTATTACCGGCTTTGTGTCTCCAAATGCTAAGCGCGCCCTTACGAATACATTGCCGTCAATGTTGGTTCATTGGGAGAAGTGGGGCTTCAAGCGCGATGTTCATTGGTGTATCGGCCACAAGCCACCGAAGAAATTTGGTTGGCCCGAACCTATCTTCAAGCCGGAGAACTATGAGAATGTACTCTCGTTCTACAACGGTTCTATCGGCTTCATCATATCTCAAGACCGCCAGGGTACATCTAACTCGCACAGTTTCGATGCCCTGGATATCGACGAGGCAAAGTTTGTTGACTTTGAACAGTTGAAGGATGAGACCTTTCCGGCCAATCGTGGTAATCGCCAACACTTCGGCCATAAGAGCTACCATCACGGTATGCTCATTACAAGTGATATGCCTTTGACAAAGAAGGGTAGTTGGTTCCTCGATTACCAAAACAAATGTGACCAGGAAACGATTGACCTCATTCGTGGCATTGTCTATGAGATATGGAAGGTGAAGGAACGCGTGCGCTTGCTGCAGAGTGAGGGCAAGCCTGTTCCTGAATACACAAAGGGCTATCTCACTCAACTGAACCGCGACCTCTGTAAACTGCGTTCTGTCGCAGTGTACTATCGTGAAGCTCCTACATTGTATAACCTCGCTGTACTCGGTGAGGCGTTTATCTCCCAGCTGAAGCGCGACCTGCCGCCATTGACATTCCAGACATCTGTTATGTGCAAGCGCGTGGGTATCTCTCGCGATGGCTTCTACAACTCACTCACTGAACACAATTACTATTCGGCAACTAACTTTGGTTATCTCGACTCACTGGAGTATCAGTTCGACAAGATAAAGGAACCGTCATCGTTGATGGATGCAGATGTATCTTCTATGCACCCTATCTGCATTGCATTCGATTTTAATTCTAACATCAACTGGCTCGTTGCCGGACAGGTGGTTGATGGCCGTAATATGCGTGTACTTAAATCGTTCTTCGTTAAGTACGAGCGCAAACTGGTGGAACTCGTCGGTGACTTCTGCAAGTACTACCGCAACCACAAGCGCAAGGAGGTCGTGTTCTATTACGACAGCACGGCTCTAAGTAGTAACTATGCCGTGAATGATGAGGACTTCCGTTGGGTTATCATCGAAGCCTTCCGCAACCAAGGCTGGGAGGTCAACGATGTCTATATTGGTAAGCCAATGCACCATATGGAGAAGCAGCTGCTCATCAACCGTATGCTCCAGGGCAAGGCTAACCGTCATCTTCTAATTAACCGCGAGAACAATGAGGACCTTATCATCTCAATACAGACCGCAGGCGTGTATAATGGTGGTAAGGATAAACGCGGTGAGAAGTTGGCCGAGACCGAAGAGGATAAGCTCGAAAGTCGTACCGATGGCAGCGATGCCTTCGATACACTTGCTATCGGTTGCGAACGCTTTTTACAGCAGACAGTGGAGTTGGGTTATGTAGGTGCTTGTCCCCGATAAAAGGTAATCGGTTGTTATTGGTGGCGTGGCGATTGGTAATCGCCTCGCCGCTTTTTTATGCGCGCGCGTTCGCGCTTACCACCGATGTCGGTCGGCATATTCCGCAAAATTCAAATCGGTAATCGGCGCGCGTGGCGTAGGGCGCTGGGGGGTACCCTTACGGATAACCGCATAAAATGCGGCGGGGCGCTCGCGTAATTGCTCGATACTCATTCAATTACGCTCGCGAGGGGCGGAAAAAATCCAAATTTGTCGAATTTTCCCCGTTTTTTCTATAGGTAATTTTTTGTTATTCAAGCGCCTGTCTATTGGCGCGCGCGGCGAAATACCTTTCATTTTTGACATATTTCTTTCAGATATGCAATATGAACAGTATTTCGCGGTTCTGTACCCTGTTTGTATTTACTCCGTCTCATCATCAAGTCTCAAGACCGAATACTGCACGGGTGTTCTTGTTTCTATTGCGATAGCATAGCTATCTATTTTTGCTCTCTTTCTCACACTTCGCCTTTTCATTAAATCCTCTGTATAGCGACCGTTCTGTGTTTCCCTTTTTTGCTGCAAAGGTACTTACGCCATCTCGCTAATCAAGGTCAGGCCTCCGGTTTCTCTAAAAATCTCCACACCTCTTTTCTCTCAGGTAGTATTTCTCTATAAAACCTTGCACCACTGCGCTGTCGGACACTTTTAAGCAGCCACAAAAGGCGAAACAAACGGTCGGCGATATACGACGGAAAAATTAAAAAAAAAGCTCAGTGTGAGGAGCAAAAAAGTTAAAAGGCTCACACCGGATCTGGCTTAACCGCCAGATAAATTACTGACAAGCAACACAACAACATTAAAGACAAGAGCAATGAAAGGTTACAAGACATTCACAAAAAAGCAAGGTTTCGAGGTCATCAACAAGTTTTTCAAGGGCGCGAAGATTGACAAGGTTTTCAACAGCCTCTATGAGTTGAGCATCATTTTTACAACAGCCGAGGGCGAGGTGCTTGAACTCTACACAAGCGGAGACAGCTTTTTTCAGAACAACGGCAACGAGTATGTGATATGCTAAGCGAGTTTGAGATATGGAGACTATGTGTAAAGGAATTTAGAAAGGTTATGAAACAAATTAGCGAAGAAAAGAAACAGCGCGCTATCGAGCGCAGACAGCAGTTGAGCGCGTTATCGCGCGAGTTGAAAGCGGTGGCCGAACTCACTGGCGAGGCCGAGAATGTGAACGAGGTGCTGAAAGGCTACTACGCGACAACATACGGCACAACCGACCTCCGCACATTTGAGGAGTGGAAGAAAGCCGGCTACACCGTGAAGAAAGGGCAAACCTCCTTTATGATATGGGCAACCCCAAAGGCCACAAAGGCCGAACGCGAGAGAGTGGCCGAGGCAAAGGCCAAAGGAGAACACGCGACCGAAAAAGAGGATTATTTCCCGGTGTGCCACCTCTTCGACATAAAGCAAGTGCATACAATAACAAAATAAGCGGACACCGCGCGACAGGTGTATAGTATTAACTCCTTAAATTAATAGAACTATGGAGACAACAAAAAAGAACATCGAGAGTGCAAACACAGTGAACAACGCAACAGCAGAGGCTGGCAAAATTATTGTTGCCACCGTGCCTCCAGTGAAAGGCAACGAGGTTGCCCCCTCTGGAACTCCCCCAGCTCCCAAGGCAGAGAAGAAGG
>JAZOPX010000027.1:0-2489 GCA_045655845.1 Bacteroidaceae bacterium
CGAGGTATTCATCACGCTCGGGGCGAGATGGATGGCGGTGAGGTAGAGTCCCCATGTGGCAGCCGCCCACGACTCCTTGGGGTCCCAACTCCAATAGGCTCCCCATGCATCCTTGGCCCACAGAGCACCCGTGAGCATGCCTACCGAGAGGAAGGCTAGACCAGCATACAGGAGTCTCTCTATGGCCATGTCCATGTCGGTACTTCGTCGCACCAGTGCTACTACCGAGAGCAGTGTGGCGCATCCGAGCAGCGAATAGGAGAACATATAGACAGACACATGAGGCACAAACCACAGGCTCTGCAGGGCAGGCATCAAGGTCTGGTCATGTATCTCGGGCTTGGCGATGTTGATGATGATGAAGACGCCCGCCAGCACCGTGGCGAAAAGCATGATCCATCGGTAGTGCCAGCGCGAATAGGTGAACAGGCCCGACACCAGGATGAAGAAGGAGTACCACAGGCGCGTCTCACCCATCGTCCGCAAGGGAGGCCGCTCGAGAGTAACCCACAGCAAGGCGATGAAGCCACCCATGGCGAGAATAGCCACCGCCATCGTAGCTACTGCCACGGTGCTGTGCTCTTTCTTCATTGCTGCCCATGTAGACGCCGTGGCCGCAATCAGCATCACTATACCTGCCCACAAGGGGAATATGTTCCAGCTCATAATAGTAGTAGGAGACCCACCCCATCCCTCCCTGTGAGGGAGGGGGTACGGGCATCGCGATTTTCGTTTATCTTTTCGTTAATCTTATTTTAGTGTTTAGAGGTTAATGCTTAGTGTTTCCTCCGCGAGGCCTGAGTCCCCTCCCTCACAGGGAGGGTGAGGGTGGCTCTTCCTTGGTCCCAGTATGAACAACATCATCGCGCCAGCCAGCAGCATGATGATGCCCGCTGCCGAGAGCCATTGCCACGGCTCGCTGACGATCTCAAGGATGGCATATCGCTCTCCACGCGGTGAGGTGGGAAAACTGATTAGGTATATCTTCTCACTTATCGTCCGTGCATAGGGGTGGTTGACTCGCAGCGTCGCCATCGTACCATCCACCATGACCTGCGCCTCGTAGTGCGTGGGCGTGCCGTTCTCAGCCTCTTCGATGCTGAAGTCCTTCAGTTCGAGGGTATAGGGCAAGCGCCTCTCCTCCCCCTCCATGGTATAGGCATCGTTCGAGGGATAACGCTGCACGGGGGCACGCAACTGCTCACGGTCGGGTGCTCCCCAGAACCCAGCTCCGAGGGCCAAGAGCAAACCGATATGTGTCAGGCAGAAACGCCATCGTATGCCTCGTTTACCTCGCCAGCCACGCAAGATGACCAGCAGCAGATGACTCTGCACGAACAGCAGCGACACTACCGTGGGCCATGCCGTCGACGAAGGCTTGAGTTGCAGACCGAGGGTGATGCCTATGGCCACCACCATGCCGAGCGACAGCCATGTAGCCTCGCGCGAGAGCATGAACCGGGCACAGGCACTACCCGCCCTGCCACGATACATCATCGTCAGCGACACCATCCATAGGGCCATCACCAAGATGTTGAGCGGGAAGCGGAACAGCCCTACCGGGAAACTCCCCCAGCCCACCTCAACGAGGAAAGCCAAAGCCACCACCGCGCCTACCATGCAGACGCCTCCGAGGTGCCGAATTTCCTTATGTCTTGTCAATGTCTCCATAACTCTACTATTCCGTCTTATTGAGGAGCAATCCATCTTTTGCATTCATGGGCGAGATCACCTCTTTGCCCGTCTTCTCCTCCAACTCCATACGCGCATTGCGTGCAATCTCACCACCTTGGCGAGCAATCTGCTGATGTTCGCTGAAGGTCTCGGGGTTACGGCTTTCCGAGATTTCCTTGGTCGACAACTCGGCCAACATATTAAGCACCAGCTCCTTGTTGGTCATATTGTCTCTTAAGTTCTCCTTCTTCAGTCCCTTGAACTGCTTATATTCGCGAGCCGTCATGTCCGACCATGTCTGATAGATGATGTCGGTGAGCGTAGCAAACTGCATGCCCTCCTGCAGCCCATGCCGTTTCCATTCATCAGTGAGTTCCTTGCGTATCTCGATAGATTTCAGTCGTTGGTTTATCCAGTTGTCCGAATACCCCAATCGCTTATAGTCCATCAAAGCCTGGTTGATGGAGAGTTCGGGGTCTTGCATCTGGTCGAGTCTCTCGGCCGCCACACGCGCCATCCATAGTTTGAAGGGCTCCGCTTTGGGCGAGGGAATGGATTGGATGATGCGAAACATACCCTCGGTATCAGCAAAGTTCACCTTTTGCTTACCTCCAGCAGTCGGGACAGAAAGGGGGGTGACAATTTGTCCCCACCCTTCAGATAGCTGAGGATCGCGCTTCCTCATCTTCTTCAGGTAGTCCGTAGGATTGGCGCTATCGGTCAATACAGCCACGACATCCACGACAGAGAAAAACCATTTCTCCTGCTTGTCGTCCCATACGGTGCGCACTCGCTTCTCCTCGAATAGTTTTATG
>JAZOPX010000028.1:0-14851 GCA_045655845.1 Bacteroidaceae bacterium
CGATGAACTTCCTACATATCACCTCGCGAACATCGTGGACGACCATCTTATGGAGGTTTCCCACGTGATTCGTGGTGAGGAGTGGTTGCCGTCGGCTCCGTTGCATGTACTTCTCTACCGTGCTTTCGGTTGGGAGGATACAATGCCCCGTTTCGCACACCTCTCATTGCTGCTCAAGCCCGAAGGTAACGGAAAACTCAGCAAGCGTGACGGTGACCGTCTCGGTTTTCCGGTATTCCCGCTCGAGTGGCACGACCCCAAGAGCGGTGCCGTGTCATCGGGTTTCCGCGAGAGCGACTATCTGCCCGAGGCGGTAATCAACTTCCTTGCCCTTCTGGGTTGGAATCCCGGAGACGATGTGGAACTCATGTCCATGGACGATCTCATTGCCAAGTTTGACCTTGCCAAATGCAGCAAGGCCGGCGCACGCTTCGACTACAAGAAAATGGTATGGTTCAACCATGAATATATTCTGCGTAAGTCCGACAGGGAGATTGCGGAAATCTTCATGCCTGTAGTCGAGTCACACGGAGTTTCTTCAACAATGGAACACCTTGAAAAGATTGTGTCGCTTATGAAGGGGCGTGTCAATTTCGTGCATGAACTGTGGGACGCAAGCAGCTTCTATTTCGTGGCTCCCGTAGAGTATGACGAGAAGACTGCTAAGAAACGCTGGAAGGAGGATTCAGCAGCGAAAATGGGCGAACTGGCCGACCTGCTCGAACGTCTTGACGACTTCTCCATTGAGAATCAGGACAGGGCCGTCCACGAATGGATCGAGGAGAAAGGCTATGGTATGGGCGAGATAATGAACGCTTTCCGTCTTGCGCTCGTCGGTGAGGGCAAGGGCCCGCAGATGTTCGACATCTCCGGTCTCATCGGTAAGGACGAAACTCTTGCGCGTCTGCGCAGGGCAATAACAATATTGGGCTAAGTAATGTATACTTTTGCGATATATATCTATATATTCTTTGTCAGGCTTGTCGCCCTGTTCGGGCACAAGAAGGCAAAACAGATGCTTCAGGGTCACAAGGAGGTCTTCCGGATACTTAAGGAATGCGTCGTTCCTGGGACGCGTTATGTCTGGTTTCACGCCTCATCGCTTGGTGAGTTCGAACAGGGTCGTCCCATGATAGAGAAGTTGCGTGCCGAGCATCCCGAATACAGGGTTGTGCTCACATTCTTCTCCCCATCGGGCTACAACACTGCAAAAAACTACCAGCAGGCTGATATTGTCTGTTATCTTCCGTTCGATACAAAGAGGAATGCAAGGCGTTTCCTTGATATCCTTAAGCCCGAGATGGCATTCTTCATAAAGTATGAGTTCTGGCTCAACTATCTTGTCGGTATAAAGAAACGAAACATTCCGGTATACAGCATATCGTCGATTTTCCGCAAGGACCAGATATTCTTCAAACCATGGGGCGGAAGGTATCGCCTGGCACTTCATTGTTTCGACAGGTTGTTCGTGCAGAATGAGAAGTCGATGGAACTGCTCAAGACTCTCAATGTCGAGAAGGTGTCGGTCGTTGGTGACACGCGTTTTGATCGCGTAGTCAAGATTCTTGAGCAAGCGCGCCAGTTGCCGCTTGTAGAGGCCTTTGTTGAGGGCGGGCGCCCGGTTTTCATTGCCGGCAGTTCGTGGGGAGCCGACGAGGCCATATATATGCCCTATTTCAACGGACACAGGGAGTGGAAACTTATAATAGCCTCGCATGAGGTGGACGAGGAGCGTGTCAAGGCAATCCAGGAACAGTATGCAGGCAGGTGTGTGCGCTATACGCGTGCAACAATGGACGAGGTGCGCGAAGCCGACTGCCTTATAATCGACTGCTTCGGGCTGCTCTCGTCGATATACCGTTATGGCAGTGTTGCTTATGTAGGCGGAGGTTTCGGCGTTGGTATACACAATGTTCTTGAGGCAGCAGTGTATGGCGCGCCGGTATTCTTCGGTCCCAACAACCAAAAGTTCCAGGAGGCGCAGGCCCTCAAGGCGTGCGACGGTGGTATAGAGGTTGCGAGTGCCTATGAGTTCGGGCAGCGGATGGATGCTTTTGCATCCGATGCGGTGGCTCTTGAGGCTGCCGGTAGGGCAGCCGGTGAATATGTGTCGCATAATTCCGGTGCCACGGTGCGCATATTCAGGGAACTTGGGCTCTGATGCGCGATTAAATATTGTTAATGGCGGTTGCGGATAGCGGCTTTTCTCCCTATATTCGCAGCGGATAGAAATCAAGTAATATAATATATAAACCTTTAAAATTTAAAGTTATGCAGTTTTTGACAGACGAAAAATTGGTGATTGTAGGTGCTGCCGGCATGATCGGCTCAAACATGGCACAGTCGGCTCTCATGATGGGTCTTACAACCAACCTCTGCCTCTATGATGTATTCTCTCCCGAGGGTGTTGCCGAGGAGATGCGTCAGAGTGGTTTCGATAATGTGAACATTACGGCTACAACAGATGTTGCCGAGGCATTCAAGGATGCGAAGTATATCATATCTTCAGGTGGTGCTCCACGTAAGGAGGGCATGACACGTGAGGACCTCCTCGCCGGCAACTGCAAGATTGCCGAGGAACTTGGAAAGAATATCAAGACATACTGCCCCGATGTAAAACACGTTGTAATCATCTTCAACCCCGCCGATCTTACAGGTCTCGTGACACTTCTCTACTCAGGCTTGAAGCCAGGCCAGGTGACAACACTCGCAGGTCTTGACTCAACACGTCTGCAGAACGCTCTTGCAAAGAAGTTTGGCGTAATGATGAACGAGGTTACCGGTTGTGCTACATATGGTGGCCACGGTGAGCAGATGGCTGTGTTCGGCAGCGCAGTTAAGGTTGCGGGCAAGCCGTTGACCGATCTCATCGGTACAGCTGAGTTTCCTGCAGAGGAGTGGGAGCAGATGAAGAAGGATGTTACACAGGGCGGTGCTGCTATCATCAAGCTCCGTGGCCGTTC
Source organism: Bacteroidaceae bacterium (assembly GCA_045655845.1). Classification (GTDB taxonomy): domain Bacteria; phylum Bacteroidota; class Bacteroidia; order Bacteroidales; family Bacteroidaceae; genus UBA1189. The sequence goes on from JAZOPX010000028.1 coordinate 2,964, forward strand.
TTCATTCCAGAGTCCTTCATACCTCTCTGTTGAGATGATTCGTTCTGTTATGGGAGGCGAGACATTCCGTTACCCCGCTGGTACATACGTTTCAAACGAGAAGTACAACCATATCATGATGGCTATGGATACCGTTCTCGATGCGAACGGCTGCTCATACAAGATGCCGGTTGGTACACCCGATGAGATTGCAAAGCTCGATGCAAGCTACGAGCACCTCTGCAAGATGCGTGACGAGCTTGTTACATTGAACATCGTTCCCGCTATCTCGGAGTGGAGCAAGATCAATCCTAATCTCTAATTGAGTATTGGGATGTCATGATAATCGGCGGACTTATGCAGTCCGCCGATTTGTTTTGCTTGAATATGTTTGTAAAATTCATCTTAATAATACAGGCTTTAAATTCCTGAAAAATGAAAAAGATAATTACCCTTTTCAGTCTTGTGCTGTGCATGTTTGCTACAGCGCAAGAGAATGTCGAATATATGTATATTCATCGTAACAATAATGTTGTTGACAGTATTGCCGTTACCGAGATAGACAGTGTGACATTTGCAATTCCAAATGCAGTATTGCCGGATGTTCCTGAAGCTCCTTCTCAAACTTATGAAGCAGTTGACCTTGGTTTGCCCAGCGGTATCAAGTGGGCAACCTGCAATGTCGGTGCAACTGCCCCAGAAGAGTACGGTTGTTACTATGCTTGGGGCGAAACAGAGGAGAAGTCGAACTATGAATGGAGTACCTATGTACATTGCAATGGCAGTAATTCCACAATCACAAAGTATTGCAATAGAAGCAACTTTGGTGCTGTAGATGAAAACGCAGTCCTTGCTCCTGAAGATGATGCCGCTCATGTAAATTGGGGTGGCAGCTGGCGCATGCCCACAAAGGAAGAACAGGATGAGTTGCGTGATAACTGTACATGGGAGTGGACCTCTGTTAATGGGGTCAATGGCTACGAGGTGACTGGTAATAACGGTAACAGTATATTTCTTCCCGCTGCTGGTTATCGGGTGGATAAGGATATCAGTGAGAAAGGCAAAAACGGTTATTACTGGTCAAGTACGATGTTTGCCACCCTCTGTTACAATGCCTATTCATTACGCTTCTATAAAGGAACTACCACTTGGGGAAGCCGTCTCCGCTACTACGGACAACCCGTTCGTCCCGTCTGTGAGTAAAGAAGCGGATTTATGGCTGCAGTTTCAGGTCAAGTTCGTTGAGTAATGTACGGCATAGCCCTGCGTACAGCATGTACTTTTGCGGTAACAGTGACTTTGTGTTTGAATTGGCTGGAACCTCGGTCGTTGCGTGTCTCCTGCTTTGAGGCTATTTACGCAAGCATAACCTTGTGGAAGGCTTCTTGGTCTAGTTCAAATCGCACGTTGCTTTACAAAGCACGTGCGATTGATTCATTAATCAGGTGCACTGTTTGATTTTTTCGGCAAAAAACGGCCGAAAAGTTTTGCTGTTTAAGAAAATGTCCCTAATTTTGCACCGCATTTTGTATAGAGTGAAAATAATATAAACTAAAAAATAAAATAGGAAATGATTGTAGTACCTGTTAAAGAGGGCGAGAACATTGAGAGAGCTCTCAAGAAATTCAAGAGAAAATTCGAGAAAACCGGTGTAATTAAGGAGTTGCGCGCACGTCAGCAGTTCGACAAGCCATCAGTGCTCAAGAGACTGAAGATGGAGCACGCTATCTATGTTCAGAAGCTCCGCGCCAACGAGGAATAAAAACTTCCCTCTTTTCTTGTTTTTTAATTAAAACTGATTTATATTCGTTGCCGAAAGACTTTCTCTTTCGGCAACGAATATGTTTGTAGACTCATTCATCGGATACTTGAGAGTCGAGAGGAACTACTCGCAGCATACGCTAAGGGCGTATGCGGGGGATGTCCGCGCATTCAAGAATTTTATAGCCGGTGTCGATGAGTCTCTTTCTTTTTCTTCTGTCGACCATGATGTCGTAAGGTTGTGGGCCGCTTCGCTCATTGATTCCGGAGCTTCGGCTGCTACCGTATGCCGCAGGCTCAGTTCGTTGCGTACGTTCTATGATTATTTGTATCGTGAAGGTTACGTTGAGGGCAATCCTCTCTCCTCGGTCCAAGGGCCAAAGCGTAGGAAGAGGCTACCGGTGTTCGTCAAGGAGGCTGATATGGATCGTCTGCTTGATGAGGAACCTGCCGAAAGTGATTATGCAGGTTGTCGTGACAGGATGATAATACACCTGTTCTACGGGACTGGTATCCGCCTTTCCGAGCTTGTTGGGCTCGATGTTAAGGATGTGGATATGGCAGCATCAGTAATCAAGGTCTTCGGAAAGCGCAGTCGAGAACGCATGATTCCGTTTGCTGGTGAGCTTTACCGTGAACTCAAGGCCTACATTGCAGTCCGTTTATCATTTGCCGACGAGTCGGCTGGGGCATTGTTTCTTTCTGCAAAAGGAGGACGTATAAGCCGTTCGGCAGTTTACAGAATGGTGAATTCGCAGCTGAAAAGATGCTGCTTTGCAAAGAAGTGTAGTCCTCACGTGCTGAGGCATTCGTTTGCTACTGCCATGCTGAACAATGGTGCCGAGTTGGGTGTTGTCAAGGAACTGCTTGGGCACAAAAGGCTTGCAACAACTGAAATCTATACCCATCTTGCATTCGAAGAACTAAAGAAAACTTACGAGAAGGCTCATCCTAGAGCCGGTATTAACTAAATATATAGGAGGTTTAATTATGGTAACAAGAATTCAATCTGTTCATTTCGATGCATCACAGCAGTTGATCGAATTTGTGGAGAAAAAGGTTGCGAAGCTCGAAAAGCTTTGCGAGGGTGCTACATCTCTTGAGGTGAATATGAAGCTGATTAAGCCCGAGACTGCAAACAACAAGGAGGTTGCCCTGCGCTTCCAGACCGGAGCGGGCGAATTGTTTGCTTCAAAGACAAGTGATACTTTTGAGGATGCTCTTCTTGGAGCGATAGACGCAGTCAAGGTGCAGCTGGAGAAGAATCGCAACAAATGATAAACTCCTTTTGTCCATTATATGCAGCCGCCCTCAGGGGTGGCTGTTTTTATGTGTATAATGCTTGATAGCTAATTTTGGAACTGCTAAGCCGTGAATCCGGGTTTGGGGATGCCTGGTTGCTGAAATGCATATACAACGTGTTTGGATTCTTACCCTTATGTATTTCTCGGGTTTGTCTGCTGTTCGCAGTGGTTGTTTCGGCTTTTTTTGGAATCTTTTGTATGTTTTGTGTCGTGTGGAGTCTTTGTTTTTTTCTGTTTCGCGAGCATATTGTGTTGGTTTGTCTCAGGTTTTCTTGCATTCTTCTTTTCTTATTTTTCTCTGTTGGTTTTTATGTGTTTTTTGATGGTTGAAGGTTATTTTTTTTGCGAAAAAGCAGGAATTTTGATGTTTTTCGAAAAAAAAAGCGCAAAATGTTTTGCAGTTAAAAAAAAAGCCATACCTTTGCACTCGCTTTACGACAGTAACGGCGCACAAATTGACGCTGCCTCTTTAGCTCAGTTGGCCAGAGCACGTGATTTGTAATCTCGGGGTCGTTGGTTCGAATCCGACAAGAGGCTCCAGCGTAAACAGGGTGTCGAGAAAAAGTAAAGTTGTCGCAAATGCGTTTTCTGAAATAGTGACAAGAGTTAGGGCAAATTCCAGAGTGGCCAAATGGGGCAGACTGTAAATCTGCTGTCTTTCGACTTCGGTGGTTCGAATCCATCTTTGCCCACAATGTGTTGAAAAAGAGAATGCAAACTAGCCTTGATAGTGTGAGCTTTTGGGAATACTATCTCCGTTTGTTTGCAAATTCTTTATGTAAACGTATTGCGGAAGTAGCTCAGTCGATAGAGCATTAGCCTTCCAAGCTGAGGGTCGCGGGTTTGAGTCCCGTCTTCCGCTCTTTTTCAACGCTGTTATAGCTCAGTGGTAGAGCACTTCCTTGGTAAGGAAGAGGTCCCGAGTTCAAGTCTCGGTAACAGCTCTGGAGAAGAGTGCGTTTTTGTCTCTATATGAGATGCACACCTTTGAATATTTGGTAAATATATTGTTATAAATTAAAGCTAAAAACAACTATGGCAAAAGAAAAATTTGAACGTAGTAAACCGCATGTTAACATCGGTACTATCGGTCACGTAGACCACGGTAAGACTACTTTGGCTGCTGCTATCACAACTGTATTGGCAAAAAGAGGTCTTTCAGAGTTGAAGTCATTCGATCAGATCGACAACGCTCCCGAGGAGAAAGAGCGTGGTATTACTATCAATACAGCTCACGTTGAGTATCAGACAGAGAACCGTCACTATGCACACGTAGACTGTCCGGGTCACGCCGACTACGTGAAGAACATGGTTACTGGTGCTGCTCAGATGGACGGTGCTATCATCGTTTGTGCTGCAACTGATGGTCCTATGCCTCAGACACGTGAGCACATCCTTCTTGCTCGTCAGGTGAACGTTCCCCGTCTCGTTGTGTTCTTGAACAAGTGTGACGTTGTTGACGATCCCGAAATGCTCGAGCTCGTTGAGATGGAGATGCGTGAGCTTCTTTCATTCTATGACTTCGACGGTGACAACACACCTATTATCCAGGGTTCTGCACTCGGTGCTTTGAACGGTGTTGCTCAGTGGGAGGAGAAAGTAATGGAGCTTATGGCTGCTTGCGATACTTGGATTCCCCTTCCTCCCCGTGATATCGATAAACCTTTCTTGATGCCCGTTGAGGACGTGTTCTCTATCACAGGTCGTGGTACTGTAGCAACAGGTCGTATCGAGACTGGTGTTGTTAAGGTAGGTGACGAGGTTGAGATCCTTGGTCTTGGTGAGCACAAGAAGACTGTTGTAACAGGTGTTGAGATGTTCCGTAAGCTTCTTGACCTTGGTGAGGCAGGTGATAACGTAGGTCTTCTCCTCCGTGGTGTAGACAAGAACGAGATCAAGCGCGGTATGGTGCTCTGTCATCCCGGTCAGATCAAGCCTTACTCTACTTTCGAGGCTCAGGTGTATATCTTGAAGAAGGAAGAGGGTGGTCGTCACACTTCATTCCGCAACAAGTATCGTCCCCAGTTCTATCTCCGTACAATGGACTGTACAGGTGAGATTTCTCTCCCCGCAGACGTTGAGATGGTAATGCCCGGTGACAACTTGAAGATTACCGTAACTCTTATCTATCCTGTAGCTCTTAACGAGGGTCTTACATTCGCTATCCGTGAGGGTGGACGTACTGTAGGTGCAGGTCAGATTACAAAGGTTATCGAATAATAAAGATAAACAATCAATATTTAGTCTCCCTTCTACGGGAGGGAGACTATAAACGGGAATAGCTCAGTTGGTAGAGCACTGGTCTCCAAAACCAGGTGTCGGGAGTTCGAGCCTCTCTTCCCGTGCCACAAAATAAACGAATATGCTGACTAAATTCATAAACTATTGTAAGGATTCTTACAATGAGCTTGTGCATAAGACAACTTGGCCCACAATGAAACAGTTGACGAGCCAAGCATTTCTTGTTCTATATGCATCGATATTGATTGCATTGGTTGTCTTTGTTATTGACCAGGCGTTTGAGTCTGTAATGAAACTCATCTATAGTCTTTAAGAAAATGGCACAAGGCAATAAACAATGGTATGTATTGCGGGCTATCAGCGGTAAGGAATCTAAGGTAAAGGAGTACATCGAGACAGATGTTAAGTTACGTGGTCTTACCGATTATGTTTCTCAGGTTCTGATACCTACAGAGAAAGTTGTTCAGGTTCGCAATAACAAACGTATCGTAAAAGAAAAGAACTATCTTCCTGGTTATGTGCTTGTCGAAGCCGAATTGGTTGGTGAGATAGCTTATCTGTTGAGAAATACACCTAACGTACTTGGTTTTTTGGGCGGAATGGACGCACCTACTCCCATTAGACAGTCCGAAATCAACCGTATCTTAGGTACAGTAGATGAACTTCAGGAGACAGCTGACGACTCTTCACTCGAGTTTACATTGGGCGAGGTTGTTAAGGTTAATGTCGGACCTTTCTCGGGTTTCAACGGAACGGTAGAGGAAATTAATACCGAAAAGAAGAAACTCAAAGTAATGGTCAAGATATTTGGAAGAAGTACTCCTGTTGAATTAGGTTATACACAAGTAGACAAAGAATGATGCGGCTTCCACACATCGTTCTAAATTAGTTGTTAATTTTATAGATTTTTTTTACAATGGCAAAAGAAGTTGCTGGACTTATCAAGTTGCAGATTAAAGGTGGCGCAGCAAATCCTTCTCCTCCTGTTGGACCCGCACTCGGTTCTAAGGGTATCAACATTATGGATTTTTGCAAAGCGTTTAATGCCAGAACCCAGGATAAGGCCGGAAAAGTTTTGCCTGTTATCATTACTTACTACACAGACAAATCGTATGATTTTGTTGTAAAGACTCCTCCTGTAGCTATCCAGTTGCTCGAAGCAGCTAAGATAAAGGGTGGATCGTCTGAGCCTAACCGCCGTAAGGTTGCTTCTATCACTTGGGAGCAGGTTGAGGCTATCGCAAAGGACAAGATGGTCGATTTGAACTGCTTTACAGTAGAGGCAGCTATGAAGATGGTTGCAGGTACTGCAAGAAGTATGGGTATCAGTGTTAATGGAACTTTTCCCGGAAACAATTAAAAATTAAACTAGAATGGGTAAACTGACGAAAAATCAAAAGTTGGCAGCCGCAAAAGTAGATACAGCTAAGGCTTATCCGCTTGCAGAGGCAGTTGAGCTCTTGAAGGAGATTACCTTCACAAAGTTCGATGCTTCTGTAGATATCGATGTACGCTTGGGCGTTGATCCTCGTAAGGCTAACCAGATGGTGAGAGGTGTTGTGTCTCTTCCCAGCGGTACCGGAAAAGAGGTTCGTGTGCTCTGTTTGTGTACTCCCGATGTAGAGGAGGCAGCTAAAGCGGCAGGCGCTGACTATGTTGGTCTTGATGAATATATCGAAAAGATCAAAGGTGGTTGGACGGATATCGATGTTATCATCACAATGCCGTCAATAATGGGTAAATTAGGTGCTCTCGGTCGTGTGCTCGGTCCCCGTGGACTTATGCCCAACCCCAAAAGCGGCACCGTTACTATGGATATTCCCAAGGCAGTTAAGGAAATCAAGCAGGGTAAGATAGATTTCAAGGTGGACAAGACAGGTATTGTACACGCTTCAATCGGTAAAATTTCTTTCTCTTCAGATGCTGTGATTGCTAACGTGAAGGAGTTTATGTCAACTATTATCAAGTTGAAGCCTTCTACTGCAAAGGGTACTTATGTGAAAAGTGTATTCCTCTCGACTACGATGAGTAAAGGTCTGAGAATAGACCACAAAACTATCGAGGCTTAATTTGATTGAACTATGAAGAAGGAAGATAAAGTTAAGAAAATAGACGAGATTGGTGGAATCATCAAGGAATATTCTCACTTCTATTTGGTAGACGTTACAGCGATGAACGCTGCCGATACAAGCGCAATGCGCGCTAAATGTTACAAGCAGGAGATCAAAATGTTGGTAGTGAAGAACAAGCTTCTCGCTAAGGCATTTGAGGCTTCGGGTATAGATTACTCACCCCTCTTCCCCTGCTTGAAGGGAACCACAGCTATGTTGCTCTGTAATACCGCTAACGCTCCTGCAAAGCTTATCAAGGAGGTTGCCGGTAAGGGTACAATTCCCGCACTCAAGGGTGCATACGCAGAGGAAAGCTTCTATGTTGGTGCAGATCAGCTTGAGAACCTTATCAACATCAAGAGCAAGAACGAACTTATTGCAGAGGTTGTTGCATTGCTTCAGTCTCCTATCAAGAATGTTGTTTCGGCTCTACAGTCTGGTGCTAACACTATTCACGGAGTACTTAAGACTCTTGGTGAAAGAGAATAAACTAAACTATTTATTTCAGTAAAAAACAATTTAAAATTATACTAAAATGGCAGATTTGAAAGCTCTTGCAGAAGAATTGGTTAACTTGACAGTAAAAGACGTTAACGAACTTGCAACAATCCTTAAGGAAGAATATGGTATCGAACCCGCTGCTGCTGCAGTAGCAGTTGCTGCTCCCGCGGCTGCTGGCGCTGCTGAGGCAGTTGCTGAGAAGACTGAGTTCGATGTAGTTTTGAAGAGCGCTGGTGCTAACAAGATCAACGTTATCAAGGAGGTTAAGACACTCTTGGGTCTTGGTTTGAAGGAGGCTAAGGACCTCGTTGACGGTGCTCCCTCTACATTGAAAGAGGCTGCTTCTAAGGCTGAGGCTGAGGCACTTAAGAAGGCTCTCGAGGAGCAAGGTGCTGAGGTTGAACTTAAATAAGTACATCCCGACCCTGATAAGGGTTAATGGTTATGAACCCCTCAGAGGGTTCATAACCTTTTGTGTGTAAAACAAAAACTTATTTCTAAAACATTTTCCACAATGTCGTTGAAATCTAATAATCAAAGAATTAACTTTGCTTCTATAAAGGAACCGATGCCTTTTCCGGATTTCTTGGAAGTACAATTGAAGTCTTTTGAGGACTTCCTCCAATTAGATACCCCTCCTGAAAAAAGAGTAAATGACGGTTTATATAAGGTCTTTGCCGAGAATTTCCCCATTACTGATACAAGGAACAATTTCGTATTGGAGTTTTTGGACTATTATATAGATCCGCCCCGTTATTCCATTAACGAGTGTCTTGAACGCGGACTTACTTACAGTGTCCCCTTAAAGGCAAAGTTGAAACTTTATTGCACCGACCCCGATCACGAGGATTTTGATACAGTGATCCAAGATGTTTTCTTGGGTCCGATTCCCTATATGACAAAGCAGGGAACTTTTATCATTAATGGTGCTGAGCGCGTTGTGGTATCACAGTTGCACCGTTCACCCGGTGTATTCTTCGGACAGAGCGTCCACGCAAACGGAACACCGCTCTATTCGGCACGTATCATTCCGTTCAAGGGCTCTTGGATTGAGTTTGCTACTGACATCAACAATGTAATGTATGCATACATCGACCGTAAGAAAAAGTTGCCCGTAACAACATTGCTCCGCGCCATCGGTTTCGAGAGCGATAAGGACATTCTCGAGATTTTCGACTTGGCCGAGGAGATAAAGGTAAACAAAGCTAATCTTAAGAAAGCTATCGGCCGCAAGATGGCAGGTCGTGTAGTTAAGACCAAGCAAGAGGATTTTGTAGATCCCGATACAGGTGAGGTTATTTCAATCGAGCGTAGCCAGCAGGTTGTAGAGCGTGGCGCGATACTCGATGCCGACCTCGTTGAACGTATCCTTGACAGCGGTGTCGAGAGCATCTTGTTGCACAAAGAGAGCGGCGAGAGCGATTCACTCGACTACAAGCTCGTCTTCAATACACTTGACAAAGATACCAGCAACTCTGAGAAAGAGGCTGTAAATTATATATTCCGTCAGTTACGTAATGCCGACCCCGCCGATGATGCGAGCGCACGTGAGGTTATCAACAACCTCTTCTTCTCGGAGAAGCGCTATGACTTGGGCGATGTTGGTCGTTACCGTATCAATCGTAAATTGGGTCTCACTACTGATATGTCTATCAGAGTGTTGACTAAAGAAGATATTATAGAGATTATCAAGTACCTCATAGGTCTTGTTAACTCAAAGGCTGTTGTCGACGATATCGACCACTTGAGCAACCGTCGTGTGCGCACTGTGGGCGAGCAGTTGTCGAATCAGTTTGCTGTGGGATTGGCACGTATGGCACGTACTATCCGTGAGAGAATGAATGTACGCGATTGCGAGGTGTTCTCACCCACAGACCTTATCAACGCAAAGACAGTTTCGGCAGTAATCAATACATTCTTTGGTACCAATGCGCTCTCGCAGTTTATGGACCAGACAAACCCCCTTGCCGAAATTACACACAAACGTCGTCTCTCGGCGCTCGGTCCTGGTGGACTTTCACGTGACCGTGCGGGATTCGAGGTGCGAGACGTACACTACACACACTACGGACGTCTTTGTCCTATCGAGACCCCTGAGGGTCCGAACATCGGACTTATCTCGTCACTCTGTATCTATGCGAAGATAAACGAGCTCGGATTCATTGTGACTCCCTATCGTCCCGTGGCAAATTCAAAAGTAGATATAAACAACGACAATATTGTTTACTATACAGCCGAGGAGGAGGAGGGCAAGATTATTGCTCAGGGTAATGCTCCGCTCGACGATGAGGGTAACTTTATCCGTAAGAAAGTTAAATCGCGTCAGGATGCCGACTATCCTGTGGTAGCACCTGATATGGTTGAGCTTATGGACGTATCGCCCCAGCAGATTGCATCTATTGCAGCATCACTTATCCCCTTCCTTGAGCACGACGATGCCAACCGTGCGCTTATGGGTTCGAATATGATGCGCCAGGCAGTACCCTTGTTGACAACTGAGGCCCCCATCGTGGGAACAGGTATCGAGAAGCAGCTTGTAGAGGACTCACGTACACAGATTGTAGCCGAGGGCGAGGGTGTAATCGAGTTCGTGGATGCTTCGCGTATCGTTATCAAGTACGACCGTACCGAGGAAGAGGAGTTCGTAAGCTTCGAGCCCGCTTCTAAGGAGTATATCCTTCCCAAGTTCCGTCGTACAAACCAGAATATGACAATCGACCTTCGTCCTATCTGTGACAAGGGTCAGCGCGTAAAGGCCGGTGACATTCTAACCGAGGGTTACTCTACACAGGGTGGAGAACTTGCTCTTGGAAAGAACCTGCTCGTAGCATATATGCCCTGGAAGGGTTACAACTATGAGGACGCTATTGTGCTCAACGAGCGTGTAGTGTGCGAGGACGTTCTTACATCGGTTCACGTAGACGAGCTTTCACTTGAGGTGCGTGAGACAAAGCGCGGACTCGAGGAGTTTACATACGATATTCCCAACGTCAGCGAGGACGCAACAAAGGACCTCGACGAGAGAGGTATCATTCGTGTAGGTGCTTGCGTCAAGCCTGGTGATATTATTATAGGTAAGATTACTCCTAAGGGAGAGTCGGACCCCACACCCGAAGAGAAACTTCTGCGTGCCATCTTTGGTGACAAGGCAGGTGATGTGAAAGATGCTTCACTCAAGGCTTCGCCCTCGCTCCAAGGTATTGTGATTGGACGTCGCCTCTTCCAGCGTGCCGAGAAGAGCCGCTCTGCGAAGATGGCCGATAAGGCTAAGCTCCCCAAGATTGACGACGAGTTTATGGAGAAGGTAGAGGAACTGAAGTCTATCCTTGTAAACAAGTTGCTCAAGCTTATCGGCAGCCGCGTATCTCAGGGTGTCAAGGACTTTATGGGCACTGAGGTTATTGCAAAGGGTGCTAAGTTTACAAAGCAGGAGCTCGATGCAATGGACTTTACATCGGTTCAACTCAGCAAGTGGACATCGGACGCTCACACAAACGACCTTATCCGTACACTTATCATAAACTACCTGCACAAGTACAAAGAACTTGATGCCGAGGTTAAGCGCGAGAAGTTCGCCCTCACCATCGGTGACGAGTTGCCCTCGGGTACAATGAAGATGGCTAAGGTGTACATTGCTAAGAAGCGTAAGATTGGTGTGGGTGACAAGATGGCGGGACGCCACGGTAACAAGGGTATCGTGTCAAAGATCGTGCGCCAGGAAGATATGCCGTTCCTTGAGGATGGTACTCCAGTCGACATCGTTCTCAACCCGCTCGGTGTGCCTTCTCGAATGAACATCGGTCAGATTTTCGAAACTGTACTCGGTGCTGCTGGTAAGAAACTCGGCGTGAAGTTCGCTTCTCCAATTTTCGATGGTGCTCATCTCGAGGACCTCTGCGAATGGACAGACAAGGCAGGACTTCCACGTTATGGACGTACTTACCTCTACAACGGTGAAACCGGTCTTAAGTTCGACCAGCCTGCAACAGTG
>JAZOPX010000029.1:0-55583 GCA_045655845.1 Bacteroidaceae bacterium
AAAGCCGACACACGCGAGTTTACGATGCGTGAATCTGTGAAATCAGTTTAAATTCTGTTGACAAGAAAAAAAAGGAATCCGCGTAGAACAAAGAATCTGTGATTATCAGTGCCCATCCGTGGGAGAGAAACTCCTAACTCCCAACTCCCAACTCCTAACTAAAAAAAACTCCTAACTAACAACCCCTATGAACCAATTCAACTGGACAACCCTGCTCAAAGTGTTAATCGCAGTACTCACCGCCGTAGCAGGCTCGCTGGGCATCGTGAGTTGCATGTCGTAATCCTACCGCTATGGTAAATTACGATGTCATTCAGAGAGTGGTGCGAGGCATAGGCCTTGTAGTCCTCTCCCTGACGCTGATGTAGCGCCTGTGGAGAGGACTCCTTTGTGAGCCTAAAGGCCTACTTCTCATTGCGTCGGATGATGGGGGGATCACTCATCGGGGCGGTGCAGGAGACTGCGCTCTGCGGTGATGGCCCGTAGCATCTGTTGTCGTGCAGCGGGGGTGAGGTCGGCAGGGACGGTGTCTTCGGGGATGATGCGGAAGTCGTTGCGGAGGCTCAGGGCGCTGCGCTCGGTCCACACGAGATGGGGGGTGAGGTTTCTCAAGCGTGTCGTGGGGCCTATCTTCTCGATGACCAGTTCGACCATGAGCCCCACATCGCCGTGAGCGATGCTCATGTTGGATACATAGTTGCCCAAGGAGTACACCACGGCATGACGGGTGGGGTACTCGGTATGGGGTATCTGCCCGATGGGCTGGATCACATGGGGGTGGCTGCCGATGACGTGGTCGACGCCCTGGCCGATGAGCCATCGGGCAAGGTCGCGCTGCTCGTGGGTGGGCTGTTGCTGGTACTCGTTGCCCCAGTGTAGGATGGCGATGATGGCATCGGCCCGCATCGTGCGCGCGGCATGTATGTCGGCAGCCAGTTCCTCGCGGTCGAGGCTGTTGACGATGTTGGGCGGGGTGACGGCGATGCCGTTGGTGCCGTAGGTGGCGCAGAGCAGGGCGATGCGTAGGCCGTTCTTCTCCACGAGGAGGGGGTAGCGGCGGGTGCGGTCCCCGGCATCGCGGTAGGTGCCCACGGCAGCGAGTCCTGCTGAGTCGATGAGGGCGAGGGTGCGCTCCAGCCCACGGCGCCGGCGGTCGAGACTATGGTTGTTGGCCGTGGCGAGGATGTCGAACCCGGCATCTCGCAGGGCATACAGGTATTCGTCGGGGGCACTGAACTGGGGATATCCGCGATAGGGCTCTCCACCCAAGGTGACCTCGAGGTTGCCGATGGCAAGGTCGGCCCGGCTGATGCGCTCCTTGACCAGCGAGAAGCAATGGCTGTAGTCGTAACTGCCGTCGGTGCGCAGGGCTGCGTCGATCTGTGCTTGGTGCTGCATGAGGTCGCCCACGAAGAGTAGTGATACTTCCTTCTGCTGTCCATAGACGTTAAGAGGTAGAAGCAGTACCAGCATCCGTATGATTTGTATGGCTCTCATCAAGAAAACGCTTTGATTGTGTTGTCTGTCGCGCAAAGTTAAGCATTGCATTCGGTTCTCACAATAGCGACAACCTTTTTGCCGTGTGGTTTGTTCTTTCTGTCAGATAAACCTTAAACTTATGAGATTATGATTAGAATCCTTTATTTACTGTTTTTTATCTCTTTGTCATTCGGGGGTATAGTCTGCGCCCAGTCTAAAAGGACAGGACGTGAGGAGGCTTGGCGTATGGAGCGTCTGCGTAAGCGTGCTGAGGCGCGTGTGATGGAGCAGCACCAAGACTCTATCGCCTATCAGGCTGCACTCCTGGCACTGAGAGAGGGTAGTTGGGTGCTCGAAGCTAATAATGTGAACTTTGCCAATGGTATCACCCGTTTCGTATCATCAAGTACGAACTACATTGGTTGTGATGATGGGGATGGAACGATACAGACTGCTTTCACCAATTTTACCTATAGTCCGAATGGATTGGGCGGGGTGACCCTGCAAGGCGATATCTTTAATGTGCATATGTCTATGGACAAGGATGGCAATGCCTATTATAACTTCAGCATCCAGGGGAGTACGATTTCGGCCACGGTGAATCTTACCCTCACGGCTGGCACTAATCAGGCAAGTGCTATGGTGTTCTCTAACTTCGGCGGACAGACCATCACCTTCGATGGATATCTGGTCCCTTACGGGCAGTCTACGGTGTTTGAGGGAATGCCTCAGTAGGGCAGGAGGTCCAGTGCTTTGCTTCCGCTATGGACTTCGTGTAGGAGTCGGGGCAGGCGTATATGTATAATAGAAGAAGAGGCTCAACATATGTTGAGCCTCCTTTAGTTGCGGAGAAAGGATTCGAACCAATGACCTTTGGGTTATGAGCCCAACGAGCTACCACTGCTCCACTCCGCGATGTTTTGATGATGCAAAGGTAGTGCTTTTTCTTTACACCGCAAACTTTTTCGCGGTTTTTTTATGTTTTTGAGCATTTTTTTTCTCTGAACGATTAATTTCTGTATTTTTGTAGCAGTTTTCGATGGATTGTGCCATCTGTAAAGAGCAAACTATATATATCAACAAGAATAGACAACGATGACGGTACTTTACGAAGATAATCATATTATCATAGTCAATAAGGCATCCTCTGAAATCGTGCAGGGTGACAAGACGGGTGATACACCACTCTCAGAGATGGTGAAGGCATACATCAAGGAAAAATACAATAAGCCCGGTGCCGTATTCCTTGGTGTGGTGCATCGTCTGGACCGTCCCGTGAGTGGGGTGGTGGTGTTTGCTCGCACGAGCAAGGCGCTCGAGCGTCTCAATGCCATGTTTCGCGAGGGGGGCCGCATCAAGAAGACCTATTGGGCTCTTGTGAAGAATCGTCCGGCCGAGCCCGAGGCTGAACTCGTGCACTACCTTGTGCGTAACGAGCAGCAAAACAAATCGTATGCCTATGGCTCGGAGCGTAGTGGGGCCAAGCGTTCGGTGCTCAACTATCGTTTGTTGGGCAGCATGGATAACTATCACTTGCTCGAGGTGGCCCTGCAGACCGGGCGCCATCACCAGATACGATGCCAGCTTGCTAAGATGGGGTCACCCATCAAGGGCGATCTCAAGTATGGTGCCGAACGTTCCAATCCGGATGGTAGTATCTCGCTGCATGCCCGCCGCATACAGTTTGAGCATCCTGTGTCAAAGGTGATGATCGATGTCGTTGCTCCAGTGCCTGATGACCGTCTTTGGCTCAGTGCCGAGCGTATGATGAGCTGATAAGAACACTATGCCTATGCAGCCGTTGTCTCGCTATATTGTACTTTACCTGTGGATGGCCTTGCTTATAGGCTGTTCGTCTCATGGTGGACATAGCGCGGGGATGCATCCTGCCGATGTGCTCAATCGCAAGGCACGCACCTGGCAATATCGCGACCTGGACTCCGCTTCGCACTATGCCCACATGGCATACGATGAGGCCGGGCATTATCTCCACGGGCGTTCTGTAGCTTGCAATATGTTGGGCTTTGTCTCGGCCATGCAGCTGAAGTTCGATGAGGCCCTCTACTGGTATGATCAGGTAGAGCACCAGTCGGGTTGCGAACTGGAGCGATTCATTGCCGATGTGGGACGAATGAACATCTATCAACGTACGGCCGATAACTTGGCATTCTATGATTGTCGAGCACGGGCCACGAAGCGTCTGGCTCATATAGGCGAAGAGTCTGCCACGTTCTCCCCTGCAGAGCAACATCGCCTGCAATCAGCAATGAATGATTTCCACATGGTGAGTGCACTACACCATTACATGATAGGCCAGCGTCCGGAGGCATATGCTGAGATGAGGCAGGTGGTGGACAATGACGTGTTGCGTGCCGACTCGGCTCAATGGCTTATGTATGTCTACCTCAAAGGTATAGGACTTGATGTCGAGGGAGATACACGGGAGCAGCGTCAACTACGCCGCTATGCTTATCTGAACACCTGTCTGCGTACAAGCCAAACCAGAGGATACCGTTATTTCGAAGGTTTGGCCTCGTCCGGACTATCCGAACTGTTGTCTGACTCGTTGCGTATGGCCCGCATTGCCCAGCAGCGTCCCGGTACGCTTGCCCAATTGGTGAGCGGAGCAGACACCTCGGCTGGCCTGAGCATGTCGCTTGCGCAGAGCGCACTGCAGAGTCTCACCGCTTATGGTGATCGGTATGGAATGTTGAATGCTGCCATACGGATAGCCTCCCTGTATAATCGGGTCGGAGAATACGAAACGGCATTGGCCCTGTTGGATTCGCTCGATACGATGATTATTCCCGATGCCCAGGCGCGTCAGCATGAAGAGATGAGTGTCGCTTATGCCGGATTGGGTGACAAATTGATGTCGGATGATCATCGTAACCAATACCTCGACCTTCTGGAGACCACTCGTCAGGACAAGGAGGTGGAGAGCCGTTATATCTCACTGCAACGTCGTAGTCGCACGATGAAGCTACTCCTCTATGTGGTAGTAGTAGGCATTGTGGTGCTGGCTATCCTGTTGACTCTGTTGGCAAGGCGCCGTCATCGTCGCGGCAATGGTTATGTACAACGCTTGCGTGGCCTTTTGAATGAGACGGAGAAGCGTGTCTATTTACGTCAGAGGGCCATCGAGAAGGGTAAGCGAGACAATATGGTGCGCAAGGCGTCCTTCTCGATGGTTACGGGCATGATGCCCTATATAGACCGTATGGCTCATGAGGTAGATCTGTTGCAGTCCCCTGCGGTGTGGGAAGACAAGGAGCTGCGTGCACGCAAATTGACTTATATCACTGAATTGGCCGACGAACTCAATGCTCAGAACGAATTGCTCGCCCGTTGGATCAGGACGACGCAGGGTATGGTGAGGCTCACAATAGAGTCGTTCCCTCTGTCTGAGGTCCTCTATATGCTGGAATGTAGCTCGTCGTCGTTTGCAATGAGGGGTATAACGCTTGAAGTGCAATCCTGCGATGCCGTTGTCAAGGCCGATAAGGCACTTACCTTCTTCATGCTCAATACGTTGGCCGATAATGCCCGTAAGTTTACTCCCGAGGGAGGTCGAGTGAGTATATCAGCAGAGGTGCATGATGGGTATGTAGAGCTGTCTGTCTCTGACACTGGTGTGGGAATGAGCTCTGAAGATATCGCCCACATACTTCAGGAGAAGGTCTATGACGCTTCCGCCATTGGGCAGGGCATGTCGGTCGATTGGCGTAATAAGAAGGGTAGTGGCTTCGGATTGCTCAACTGCAAGGGCATTATAGATAAGTATCGCAAGACAGATCCTCTGTTCGAAGTCTGTAGCCTGGGTATCAGTAGTAAGGTGGGCGAGGGTAGTCGTTTTTGGTTCCGCCTTCCCAAAGGAGTACGTCGTATGCTCTTGTTGGTCATTGGATTATTTCCTTTGGCCATCGGCTCGCCACTTATAGCTCAAGGCTCACCATCCACCGTTGCTGATATAGAACTCAATACGCTGCATCCAGCGTTGATTCGCGCCTCCATATATGCAGATAGTGTGTACTATGCCAACGTCGATGGCCGATATCATGAGGCGCTCATCTATGCTGATTCGGCTCTTCAGTACCTCAATGTCCATCATCGTCAGTGCGCGACGGAATATATTGATACCTTGTCGGTTACACGTGGTGAGTCCGATGTGGAGATACGCTGGTGGCTTAGCGACTATGCTACCGACTATCACATTATCCTCGACGTACGTAACGAGCTTGCAGTGGCCAATCTCGCCCTTCATCGCTTGCCGGAATATCGATACAACAATCGCATCTACAATGACCTCTACAAGCTTGTCACCGAGGACCGTTCGCTCATCGATTATTGCAACCGCATGCAGCGCTATTATAGCAATATGTCCGTGGCTGTACTTATCTGCTTGTTACTCGTAGTAGGGTATCTCGTCATCATCGTATATGCCTTTATGAATCGCGTGGCGAGTACCTACCGTAATATCGAGTCTGTGGAGGAGGATGAACGCCGTGCCCGCCATGAAGAAAATAGGCTACACGTGCAGAATATGGTGCTCGATAATAGCTTGTCGACCCTCAAGCACGAAACCATCTATTATCCCAATCGCATTAAGCAACTTGTAGGAAGCCTTGATAGCATCGATGAACGTCGTCAAATGCAAGAACTCATAACCTACTATCGGCTCGTCTTCTCTACTCTTGCAGGGTGTGCTTCCCGTCAGTTGGAGGAGGTTACCTTCCGTCGCTCATCCGTGGAGGTCGATGCATTGTTCCATCGGGCGGCAGAGTATCATGCCAAGCTCTATGGAGGGACCAAGGGGACTAACCTCACCTTGTCATCTTGTGACGGTGTCCTCCTATGCGACGAAATGTTGGTGGACTTCCTTATCGAACAGCTCATCGATGGTGCTCTCTCTCTCTCTGCTACCGACACGTTGCATCTCATGGCCGAACAGGATGGCGATTTTATCCGTATCAGTTTGCTCAATAAATCAAGGTCCCTTGATGCTGAAACCTTGCATACGCTCTTCTCTCCGTCGCAATCACGCATCACCTGCGTCGATGATTGCCTGCAAGGCACTGAATACATCGTTTGTCGACAGATCATTCGCGAACACGATAGTCACTTCAATCATATTGGTTGTCGCATCAAGGCTGAACCTATCGACGAAGGCTATGTAGTATGGTTCACATTGCCTCGTCAATGAGATACAGGTCGGGATTTTTTTTAGTCCTCACGCAATAATACAATCCAATGTACGTTTAGTATTAACACGCACGTGAAGGATTTTTGGTGAAGCACGATATATACACATACTTTCATAGGATTGGCCTGGCTATTGTCGTAGCCATGCAATCGCTTGTTGCTATGGCACAGGCAGAAGCCACCGACACCATACGTCAGGAAAGCCAAGCCTCGCGTTTTACCATATCCAAGACGGCTCCCGAAACGGAAAAGGACCTCGAACGCAAGGTGGCTGATCTACGCAATCCCGATAACCTCACTACAGAGACTACCTATGATGAGAAGAATCACATGTACATCGTGGGTAACAAGATTGGCGATTCGTACCTCTCGGTACCCCTGCTGATGACGCCCGAGGAGTATGCCGCATGGAGCATGAAGCGCTCGCTCGATGCCTTCTTCCGTAACAAGAATCAAGAGGCTTACGAGAAGGAGGGCAAGAAGGAGGCGTTCGACTTCACGGACATGAAGTTCGACCTCGGTCCCGCAGAGAAGATCTTCGGCCCCGGTGGCGTGCAGATCAAGACGCAAGGATCGGCTGAGCTGAAATTTGGCTTCAACCAGAAGAGCATCGACAACCCCTCGTTGCCCGCTCGCAGCCGTAACACCTTTGGATTTGACTTCGACGAGAAGATTAACTTGAGCATCAATGGTAAGGTGGGTGACAAGGTGAACCTCAACATGAACTATAATACGGAGGCGACCTTCGACTTCGACTCCAAGAAGATGAAGCTCAAGTATGACGGTAAGGAGGACGAGATCATCAAACTCCTCGAGGCGGGTAACGTGAGTTTCCCCACCAACTCGTCGCTCATCTCGGGTGCCACCTCGCTCTTCGGTATCCGTGCCGACATGCAGTTCGGCAAGCTGTCGCTACAGACCGTGGTGTCGCAGAAGACCTCCGAGTCGACCTCCGTGAGCACCAAGGGAGGTAGCCAACTGACCGAGTTTGAGATTGACGTGGCCGACTATGACGAGAACCGACACTTCTTCCTCGCTCATTACTTCCGCGAAACGTACGACCGCAACATGGCGCAGCTGCCCACCATCATGTCGGGTGTAGTCATCACCCGTGTAGAGTTGTGGGTGACCAACAAGACCAGCAATTATGATAGCCCGCGCAATGTGGTGGCCTTCACCGACCTCGGTGAACCGTCACGCATCAGCAACCCGATGTGGACTGTTACGGGGGAGCGTATGCCTAGTAACACGGCAAACATCCTCTATTACCAGATGGCCAACACCTACAACGCCATCCGAGACATCGATCAGGTGGGTGCCGTCTTGGGTGAGATGCTTACGGGTAGCACAGACTATGAGAAGGTGGCTAATGCACGATTGCTCACGCAGAGCGAATATACGTTGAACAAATCATTGGGTTACGTGTCGCTGAAGTCTACCTTGAAGTCTGATGAGGTGCTTGCCGTGGCCTTCGAGTACACCTATGCCGGCAAGACCTACCAGGTGGGTGAGTTCTCGACCGACAAGAAGGAGGGTAACGATGCACTGTATGTGAAATTGCTGAAGTCGAACAGCAGTTCACCCGCCAATGCCACCTGGGACCTCATGATGAAGAATGTCTACTACCTCGGAGCCAACAGCATCACTTCGAAAGACTTCAAACTCAACATCGAGTATGAGAGCGATAGCACAGGAACCAATCTGACCTATCTTCCCGAGGGAAATATGAAGAGCAAAACACTGCTCCAACTGATGAATCTCGACCGACTCGATGCCAAGCAGAATGCCAACCCCAACGGCTTCTACGACTATGTGGAGGGCTACACCGTGCAGTCATCGACTGGACGCGTCATCTTTCCCGTGGTAGAACCCTTCGGCGAGCATCTTCGTGGGGTAATAGGTAGTGATGTGGTAGCCGACAAGTATGTGTTCGAGGAACTCTACGACTCCACCAAGACTACGGCCAAGCAGATTGCCGAGAAAAATAAATTCCTACTCACGGGTGAATATGCAGGGTCGGCTAACAATGTAATCCAACTGGGGGCATACAACGTGCCGCGTGGTTCGGTGAAGGTGACTGCAGGTGGCGTGACGCTTACCGAGAACAGTGACTATACCGTGGATTATACCATGGGTACGGTGACCATCATCAACCAGAGTATCCTCGATGCGGGTACACCGGTGAACGTGTCGATGGAGAGCAATACCGTCTTCAATATGCAACGCAAGACGATGCTCGGCATGAACTGGGCATACGACTTCTCGAAGGACTTCCAGATGGGTGGTACACTCATGTATCTCAACGAGAAACCGCTTACGAGCAAGGTGTCGATGGGTGATGAACCACTTAAGAACACGTTGTGGGGACTCAATATGGCATGGAAGCACGAGAGCCAGTGGATTACCAACACGCTTGACCTATTGCCGGGCCTCAATGTCACTCAACCCTCTCGCATCAACTTTACCGCCGAGTTTGCCCAACTCATCGCTGGCGTGTCTAACCAGGTGCAGGGGAGTGCTTCGTATATCGATGACTTCGAGAGCAGTGAGAGTGGTATCGACATCAAGTCACCCAGCGCATGGATGCTTGCGGGCATACCCGCATCGCAGCCCTACGCAAACCTTACCGACGACATACGCACGGGTATGAACCGTGCACTCTTCAATTGGTATAGCATCGATCCGCTCTTCACCCGGCGCAACTCATCGCTGACACCGGCACATATCAAGAGTGACCTTGACCAACTCTCGAACCATTATGTACGTGAGGTATACGAACGCGAATTGTTCCCCAATAAGGAGAGTACCTATGGAGAGTCGTCAACCCTCTCGGTGCTCAACCTTGCCTATTATCCCGACGAGCGTGGCCCATATAACCTCGACACCAACCTTACTCCTGAAGGAAAGCTCCTCAATCCAGAGCAACGATGGGGTGGTATCATGCGCCAACTTACGACGACCGATTTTGAAAGTAGCAACATCGAGTATATCGAGTTTTGGATGCTTGACCCTTTCATCTATAATCCCGAGGCTAGGGGAGGTGATTTCTATATCAACCTTGGTGAGGTGTCCGAGGATATCTTGAAGGATGGCAAGAAATTCTATGAGAATGGTATGCCAGTGACTGAGCAGGCGGGAACTTATGTGGAGACAAAATGGGGTCGTGTGCCCACGGCAGCCAGTCTTGTCTATGCCTTTGACAATACAGGTGCCAATCGCCCCAAGCAGGATGTGGGTCTCAACGGACTCACTAGCGACGAGGAACGCCAGTTCATTACCTATATGAACTACCTTTCCAGTGTGCGCGGTGTAGTGAACGATGAGGCTTATCGCGAACTTGAGGCTGACCCGGCAGGAGACACCTACCACTACTATCGTGGCGACGACTATGATGAGCAGCAGCTCTCCATCCTCGACCGTTACAAACGTTTCAACAACTCCGAAGGCAACTCACCTTCATCGGATGATAACAATGGATATGACAAGAGTTCCAAGACTACGCCCGATGTCGAGGATATCAACCAGGATTACACACTCGATGAGTATGAGAAGTATTTCGAGTATCACATCTCGCTCCGTCCGCAGGATATGGTGGTGGGACGCAATCATATTACCGATATGCGCACCTATCGCACCAAGCTGCGCAATGGGAATACCGAGGCGGTCAACTGGTATAAGTTTCGCGTGCCTATAGCGGGCTACGAGAGGGTAGTGGGAGGTATCCGAGACTTCACCTCTCTACGCTTCATGCGTATCTATATGACAGGGTTTAGCGAGCCTGTCATCGTACGTTTAGCTACGATGGAACTCATTCGTGGTACGTGGCGCAGCTATGACCAACCCATCTTCTCGGCCGTAAACAAAGCCCCCAAGGTAAGTGGAAGCATGGTGGTGGCATCAGTCAATATTGAGGAGAATGGGGATCGTAAGCCTGTGAACTACACTATGCCTCCCGGTATCTCCCGTGTGCTCGACCCCTCACAACCCCAGCTCCGCCAAGATAACGAGCAGGCCATGAGCCTGCAGATTACAGGGCTTGAACCCAATGAAGCTCGCGCTGTGTATAATAAGACCAACCTCGATCTGCGTCGCTACGAGCATGTGCAGATGTATATCCATGCCGAGAATCTGGTCGATGCGATGAACGAGGTAAAGGATGGTGAGATGTCTGTGTTCGTCCGTCTTGGCTCCGACTACAAGAGTAACTATTACGAGTATGAGATACCCCTCACTATAACCCCAGAGGGCTACTATGATGGCAACACCACTAACGGATGTAAGGCGGTGTGGCCCGAGGATAATATGCTCGATATAGACTTTAATAAACTCACCGAGCTGAAGCGTCGACGTAACCTTGCTGCTAATAGCGATCCCGAGGTGTCAAAGACCAAGATATACTCTGAGTTTGACGAGGATAATCCCAAGAACCGCATTAGCGTTGTCGGTAACCCCACCATTGGTAAGGTGAAAACAGTAATGGTGGGTGTGCGCAATAATTCACGCTCGACCAAGGCCATTGAGGTATGGCTCAACGAACTACGTCTCACGGGATTCAATAACCAAGGTGGATGGGCTGCACAGAGCGCACTCAACGTGCAACTCTCCGATGCGGGTAGCGTCAATATGACTGGACATGCCGAGACCGCAGGATTTGGAGGCCTGGAGGAGGGTGTGAGCCAGCGTCGTCTCGATGACTATTTCCAGTATGCCGTGACCACCAACTTTGACCTCGGACGATTCTTCCCTGAGAAACTCAAACTCAACCTGCCGCTCTATTACTCCTATCAGCAAGAGAAGACCTCGCCGCTCTATAGCCCCTTTGATACGGACCTCTATCTCGATGACATGCTCGAGACCCTTCCAGGTATGGAGCGCGACTCATTAGCTTCGATAGCCAATCTCGTGACCACATCGAAGAACCTTAGCCTGAGCAACGTAAAGATGAACATCACGAGCAAGAAACCCATGCCTTACGACCCTGCCAACTTCAACCTTGGCTTCTCGCGTAGCGTGAAGGACAACTCGGGTAACATCACGCAGTATCAGCATCAGCTCACGTGGCGTGCCGTGGCGGGCTATGCCTATGCTCCAGCCATGAAACCTTGGCAACCTTTCAAGAAGATTAAGGGTAAGTCAAAGTGGCTTGACGTTATTAAAGAATTTGGTGTAAGCCCCTTGCCTCAGAGTATATCGCTCAATACGGAGATGAATCGCTCCTATTTCGAGTTACAGACTCGTGACCTGCAGGGCTCTTTTGGAAGCATGGGTATTCCTGTAACCTTCTCGCAGGAATTTATGTGGAATCGCCGCATGGATATTCGTTGGGATCTCCTCAAGTCGCTCAAGATGAATCTCAGTACCGCAACCAATGCCGAGATAGAAGAACCCTATATGCCTGTCAATCGTTCGCTTTATCCCGATGAGTATGCGGTGTGGAAAGACTCTGTGCAGCATAGCATAGCTCACATGGGACGTCCGCTTGACTATCAGCAATCGTTCAGTGCATCCTACCAACTCCCTTTGAGTAAGCTTCCTATCCTTGATTGGACCTCAATGGATGCCAACTTCTCCTCATCCTATACTTGGAATCGTGGAGCCACACTTACTGATGGCAGTACCTATGGCAATACCATAGCTAACCAACGCTCTTTCACCGTGAACGGTAAGTTCAATCTGGAGAATCTATATAATAAGGTGGACTTCCTCAAGGAAACCAACAAAAAGTTTGCCTCTGGCAATAAAAAAACTACCACGAAGAAACCTGCTAAAAAGCCCAAGAAGTTTACTCAGGAGATAAAGATTTTGCCTGATAGCACCTATACCATCAAGCACGGACAGAAGAACAAGCGGCCCGAGGTGGCCTCGCGCACCAAGGAGGGCCGTCCCTACAAGGTGAAGTACAAGGTTGTCGATGAGAATACCATTGCTCTTACTGGCTCCGACACTGCTATGGTGAAGCTCACCATAACACCAGGTCCCGATATATCAGAGCTCCCTTGGTACAAGGCCGCTCAGTACACAGCTCGAGGGTTGATGCTTGTGCGCAGCGTGTCGGCCACCTACAAGAATGCCAATTCTATGGGCCTTCCTGGCTTTATGCCTGAGGCTGGCAATATATTAGGGCAGAATGTCTTAGGTGGACTCTATGCTCCGGGATGGGACTTTGCCTTTGGTCTCACAGGAGATGATTACCTGCATCGTGCCTTCGATAATGGTTGGTTGCTCGATAATGACAGCATCGCTTATGCCGCCACCTCGAATGCTACCGAGGACTTACAGATCAAAGTCACAGTAGAACCAGCTCGTGATTTTAAGATAGACCTCAATGCCTCGTGGGTTAAGACGGGGGCCCGCAACGTGCAGTTTATGTATGCCGGCATGCCCGAGACACAGACAGGAACGTTCAATATGACCACCATTACCATCGGTTCGGCATTCGAGCGTAGAAAGGCAAGCAATGGCTACCATTCAGAGCACTTCAATGCTTTTGTACGTAATCTCGAGACCCTTCAACACCGCGTGCAGCAACAATATGAAGGTGCCATCTATCCCACGGGTACTTCATTGGAGGGTATGCCCTTCGATCCCAAGCATGGTGGCGTAGGTTGCTACTCGCCCGATGTGATGATCCCCGCTTTCTTGGCTACCTATGCCGGTGGCGATGCCAGAACCTCGAGCCTCAATCTCTTCCCCTCCATGCTCTCCATGCTCCCCAACTGGAAGCTAACTTATAGTGGCCTGAGTAAACTCGAGATGTTCAAGAAGCACTTCAAGAGTGTTAATATCAACCACTCCTATAAGAGTGTTTATTCCGTAGGCTCTTTCAATACCTACAGCACCTATCAGGAGTATATGAATGGACTCGGTTTCGTTCAGGATATCACCACGGGTAGTCCTGTTCCCTCTTCTATGTTCGATATCTCAGCTGTGAGCGTCAACGAGCAGTTCTCGCCTCTCATCGGAGTCGACGTCACTCTGCTCAATAATATGACTATGAAGCTCCAGTATAACAAGAGTCGTGTGATGAACCTAAGCATGTCATCCGTGCAACTCGTCGAGACCAACTCCGACGACATCGTCTTCGGAGTGGGGTATAAGATGACCAACGTGAAGCTCTTCGGCGCAGGTAAACGCTCTGCCTCAAATGGAGGCAAGGGCCGTGTGAGCAACGACCTTAACCTACGTGGAGACCTCTCTTGGCGCGACCAGAGTGCCCTGTGCCGCAACATACAGGACATTACCACTCAGGCCACAAGTGGCAACAAGGCTCTTAAGTTGTCGCTCTCAGCCGACTATACCTTCTCGCGCATGCTCACGCTGAATGCCTATTTTGACCATCAGACCAATATCCCCGTAGTGTCTGCATCGTCATATCCGACCTCGACCAACGACTTCGGCTTATCGCTCAAGTTCTCACTAACGAGATAAGAATCCTATAATGATAAACAATCCCTATGCCACCTATCGACAATCAATATAAGATAAGAAATCAGGAATTCCTTCAAGAATATGCCCAACGTTCTGGTGTGAAGACCATGTTCAACGGAGTCATGTATCGCATCATCAATAAGGGTAACGGCCCTAAGCCCTCCCCCAAGAGCTATATCACCATATACTACTCCGGAAAGCTCATCAATGGCAAGGTGTTTGACCAGACACAAAAAGGCCGTCCTAGCACCTTTCGTTTGGGTGAACTCATCACGGGATGGAACACCGCCCTGCGCGAGATGCCCGCAGGTTCGCGATGGGAAATAGTCATCCCCTATCATCTCGGCTATGGCTCACGTGCTGTGGGTGTTATCAAACCCTTCTCAACCCTCATCTTTGACATCACCTTGCTCGATGTGAGGTAATATAGGTCATAATCATCCGTTAGATAAATAAGAGTCGGAAATTCTACATTCCATAGCCAGAAACTTGTAGTTGCTGAAATGGATTACGCCTCGAGGTTGCCCCAGTCGAGCAGCCTCATTTTTTTTTGTTTTTTTTAAGTTGCCTGGAAGGATTGTTTTCTCTACTTTCACACGATATTGTATAGATACTTAACTGGAGAGAACTATTCAAAAATAACATGAAAGTTTGTGTCATTAACACAGAGAAACATTAGGGACATAATGATATGGCAAAAGAATTGATTCTTTTCGATCCGAGATGCCGAATCTGTTTCTTTCACTTTGAAGCTTGAAAACTATGCATGGAGTGACCAGTGAATGCCGACCTCGTTGCTGCCGTGGACTATACCATCTACAAATTCGAGTTAACCTGTCGCGGACGTGCCAGATCCAACGACGGCTATCTCATCAATACCCCTTGCTCCTTTTTGCCAATGAAAAGCAAGAGCTACCGCTCTGTACGCAATCTTTAGTTCGTCGGTGAGGAAAGAAGAATCTATCAAAGTAAACCGTTTGTCGAGGCTTGCCGTTTCGTTGATGTCTTCGTTGTTCCTTTTTTTTAGAAGTGGCTTGAACCGTCGAAGCAGTGGGTGCAGAGCGTGCACTTGGGTAGGCCGATGGCCTCGACGAGGGTGTCCACAGTGTTGAACTTCAGTGAGGTGAGATTAAAACGCTTGCGTATCTCCTCAACGAGGCGCTCGTACTGGGGTGTGCCTGGTGTAGAGTACTTGTCGAGGTCTTTGCTATCGTCGCCCTCGAACTCCTTGATGATGCGGCGGGTGAGCAGCTCAAGGTCGCTCTTTGATGAGGTGAAGCCGAGGAAGGGACAGCTGTGGATGATGGGGGGAGAGGCGATACGCATGTGTACCTCCTTGGCTCCGTATTCGTAGAGCTCCTGCACGTTGTCGGTGAGCTGGGTGCCACGCACGATGGAGTCGTCGCAGAAGAGTACGCGCTTGTCATTCATCATGGCGCTGTTGGGGATGAGCTTCATCTTGGCTACGAGGGAGCGCACGGCCTGGTTCTCGGGTGTGAAGCTGCGGGGCCAGGTAGGTGTGTATTTTGAGATGGCGCGGCGGTAGGGTACGTTGAGTCCGTTGGCATAGCCGAGAGCCATACCTACACCCGAGTCGGGGATTCCGCAGGCGCAGTCGACCTCAGAAGAGTCTTGCTGGGCCATCTTATATCCGCTAGCATAGCGGGCCTCCTCGACGTTCTTGCCTTCGTAGCAAGAGTTGGGGAAACCGTAGTATACCCACAGGAAGGAACATATCTGAAGCTTGTCGTTGGGCTTACGCATCTGCTCCATACCATCGGCGCGGAGGCGTACAATCTCGCCCGGACCTACGTAGTGTTCTATCTGATAGCCGAGGTTGGGGAAGCTGTTGGTCTCGCTCGTAGCGGCATAAGCTCCGTCTTTCTTACCGATGACGATAGGAGTGCGGCCCCATTGGTCGCGGGCTGCGATAATGCCGTCCTCGGTGAGGATGAGCATGGAGCATGAGCCCTTGATTTTGCGGAACACGTTCTCGATGCCGTCGACAAAGTCTTTACCTTGTATAATAAGGAGGGCGATGAGCTCGGTCTGGTTGGTCTTGGAGAGGCTCATCTCAGAGAAATGCATGTTGGATGCGAGAAGGTCTTGCTCCAACTCCTGTATGTTGTTGACCTTGGCTACGGTGACGATGGCAAACTTGCCCAAGTGGGAGTTGATGAGGATGGGCTGGGGGTCGGTATCGCTGATGACGCCGATGCCGGCATTGCCTTGGAACTTGGAGAGTCCCGATTCAAACTTGGTGCGGAAGTATGAACTTTCTAGGTTGTGGATTGAGCGCATGAAGCCTACGCCCTTAGCGTATGTGGCCATACCGCCACGCTTGGTTCCCATATGTGAATTGTAATCGGTGCCGTAGAATAAATCGGTCACACATGCAGCTTTAGAAACTGTTCCAAAAAAACCACCCATAAGATTATGCTGTCTGTTATTTTAAGGACTGCAAAGTTACAAATAAAATGGGAAACGGAAGGGGTGTAAGGGGATAAAAATGTGGGGGAGGTGTAAGTTTTTTTTATGACTCCATTGTTTTGTGGAGTTGCAGTCGTGCTATGTTTTTGTCGTTGTGGAGAATAAAAAAAAGTGCATCGAATCCGATGCACTCTATAACTATCCCGCTTTCGGCGAGAGTGGCTTTGCTTTTTTACTCGCAAACCTTTGTGCAAGAATCAGCAACGCAGCAAGAATCAGCTGCGCAGCATGAGTCAACTACTGCGCAGCAAGTATCTGCCTGCTCGCATGTAGCCTCGTTGCACTTCTTGTTGTTGCAGCATGAACTCATGGTGAGAGCAGCTACTGCTACCATTACAAATAATACCTTCTTCATTTTCGTCTTAATATTAAATTTGTTATCCAAAAAAATACGGCCGCAAAATTACAGTTTTTTTCTGATACTTTGTATGTAAGGTGATGATTATTTTAGAAAAAATGTGTAATTTTGTGCGCTATGATTGACAATACGCAGTTCAAGGATAAAAAAGCGGTGTATTACACGCTGGGTTGTAAACTCAATTTCTCGGAGACTTCAACCATCGGACGTGCCTTGCAAGAGGTGGGATTCCGTACGGCCCGACGTGGTGAAGAGGCCGACATTTGCGTCGTTAATACTTGTTCGGTTACAGAGCAGGCCGACAAGAAATGCCGACAAGCCATCCATCGTCTGGTGAAGCAACATCCTCATGCTTTTGTTGTGGTGACGGGTTGTTATGCGCAGCTCAAACCCGAGCAGGTGGCCGCTATACCAGGAGTGGACCTCGTGTTGGGTATGGATAAAAAAGGGCAATTGCTCGAATATCTAACCTCGCTCGACAAGCGCGAACAAGGAGAGATGGTAACAATCCCCACAAAGGATATACGCACCTTTGTGCCCTCATGCTCACAGGGCGACCGCACGCGCTTCTTCCTCAAGGTACAGGATGGATGCGATTACTTCTGCTCTTATTGTACGATTCCTTATGCTCGTGGACGCAGTCGTAATGGCACTATCGCCTCGCTCGTGGAGCAGGCTCAACAAGCTGCTGCCGAAGGAGCAAAAGAGATTGTCATCACGGGTGTCAATATCGGTGACTTTGGCAAGACGACGGGCGAGACATTCATCGGCCTTATCCGTGAGCTGGACAAGGTGGAGGGCATCGAGCGTTACCGCATCTCGTCTATCGAGCCCAATCTGCTCACCGATGAGGTCATCGAGTTTGTGGCTCAGTCGCGTGCTTTCATGCCGCACTTTCATATCCCCCTGCAGGCGGGTAGCGATGCAGTACTCAAGCTCATGCGTCGCCGCTACGATACTGCACTCTTTGCCTTAAAGATACAGAAGATTCGCGAACTCATGCCCGATGCTTTTATTGGTGTGGATGTCATCGTGGGTACTCGTGGTGAGGTAGAGGAGTATTTTGAGGAGGCTTACCGCTTCATCGACTCATTGGATATATCGGCACTGCACGTCTTTAGCTACTCGGAGCGTCCCGGTACACAGGCCCTAAAGATAGAGTATAAGGTAACTCCGCGGGAAAAGCATCGCCGTAGCGAACGACTCCTTGCGCTCTCTGATGCCAAGCAACGGGCTTTCTATGAACGCCACATAGGCAAGGAGGTTGTGGTACTGCTTGAGAAGCCCAAGGCGGGACAGCCCTTCCACGGCTTCACTGACAATTATATAAGAGTAGAGGTTAGTGACCCTCGGGCTCGAGATAATGCATTGGTGCGTGTTCGTCTCGGTGACTTCAACGAAGAGGGTACTGCACTGCGTGGCGAGGAGTTGTGTGTAGTTAAGAGTTGACTTATCTTTCGTTTCTCGATCTTTATGAAAGTCGCAGTAGTAATCCTCAACTGGAATGGCGAACAGATGCTTCGTCAGTTTCTCCCCTCGGTGGTAAAGCATTCGATCTTGCCCGAGACATTGGGCGAAGCGGTGGTATATGTGGCCGATAATGGTTCTACTGATGGCTCGTTGGCCCTGCTCGATGCGGAGTTCCCCATGGTGCGAACCATCATCTTTGAAGAGAACTATGGCTTTGCCGATGGCTACAACAGAGCTTTTGAGCAGATAGA
Organism: Bacteroidaceae bacterium; assembly: GCA_045655845.1. Classification (GTDB taxonomy): domain Bacteria; phylum Bacteroidota; class Bacteroidia; order Bacteroidales; family Bacteroidaceae; genus UBA1189. The sequence continues at coordinate 18,679 of JAZOPX010000029.1, forward strand.
TGCCGAGTATGCCGTGCTGCTCAACTCGGATGTGGAGGTTACCGAAGGGTGGCTCGTGCCGCTCGTGGAATATATGGATGAGCATCTTCAGGTGGGTGCCTGCCAGCCCAAGTTAATGGCCTATCACCAGAAGGATGAGTTTGAGTATGCAGGTGCCATGGGTGGTTTTCTCGATCGCTATGGCTATCCCTACTGCCGTGGACGTATCTTTGATACTCTGGAGAAGGACCATGGACAATATGACGCTGATGTATCTCTCTTGTGGGCTACAGGGGCATGTCTGATGGTTCGTCTTGCTACATACAAGGAGGTTGGTGGACTTGATGGCCGTTTCTTTGCTCACATGGAGGAGATAGATCTTTGTTGGCGACTTCGTTGTCGTGGGCACGAGGTGCGCAGTGTGGCTTCGAGCGTGGTGTATCACGTGGGAGGAGCTACACTCAACGCAGGACATCCGCGCAAGACCTTCCTCAACTTCCGCAATAACCTCCTGATGCTTTATAAAAACCTGCCCGATAGTGACTTGCATGGCGTACTCTTCGTGCGTGCCCTGCTTGACTATGTGGCAGCAGCGATGTTCCTCCTCAAAGGAGAGTGGGATAATGTGAAGGCCGTCTTCCGTGCTCGTAAAGAGTTCCGCAAACTAAAAACGGAGTTCCGCGCCTCACGTGAAGAGAATCTACGAAAATCCGTCTCTATGAATGTGCCCGAACGTACACGGTACTCTATCCTTTGGAAATATCATATAGGCCGTTGCCACACGTTTGACCAACTGTGGCAATGAAGTTATCATTAGAGAGAGGTTTCCGATACGGGAGCACTTCTATACTATTCGAAGTCTATCTGTATATTGATTTCGCTATCTAATGGCTCGGAACCTTCCTTTAGAATATTCTCTGGCGTAAACTCTTCTTCGGATACGGTGTGCTTATACTCGCTTGTCTGATTCTCGTGGATATAACCGATGGCCTTGCTCAATCCGCCGATAAACTTGCTGAAGTCCTCTTGGTAGAGGAAAATCTTGTGTTTCTCGAATGTGAATGGTGCGTCAGGACCTTCGCCGGACGTTTTCTTCTTGCTTTCCGTGATGGAAAGAAAGAGCTCGCCGCGCTTGTTGCGCTTCACGTCAAGGTAGTAGATACGTTTGCCGGCTTTGACTGCCTGTGAGTATACGATATCCTTTTCGTTTTCCATGGGGTCTAGGGTTTTAGTATGTAACCAAAATCTGCAATTTGCATTAATTTAGTGCCAAAGTTGAAACATTTTTTTAAAAAAAACAAGAAAAAAGTGTTAATTCGTACTTTTTGGTGCGGAAAAAGGGGATTCCTTGCAATGTGTCATGCAAAATGATTATCTTTGCAAAGTATAACGAAAAGCTAAGAAAGCGATGAAGATAATGAAATTTGGCGGCACCTCGGTGGGATCCGTCGACAGTATACTGAAGGTAAAAAAGATTGTTGAGGCCGAAAAAGAGCCTGTAATTGTCGTGGTGTCGGCATTGGGTGGTATCACCGACCAACTCATTCGTACGGCTTCTATGGCCGCACGTGGTGATATAGCCTATGAGTCAGAGTTCAATGGCATGGTACATCGCCACGAGGATATGATACAGCAGGTGATACCTTCTGGTAGTACAAAGCGTACGCTCGACAAAAAGATTCATGACCTACTCGACGAGCTCAAGGATATCTATCAGGGATTATATCTCCTCAAGGATATCTCTTCGAACATGGAGGACACGGTGGTGAGCTATGGCGAACGCCTGTCGAGCCTTATCGTAGGTGCTCTTATTCAGGATGCAGAAGTCTTCGACTCACGTTCGTTCATGAAAACCGAGCGCAAGCACAACAAGCACCTGCTCGACTCATCACTATCTGAGCAGCTCATCCGTGAGACTTTCCGTGAGTTGCCCAAGGTTTCTGTTGTGCCAGGCTTCATCGCTTCGGACAAGACCACGGGCCGTGTTACCAATCTCGGCCGTGGAGGATCGGACTATACTGCGGCGGTTATAGCAGCGGTGCTCGAAGCCTCTATCCTTGAGATTTGGACCGATGTGGATGGGTTCATGACTGCCGACCCGAAGGTAATCTCTACGGCCTATGCTATCGAGGAACTCAGCTACGTAGAGGCTATGGAGTTGTGCAACTTTGGAGCCAAGGTGGTTTATCCTCCCACCATCTATCCTGCATTTCACGAGAACATACCTATATTAATTAAGAATACATTCAACCCCGAGGCACAAGGAACCATCATCCGTGCCCAATTGAGCGACAACACTAAGCCCATCAAGGGTATCTCAAGCATCAATGACACGGCTCTCATCACGGTGCAGGGCTTGGGTATGGTCGGTGTCATCGGTGTGAACCACCGTATCTTCCGTGCATTGGCACAGAATGGCATCAGTGTGTTCCTTGTATCGCAAGCTTCGTCTGAAAACAGCACCTCTATCGGTGTCTGCAATAGCGATGCCGAGTTGGCTTGTGAGGTGCTCAATACAGAGTTTGCCAAGGAAATCGCCACAGGCGAAATCAATCATGTAACTGCCGAGAAGGGCTTGGCTACAGTAGCTATCGTGGGCGAGAACATGAAGCATACACCAGGTATAGCCGGTAAGCTCTTCGGCACATTGGGACGTAATGGTATTAACGTAATTGCTTGTGCACAGGGTGCTTCAGAGACAAACATCTCTTTCGTGGTAGACGCTACGTGGTTGCGCAAGACCTTGAATGTTATCCACGACTCATTCTTCCTCTCCGAGTATCAGGTACTCAACCTCTTTATCTGTGGTGTGGGCACCGTAGGAGGAAGCCTTATCGAACAGATTCGTCAACAGCGCGACAAGCTGATGTTCGAGCGCGGATTGAAACTCAATGTTGTAGGTATTGCCAGCGGCCACTATGCGGTGTTCGACCGCGAGGGTATCGACCTCAATGACTATCGTGAGCTCCTCAAGCAAGGTGGTGAGAGTGACCTCAATCGCTTGAAGGATGAGGTCATCGGTATGAACATCTTCAACTCAGTATTCGTCGATTGCACTGCCAGCGATGCCGTGGCGGCACTTTACAAGGATTTCCTTAATCATAATATATCTGTGGTCGCAGCCAATAAGGTCGCAGCATCATCACTGTATGAAAACTATAAGGAGCTGAAGCAGACCGCCCGTCGTCGTGGTGTGAAGTATCTCTTCGAGACCAACGTAGGTGCTGGTCTTCCCGTCATCAACACCATCAACGACCTCATCAATAGTGGTGACAAGATACTCCGCATCGAGGCCGTGGTGAGCGGTACGCTCAACTTCATCTTCAACACGATCAGTGAGGACATCAAGCTGAGCGATACCATTCGTCTGGCTAAGGAGAAGGGCTACAGCGAGCCCGACCCCCGTATCGACCTTTCAGGTAAGGACGTTATTCGCAAGCTCGTGATTCTTGCCCGTGAGGCAGGCTATCCTATCGAGCAAGACGACGTAGAGAAGCACCTTTTCATCCCACAGGAGTTGTTTGATGGTTCGCTCGATGAATTTTGGGCAAAGGTACCTTCGCTCGATGCCGACTTCGAGGAGCGTCGTCAGCGTCTTGTAGCTGAGGGTAAGCGTTGGCGCTTTGTGGCCCGTCTTGATGAGGGTAAGGCAACCGTATCGTTGGAGGAGGTGAACCAATGGCATCCCTTCTACAACCTTGAGGGTAGCAACAACATCATCCTCCTTACCACCGAACGTTATAAGGAATATCCTATGATGATTCAGGGCTACGGTGCTGGTGCCAGCGTGACGGCTGCCGGTGTCTTTGCCGATATCATGTCGATTGCGAATATTTAAGCAATGAAATATCTGATTATTCTTGGTGACGGTATGGCCGATTGGGCCGTACCGTCCTTGGGTAATAAGACCCTGCTTCAGTATGCCGATACCCCTAATATGGACCGATTGGCCCGGTTGGGGCGCACGGGTATGCTCAAGACTGTAGCCGATGGATTCCATCCCGGTAGCGAGGTGGCCAACATGTCGGTCTTGGGTTACGATATGCCCACGGTGTATGAGGGTAGGGGGGTGCTTGAGGCTGCCAATATTGGTATAGATCTTGCAGAAGATGAGATTGCAGCCCGTTGCAACCTTGTGTGTATCGAGGGGGATATTCTCAAGAACCACTCTTCGGGACATATTACTACCGAGGAGGCAGACGTACTCATCCAATACCTTCAGGAGGAGTTGGGCGACGAACGCATCAGTTTTCACACAGGTGTACAATATCGTCATCTGCTTGTCGTCAAGGGAGGAGATAAACGATTGGATTGCACGCCTCCTCACGATGTCCCCTTACAGCCCTTCCGTCCTTTGATGGTCAAGGCTGAAGTGCCCGAGGCACAGTCTACGGCCGATCTCGTCAACGACCTCATCCTTCGTTCGCAAGCCCTACTGTCCGAACATCCGCTCAACAAGAAACGTATTGCCGAAGGTAAAGATCCAGCTAACTCCATTTGGCCCTGGTCGTTCGGCAATCGTCCCCATATGAGTCCTCTATGTAAGATGTATCCTCAGTTGGGTCGTGGCTCGGTAATCTCTGCCGTTGACCTCATCAATGGCATTGGCTACTATGCCGGTTTGCGTCGTATTGCCGTCGAAGGTGCTACGGGACTCTACGACACCAACTATGAGAACAAGGCTGCCGCGGCCATCGAGGCACTGAAGACCGACGACTTCGTATACCTCCATATCGAAGCCAGCGATGAGGCAGGTCACGAGGGAGATATAGCACTCAAGCTGCGTACTATCGAGAACCTCGATCATCGCGCCGTAGGCCCCATCATGAAGGCTCTGGAGATATGGAACGAACCCGTTGCCATTGCCATCCTTCCCGACCATCCCACTCCCTGTGCACACCGCACCCATACCGCTGAGCCTGTCCCCTTCGTTATCTACTATCCTGGTATCGAGCCTGATAGTGTGCGGACCTTTGATGAGGTGTCCTGTCAGCAAGGTGCTTATGGTCTGCTCGAAAAGGATGAGTTCATCAAGCACTTTGTCACCCTGTCCTAAATAGAAACCATAGCCTGTATGAATCGCTTTATCCTATACATAGCCATAGCGCTGACCACGATGTGCATGTTCGTCTCATGTCATAGTAAGGTGCATGTTGGAGAGGTTTCCCAAGGCGACACCTTGAAGTTGAGCTACGCAGAGTATCTTACCATCATCGAGCATGGCGAATATACAGAGGTTCATATTAGCAGCCCATGGAGCAAGGGCAAGTTATTGCAGACGCTACGTGTGCCCTCACCGGTACCTTGTAGAGCCCTCTTCTTTACAACAACTCATAGTAGCCTTATGGAGGAACTGGGTGCCTTGGATGCCATTGTAGGTATCTGCGAGGCCGAGTATGTGGCAAATCCCCGCTTGCGCCAGGCCTTGTCCGATGGACGTATAAAGGATATGGGTAGTGCCATGGTTCCTAACCGTGAGCGCATAGCGGGTTTAGCCCCCGATATAATCCTATTGTCGCCCTATGAAAATGCTGCCACTTATGGCAACCTCGAATCGTTAGGCGTACCCATCATCCAGTGTGCCGATTATATGGAGACTTCGGCTTTGGGACGTGCTGAATGGATACGCTTCTATGGTCGCCTATTTGGAAAGGCACGTGAGGCCGACTCCCTCTTTGCTGTCATCGAGAGTGAATATATGTCCCTTAAATCCCTCACCGATAGTATAGATGCGGCAGCTTGCCCTTCCGTGCTTTTCGATATGCGTAATGGTTCGGCGTGGTATGTGCCAGGTGGACGTAGTACTATGGCTCAGCTTGTCGATGATGCGGGTGGACGCTACCTGTTTTCCGACAATACCAAGAGCGGTTCACTGCCACTTTCCTTCGAGCGAGTGATTGGTCGGGGAGGCGAAGCCGACGTGTGGCTCATCCGCTACAACGATGGCCGGACGCGAATGACACTCCAAACTTTTGGCAAGTCTTATCAGCCCTACACGCTCTTCAAGGCCTATCGGGAGGGAAATGTCTATGGTTGCAACTCGGCAGAGCTGACCTTCCATGAGGAGACTCCCTTCCATCCCGAACGTCTCTTGCGTGACTATATCCGCATCCTGCATCCTGAACTATTGCCCGGCGACACGTTGCGTTATTTCCATAAATTGTAGTGTACGATGAAACGTCTTCCATTCTGTCTTTTCCTCCTATGTGTCGTAGTACTCTTCGTGGCCAATTTGTTATATGGTGCAGAGAAGATTCCTGCGAGCGATGTGCTATCCATTCTTTTAGGAGGAGAGGGCGAACAAGCCTCATGGAGTTACATCATTTGGGAATCGCGTCTTCCTCAAGCCCTTACGGCCTTGCTTACGGGTATGGCACTATCGGCATCGGGCTTGATGTTGCAGACGGCATTCAATAATCCTTTGGCAGGTCCTGACATCCTCGGTATTAATGCGGGTGCAGGTCTTGGAGCTGCTATCGTATTGCTTTTATTCGGAGGTGTTATTCCTATGGGTAATTCCTTTCTCGGTGGATCGCTTGCCCTCGTGGGAGCTGCTTTCTTGGGTGCTCTTATAGTTACTCTATTTATTTTGGCATTTGCCTCGCGACTACGTAATCATGCCATGCTCCTCATTATTGGTATGATGGTGGGATATGTCGTATCGTCGGTCGTGTCGCTTCTTAACTTCTTCTCTACAGCCGAAGGCGTCCAATCCTATATGATGTGGGGTATGGGTAACTTCGGAGGTGTGTCGCGTGCCCAGTTGCCCTTGTTCGCTCTACTTGTTGTCGTAGGTCTTTCTATTGCTGTGGGACTCATAAAACCACTCAATGCCTTGCTCCTTGGCGAGCGTTATGCTCGTAACCTGGGAGTCAATATCCGTCGTGTGCGCACCTTGCTCCTCATTTCTACAGGTTTGCTCGTAGCTGTCACCACGGCATATTGTGGCCCCATAAACTTTATTGGGCTCTCGGTGCCTCATATCGCTCGTCTTGTACTTGGTACCGACAACCATCGTTCCCTTATGCCCGCCACGTTGCTAACGGGAGGAGTTATCTCCCTGCTATGCAATCTCCTCTGTCTCTTGCCAGGCGACAATGGACTCTTGCCCCTCAATGCCATAACACCTATCATCGGTGCTCCTATCATCATCTACGTTATTTTGAGCCGACGAAAGTAAGGGTGAGGAAGACATGCAATCTGTTGTGTCTCGGAAAACTATAAATATATTTGGGTTTTCGCTCGGTTTACTCTAATTTTGTACTTTCAATAAGAAAATGATACTATGCCACTAACACTACCCGATAAGTTGCCTGCCATCGAATTGCTTAAGCAGGAGAATATCTTCGTAATGGATACGACACGTGCTGCCTCGCAGGATATTCGTCCTCTGCGCATCGCAGTTCTCAATCTTATGCCGTTAAAAATTACCACCGAGACTGATCTCGTACGCTTGCTTTCCAACTCTCCTTTGCAGATTGAGCTGAGCTTCATGAAGGTAAAGAGCCACACCTCGAAGAACACTCCCGTCGAGCACATGCAAGCGTTTTACACAGACTTTGAGGAGATGCGTCACCATAAGTACGATGGCTTCATTATCACCGGTGCTCCTGTAGAGCATATGGACTTCGAGGAAGTCACCTATTGGGATGAGATGGTTGAGATTTTCGATTGGGCACGCCATAACGTGACCTCTACACTCTATATTTGCTGGGCTGCACAAGCAGGCCTGTATCACCACTATGGTATACCCAAGTATCCTTTGGATAAGAAAATGTTTGGCATCTTCAAACACCGCGTCAACAATCCAGAATTACCCCTTTTCCGTGGCTTCGATGATGAGTTCTCCATTCCTCATAGCCGTCATACTGAGGTGCGTCGCGAGGATATGGAGCACTGTGCCGAGCTCGACATTTTGGCGGAAAGCGACGAGAGTGGTGTGTCGGTGGTGATGGCTCGTGGAGGCCGTGAGATTTTCCTCACAGGCCACTCCGAGTATTCTCCCTTGACGCTCGATACTGAATATAAGCGTGACCTTGGCAAGGGACTCCCTATTGAGATGCCCAAGCATTATTATCGTAATGATGACCCTTCGCAAGCCCCCGTTGTGACCTGGCGCGGCCACGCCAACCTGCTCTTTAATAATTGGCTCAACTATTACGTATATCAAACAACGCCCTATAAGTTGGAAGACATAAAATGAGGGCTTCCTAATCCTTCGATGAGGGGGATTTAATAATGATGACCGAAAAAGAACATAATGCATGTACGGCTTCTAAGGCCGGGGCGAAGCCTACCATTGAGCTCCTTGCTCCTGCAAAGAATCTCGAATGTGGCATCGAGGCTATCCGGCATGGTGCCGATGCCATCTATATAGGTGCTCCTAAGTACGGAGCCCGTGCGGCGGCAGGTAACTCTCTTGACGACCTTCGTCAATTGGCTGAGTATGCCCATCTGTTTGGGGCCAAGGTATACGTAACGCTCAATACCATTATCTACGACGATGAATTGACTGAGGTCGAGGACTTAGTATGGGAGCTCTACCGTATTGGCATCGATGCTCTTATCGTACAGGATATGGCCCTGCTCACGATGAAGCTGCCTCCTATAGAGTTGCATGCTAGCACGCAAACAGACAATCGTACACCAGAAAAGGTGCGGTTCCTCTATGAGAATGGCTTCTCGCAGGTAGTGCTTGCTCGTGAACTTTCATTACAAGATATCGAAGCCATCCATCGTGCCTGTCCTGTGCCGCTCGAAGCCTTCGTGCATGGGGCGCTCTGCGTGAGCTATAGTGGGCAGTGCTACGCCTCGCAAGCCTGCTTTGGTCGCAGTGCCAATCGTGGCGAGTGTGCTCAGTTTTGCCGTCTTCCCTTCGATCTCGTTGATGCTGACAATCGTATTATCGAACGTGGCCGTCACCTGCTCTCGTTGAAGGATATGAACCGTAGTGCCCACCTCGAGGCCATGATGGATGCCGGTGTGAGATCGTTCAAGATTGAGGGGCGCCTCAAGGATGTTTCCTATGTGAAGAATGTTGTCGCCTACTACCGTCAGGCCATCGATGCCATCCTAACCCGCCGTCCCGAGTATGCGCGTGCCTCTCAGGGAGTGAGCACCTATACCTTTATTCCCCAACTCGACAAGAGTTTCAATCGCGGATTCACTGACTACTTCATCACAGGCGAACGCTCCGAGGTCTATTCCTTCGCCACGCCTAAGGCGGTAGGAGAGCCCGTAGGGTATGTCAATGAGGTGGGGCGAGGCTATGTGACCGTGTCATCCACTCAGACTTTTCACAATGGTGATGGTTTCTGCTTTATTGACGACCAGGGACAACTCCGGGGATTTCGTGTCAACAGGGTAGAGGGCACCCGTCTTTATCCCAAAGATATGCCGCGTATGTTGCGTGTGCGTACCCCGCTCTTTCGTAACTATGACCAAGAATTTGAGCGTCTCTTGTCACGCCCTTCGGCCGAACGCCGTATCCCCGTTGATATACTCTTGCGAGACACATCCCAGGGATTCTCACTCACGATGACCGACGAGCAAGGTGGAGAACTCACTGTAAACCTCGTTCGAGACAAGGAACTTGCCCGCAGCGAGCAACGTGCCGGTATTGAGAACCAACTCTCCAAATTGGGCGGTACCATCTTTGTGGCCCGTAAGATTAAGATTGAATTCTCTGATAATTGGTTTATCCCTTCATCTATTCTTGCTGATCTTCGCCGTACAGTCGTGGAGGAGAAAACCGCTTCTCTCTCTCGGAAAGAGCGGACATGCGAGCGTAGTAAGGAGAAGCAATCGTCTATAGATTGTGGAGCAGTATCCTCCTCTCGTGGGAGGGTTAGTGGTCCTCTCACTTATCTCTCCAATGTGGCTAATCATCGTGCTATGGATTTCTATCGTGCTTGTGGTGCAGAGGATGTTGCTCCTGCCTATGAGCTTAGTGCACCTCGCAAGGCTACGTTGATGTTCTGTCGTCATTGCTTGCGCTATGCTATGGGGTGGTGTCCTCATCGTGGAGGGAAGCCCTCGCCTTATCGTGAACCCTATACGTTGGTTTCTGCCGATGGTAAGCGATTTGCCCTCACTTTCGATTGTAAAGAGTGTGTGATGCTGGTGAAAGAAAAGTGAGAATCAGTGTCTACCGATTTCTCAGGATGTCGTTCATAAGACAATAAAAGGAGAGGGCCGTAGGACTCTCTCCTTTGTTGTTTGGTTTTATGTTTCGTTTATACAATCTTCTTGATTAAGCCAAACATCTTATAGGGCATATAGCGGAAGGGAAGGTCAATCCATGTGCCTGTGGTTATAATAGAACGGTGGTGTGAGAATACACGGAAGCTCTCTTCTCCATGATAGCTACCCATACCAGAGTTGCCAACACCGCCAAAGGGGATATGTTCGTTGGCAATGTGCATGATGGCATCGTTGATGCAGGCACCGCCCGATGAGGTGTGGCGGATGAGATTCCACCCCTTGCTTTCTTCGCCAAAGTAGTAGAAAGCCAGCGGCTTCTCGCGGCGAGTGATGTAGTCTGTCACCTCATCCATCTCCTTGAAGGTGAGAATGGGGAACACGGGGCCAAAGATCTCTTCTGTCAAGACTGCTTTGGTGTTGGTTATGCTATCTATGTCTTTGTCGTTGAGACTAATGTGCATGTCGAGTAGGGTAGGCTCTATGAAACGTTCTTTGGCATCTGTGCGGCCACCATAAAGGATGTCTCCCTCGGAAAGGTATCCTTTCACGCGCTCAAAAGCACGATCGTTGACCATGCGCACATAATGTTTGTGAGTCTTTATGTCTTTTCCATGCAATTCCTTGATGGCATGGGCAAAGGCATTCACAAACTTCTCTTTTACTTCCTCATGAATGAGCAGATAATCGGGGGCAATGCAGGTCTGGCCAGAGTTGAGCGTTTTCCCCCAAGCAATGCGTTTGGAGACAGTCTTGATGTCCGCCGTACGGTCTACAATGCAAGGGCTCTTACCACCCAATTCAAGGATGACGGGGGTGAGGTGTTTCGAAGCAGCCTCCATCACAGTTTTTCCCAATGATGGGCTACCTGTGAAGAAGATGAGGTCGAAGCGGTGGGCAAGGAGTTCCTTGTTTACTTCGCGGTTGCCTTGTATCACGGATACATACTCGGGTGCAAAGGTATCAGTAATCATCTTTTCTATGACAATCGATACGGTGGGTACATAAGGCGAGGGTTTGAGTATGGCGGTACAACCAGCAGAGATGGCACCAACAAGAGGGTTGAGTATCAACTGGACGGGATAGTTCCACGGTGCCATGATGAGCGTGTTGCCCAATGGCTCACTTACGATAAAGCTCTTTGAAGGAAACATCTTTAGCGGTGTAGGGCGGCGCTTACGACGGCTCCACTTGCCAATGTGACGGAGGTGGTTGGTCACTTCTCCCTTGACAATGCTGAGCTCAGTGAGATAGGCCTCCTCGTACGATTTGTGCAGGTCGGTCCACAATGCCTCGGCAAGAGGTTTTTCCCACTTGATAAGAGCTGATTGTAACTTTTTCAACATCTGACGACGGAAGTTGATGTCGAGCGTAGCACCGCTACGGAAATAGGCGCGTTGCGCTTGGATAATTTGTTCTATCATAAATAAGAGAGGTCTTACTTTCTGCCTGTAAAGTTATCCATTGTGTGGTAAATACCAAAGAGTTTTCCGAATAAAAAGTCGAAAATAGGTATAGGGAGTACAAACTGCCAAAAACGGATGAAGTGCAATCCGAAGGGTATGCCACGGAACATGAGGTTCTTCTCGATGGCGCGGATAATTTTCTTGGAAGTATTCTCAGGATTGAGGATTGGGATAATGGGGGACTTTACGCCATCAAACATGCCCGTATTAATGTAATAAGGTGTGATGGTGGTAATTCGTACGGCACTCTTTTGTTCTTGTAGCTCGATGCGTACCGAGTCGGACCATCCGATAGCAGCCCATTTACTAGCACCATATACGGCCATACGTGGGTTGCCTAGCATACCACCAGCTGAGGTGATATTACAGATGTGCCCAGCATTGCGACGTAGCATATCGGGTAACATCACACGGGCTACATACATAGGTGCCAATGCATTGATGCGCATCGTACGGTCTATTTCCTCGATGCCCACCTGATCAAAGGTGCGATTGCCTGTAATGATGCCTGCATTGTTGATGAGTATGTCTATGTCGCCACACTCCTTCACTGTAGTGGCGTATGCTTTGCTGACCATCTCCATATCGCCCACATCGACACGATATCCCTTTACCTTGCCTTTTTCTGAAAATTCCTTTATGGTTGTCGCTATATTCTGTTCATTGATGTCCCAAATAATAAGGGTCTTGGCACCCTTTTCCAACGCGATGCGTCCCATAATTTTGCCTATGCCCGAAGCTCCTCCAGTGATAAGCACATTGCGATTGTTAAACTTCATATTTTCTCTTTAAAATTATCTTGCAAAGATATGACAAAAACACTATCGGAAAATTTTCACTAATCCCAAACCCGAATCATTCACCCCACGGAGTGGTGCTTTACCACAATTACCTTAAGGCCCTTGTTGAGGTTAGGCTGAGCGAGTGCCTTTTTTCTGAAATAAATTTAAAATAGATTGCTTAATTATTGAAATTTCAATGCCAATTGTTGATTTATTATTACCTTTGCGTGCAAAATTGTAAATAATAATGGTGAAGAAGATATTTTTGTTCGCTCTGTTTCTCTGCTTAGGGTTTTCGGTGAAAGCTCAGACCATGACCGAGAGTGATCATGTACGTAGGGGCAACAGACACTATGCTGATAGTTTGTTCGAGAAGGCTGAGATTGAATACAGGAAAGCGCTGGAACTAAACCCTCAGTCTGTCGATGCGATGTATAACCTTGGTAATGCTCTATTCTCACAGATTCCTATGAATCAGGGGAATGCCGGTGAGAAAGGCCAAGAGGCAATGCAGCAGTATACTACCGCGGCAAAGTTGGAGACAGATAAGGGAAAATTGGCCAAGATATATCACAATGTGGGTACGTTGAACTATATGTCACAGCAATATGCTCAAAGTGTGGAGGCCTATAAAGAGTCATTGCGAAACAACCCTACAGATCATGAGACTCGCTATAACCTGGCTAAGGCGATGCATATGCTTGAACAGCAGCAAAACCAACAGCAAAACGAGCAAAACCAGGAACAGCAGAATCAGGAACAGCAGCAACAGCAGAATCAAGAGCAGCAGCAAGATCAACAACAAGAACAGCAACAACAGAATCAGCAGCAAAACGAGCAACAGAATCAAGAGCAGCAACAGCAAGAAGATCAACAAAAAGAGAATCCTCAGCAATCCCAACAAGAGAAGGAGCAGATATCCAAGGAGAATGCTGAGCAGATGCTCAATGCAGTGATGCAGGATGAAAAAGAGATTCAGGAGAAGGCCAAAAGGGTTCAACAACAGAATGGCAAGATCTTAGATAAGGATTGGTAAAAAGTATTCTTAAGACATGAAGCAGAAACTATTTCTCATGATAGCCCTTTTTATGGGCACTCTGGCATTTGTTCCAGTACATGCCGAGGAGGTGACGTTTACAGCCGATGCCCCCAGCGCAGTAGTCATGGGCGAGCGATTTAGGTTGTCATACACCATCACTACGAACAAGACACGCGATTTTCGTATTGGCGATATCGTAGAGTTTGACATCCTCTCGGGACCCAACTTGTCGAGTTCGTCGAGTATCTCCATTATCAATGGAGTGCGTACTTCGGTAAAGAAGCAAACCTACACCTATATTCTTCGTCCCATGCAAGAGGGTACGTTCACGATTCCTGCAGCTACTATTGTGGCCGATGGTAATCAGGTGAAATCCAATGAACTCACCATAAAGGTGCTTCCCCCTGATCAATCCTCGTCGTCGGCACAACAATCCAGTTCGCAACAGGGTAGGGCGGTTATCTCTTCATCGACGGGCGAAATTAGGAACGACGACCTCTTTATCGTAGCGACGGTAAACAAGAAGAAGGTCTATGAGCAGGAGGCCATATTGCTCACCTATAAGATATATACTACGGTGAACCTTACCAACGTGTCAGGCAAGATGCCAGATCTCAAAGGGTTTCATACTCAAGAAGTGGAGATGCCCAAGGGAAACCGCGAGTTTGAACTTGAACACTACAACGGACGCAACTATCGCACCATTGTATGGAGTCAATATGTGTTGTTCCCTCAGCAGAGCGGTCAGCTTGAGATACCCTCAATCACCTTTGAAGGTACCATTGCCCAACTTGTGCAGAACTATGACCCCTTTGAGGCTTTCTTCAATGGGGGAAGCAACTATGTGAATGTACAGAAGTCTATTACCACTCCCAAACTGACCATTGATGTCAGCCCATTGCCTTCGGGCAAGCCTGTCTCGTTCTACGGTGGAGTGGGCGACTTCAATATTTCGTCATCCATCAGTACTACTGAGTTGAAGGAGAATGAAGCCGTAACACTCAAGCTCATCATCTCGGGAACGGGAAATATGAAGCTCATCAAGACACCCGAGGTGAAGTTCCCCGCCGATTTCGAAATCTACGACCCCAAGGTGGATAATAAGTTTGCTCTCAAGAGCAGTGGCCTTTCTGGTAGCAAGGTTATCGAGTATCTTGCCATACCTCGTCACGGAGGAGATTATACGATTCCTGCTGTAGAGTTCTCTTATTTTGATGTCAAGACAGGTGCTTACAAAACGCTCACCACTCCCGAGTATACTCTTCATGTAGATAAAGGTAGTGGCACGTCGACTTCTACTTCTGCGGGTTATGTGAGTAAGGAGGAGCTTCGTCTCTTGGGACAGGATATCCGCTTCATCCATCTTGGCGAGTGTCAATTCATGGCTAAGGGGACACACCTCTATGGCACTATGGGCTATTGGCTTTGGTATATTGTTCCTTTCATGGCCTTCATCGTCATTATTGTGGTGTATCGTAAGCAGGTTGTAGAGAATGCAAACATCGCTAAGGCAAGAACCAAGAAGGCTGGCAAGGTCGCTACACGTCGTCTTAAGGTTGCCAAGCAGAAGATGCATGCAAGTGACAAGGCCGGCTTCTATGACGAGGTACTGAAAGCATTGTGGGGTTATCTTGGAGACAAGCTCAGTATGCCCGTATCAGAATTGTCGAAAGACAATATCGCGGCGAAGCTTACCGAACGTCAGGTTTCAGAGGTACTCGTAGCCGAGTGCCTGGCATTGGTAGGTGAGTGTGAGTTTGCCCGTTATGCACCCTCTCTATCTCACGTGTCAGAGGAGGATATCTATAGCCGCACGGCCGAATTGATGAACAAATTGGAGAACGCAATCAAATAAAGACTATGCTGAGCAATATGAAACGTTACCTTCTTATATATACATTAGGTATAACCCTATGCGCATTGGGTACTTTCCATATGCATGCCACCACCTTTACCGATGCCACAGTAGCGTATACCAAGGCAATGGCTGATAGTGCCTATGTCGAGTCCGACTATGCTACTGCCATTCACATCTACGAGCAGCTCATCGCGACACATGGTGAGTCATCGGAAGTCTATTATAACCTCGGTGGTGCCTATTACAAAATAGACGACATCGCCCACTCTATTCTCAACTACGAGCGGGCTCTGCTGTTGGATCCCTCCAATGACGACATAAAGTTCAACTTGGAGCTGGCACGCAGCAAGGCGGTAGATAAGAATGCGCTTGTGACCGAACTCTTCTATATGCGTTGGTTCCGTGATTTTTCTTCCATGATGAGTGCCGACAGCTGGTCCAGGGTCGCTATTTTATGTTTTATAATATTAATTTCAAGTTTGGCCCTATTTATTTTTAGCAAAAAGCGTAAAACTAAAAAAATTATCTTTACATTTGCATTACTCTCGTTGTTGTGTTGCGTTTGTGCCAACGTGATAGCATCGGGCCAGACGGCCAAGCTCAAGCATCGCGAGAATGCCATCATCATGGAGCCGAGTGTCACCGTACGCAGTACACCCAGTGTCAATGGTACTGAGCTCTTTGTCCTGCATGAGGGTAAAAAGGTAAAAATAAAAGACGATAGTATGAAAGCATGGAAGGAGATAGAGATAGAGGATGGCAACATCGGCTGGCTTCCCGCTGAGTCTATCGAGAGAATTTGATAAAGTGGAGTAGAAACGATGGATTTGCAGCGGTTAGTCGACATAGACAAGCAAGTGATGCTTACCTTGAATGGTAGCGACTCGCTCTATATGGATGGTGTGATGAAGGTTTACACCTCGACTATGGTTTGGATTCCCGTAGCCTTGGTGTTGCTCTTCGTCATCTTGAAGAACAATACCCCTCGCATCTCCATACTGGCTGTTCTTGCTGTAGTTCTCACCATCGTGGCTTGTGATCAGGTATCATCGCACCTTATCAAACCTCTTGTGGGTCGCTTACGTCCCTGCAATGACCCTACCATCATGCACCTCATCGATACTGTCAATGGCTATCGCAGTAGTGGGTATAGCTTTGTATCAAGCCATGCGTGCAACTCTTTCGGTATCTTTACTCTCGTATCGCTGATGATAAGAAATCGCACACTTAGCTTGTCGCTCCTCTTGTGGGCTGCCATCAATGCCTTTTCTCGCATATACCTTGGGGTTCACTATCCGGGCGATATCCTTTGTGGCGCTTTGCTGGGTATTGTTATCGGTGCGGTGGTATACCTCATCTTTAATTTCATACGTCATAAGGTGGAGTACTCGTCGGTGCGCATTACCGCCAACTATACTCCCTCAGGATATCTGGTCGATGATGTACGGATGGTAACGGCGGCTATATACGCCACATTTGTCTTTATCAGCATCTATGCATTGATATATATCAGTAACAATATACTTTAACAATAAACACTTATTAGTAATAATAAAAAATTTACGACTATGAGCAAGTTAATGACATTCAACGAATTGCGCAATCTCAAAGATTCATTGCCCGATGGTAGCATGCACCGTATCGCTGACGAACTCGGTGTAAGCGTAGAAACTGTAAGAAACTTCTTCGGTGGCCAGAACTTCCAGTCTGGTCAGAGCGTGGGCATCCACCTCGAGCCGGGTCCTGACGGTGGTCTCGTACGCATCGACGACACTACAGTGCTCGACAAGGCGCTTGCTATCCTCGAGGAGGTGAAGGCTGCCGAGGCTCCCGCTGAAGAGGCTGCAGAATAAGCATTTTTGTTTTCATTTTTCATTTGTTTTGAGAGTCCGTAACTGCAATTCTGCGGGATTGTGTGACGGACTCTTCTTGTAGTAAAAGAATAAGGTTCTTATCCTATGAAAATCACGATAACACTACATTACAATACTCAATGGGGTGAAAATATTCATATAGCTTTTAGCACTATAAATGATGTATATAGTGTTCCTACTTATCTTATGCAGACGGATGGTAAGGGACATTGGTTCGTCACTATAGATGAAGATTTCAGACCCTCATCACCCTATACCTTTGTGGTGATGGAGAATAATACGATCAAGCGCACCGAGTGGCATCATCACACGCTACCCGATACGTTGCATGGGCATGTCTGCATCAGTGACCGCTGGTGTGATCGTTCAGCGCTTGCTCCCTTCTATTCTTCGGCATTCACCAAGGCCATCTTTGCTCATGACCAGCATTACAAAGCTAAAGGAGACGCAGGTGTGTGTATCTGTTGCGAAGCACCCACATTGCGCAAGAATCAGGTGCTTGCACTTTGCGGAGATAAGGAGTCTTTAGGCTCGTGGAATCCTGATGGTGCTCGCCTCATGGAACCTCATGGTGTCGAGTGGCAGTTGTGGCTCAGCAAAGAAGAGCTTGGCGAACAGGCTGAGTTCAAGTTTGTCATCTTGGAAAAGACAACAGACAACTCTCCGCTTTCCATCTCCAACTGTCAACTTTATGCTTGGGAGCCCGGCGAAAACCGTACGCTCCACCTTGATCCTTACAGTGATGTCACCTTGCGGGTGTTGCGCACCTATGCCCTTCGCGACCCACAAGAGCATTGGCGTGGAGCCGGTGTTGCCATTCCTGTCTTCTCCTTGCGTTCTGAGAAGAGCTTCGGTATAGGTGAATTCTCGGATATTCCTCTTATGGTGGACTGGGCGGCCAAGACAGGGCAATGTTTCTTGCAGTTGCTTCCCGTGAATGACACTACGATGAACCGCAACTGGCACGAGTCGTATCCCTACAATGCTATTTCCTGCTTCGCGCTCAACCCAGCCTATATCCGCCTCGAAGAGGTGGGCGTGCTATCTGACAAAGAGGCCATGGAGCAGTTCCGCAAGCAGCAACAGGAGCTCAATAAACTCCCTCAGGTAGACTATGATGCTGTTATTGCGGCCAAGTGGGACTATCTGCATCGTATCTTTGCGCAGGAGGGTGAACGTACACTTGCTTCCGCTTCCTTCAAGCGCTTCTATGCCGACAACGAGTCGTGGCTGCGTCCCTATGCGGCATTCTGTTATCTGCGCGACAAGTATGGCACGCCCGACTACACCCAGTGGGGCGATGATAGCGTCTACAATGCCGATCACGATGAAGCCGTTGGTCCTATATACCTATATATACAGTATCATCTGCATCAGCAGCTCAAGCACGCGGCCGACTATGCCCATAGTCATGGCGTGGTGCTCAAGGGCGATATCCCCATCGGTATCAGCCGTACCAGTGTGGAGGCTTGGTGTCATCCCGGTCTCTTCTGCTTGGAGAGTCAGGCCGGTGCACCGCCCGATGCTTTTGCCCGCGACGGACAGAACTGGGGCTTCCCGACCTATAACTGGCGTGCCATGGCCGCAGAGCGCTATCATTGGTTTGCCCAGCGCTTTACCAAGATGGCCGACTACTTCGATGCTTATCGTATCGACCATCTGTTAGGGTTCTTCCGTATCTGGGAGATACCGGGATACACCAAGAGTGGACTCCTCGGGCATTTCAACCCTGCGATGCCGCTTACTGTGGAGGAGATAGCTGCAGCAGGCATTGCTTTCTACAAGGAGCGCCATGCCATGCCCTTCACACCGAACGATGAGACCGACGTGCTCTTCGTCGAGGACCCCTATCAGCCAGGCTGTTATCATCCCCGCATCAATGGCTTCGATACCGAGTCCTTCAAGGCGCTTCCTGAGAATGAACGCAAGGCCTTCTATGCATTGCACGACAACTTCTACTACCATCGTCACAATGACTTCTGGTATAGTGAAGCGATGAAGAAGCTGCCAGCGTTGGTCGATAGCACTGAGATGCTCGTCTGCGGTGAGGACTTGGGAATGATACCGGCTTGTGTACCTGCTGTAATGGACGAGCTGCGCATCCTCTCCTTGGAGATACAGCGTATGCCCAAGGGCTATGGTTGCAGCGTGGACAATCCGGCCAACTATCCTTACTACTCGGTATGCACCACCTCTACACATGACATGAGTGTACTGCGTGGTTGGTGGACCGAGGATCCTTCGCTCACACAGTTCTACTGGAGCGAACTGTTGCATCAACGGGGTAAGGCACCTGTCGACTGCGAGGCGTGGGTATGTGAGAGTATCGTGCGTCAGCATCTCGACTCACCTGCTATGCTCACCATCCTTCCCCTTCAGGACTGGATGTCTATTGACGAGCATCTGCGCTATGCCGACTGCCATGCCGAGCGCATCAATGTGCCTGCCAATCCGCTCCACTATTGGCGCTACCGCATGCACATCACGCTCGAAGAGCTGCTCAAGGCCGACGACTTCAACCGTCAGGTGAGCCGTCTCGTGAAACAGAGTGGACGATAAGAGTTTGATACCACTTTAGAACCAGGCGATAGGGGACCATTGAGGTTTTCCTATCGCTTTTCTTATTATTAGCTGTAATCTTGATGTTTTACCCATAGTCTCTGTCATCCCGAGCGTAGAGAGGGATTACGTGTAGGGACTATGCCAGGGCACTTTGCGAAATCCTTCACTTTTTTCAGGATGACAAAGGCTTTAGTGTTTTTGCATTAGACTATGGACTTTAGTCTATTAGTGCTTTGTTGTTGTCGGATAGAAAGAGGAACTTCTCTCTTCGCGGAGAAAATATGAAGTCATCGCGGAGGTGTATGACTCTCATCGCGGAGATGTTATCGTGTCATCGCGGAGATTGGTGTTTGTCTTCGCGGAGA
This sequence comes from Bacteroidaceae bacterium, assembly GCA_045655845.1. GTDB lineage: Bacteria > Bacteroidota > Bacteroidia > Bacteroidales > Bacteroidaceae > UBA1189. The sequence continues at coordinate 38,804 of JAZOPX010000029.1, forward strand.
AAAGTTGTTTTTTCTATATGCTTCCAGATGAATTGATATGGTGAGTTGTGATTTTAGATAGTTAAGACCGGGACGTTGTGGTATCTTGATTTTAGCAAAAAATATCCCCTGAGATAGCCTGTGGTAGGATTTTTTAAGAAAAATGCGCAGAAAATATTTGGTTATGTATAATAATAATAATAATTTTGCACTGCTGAACAAAGCAAAATCTAATACACAACACACATACAATTTGGTATCATGACTAAGGGAAAGTTGACGTTCTGGCAGTTATGGAACATTAGCCTCGGTTTCTTCGGGGTACAGATTGCTTACTCTTTGCAGAGTGCAAACATCAGCCGTATTTTCGCAACATTGGGCGCAGACCCTCATGACTTGAGTTATTTCTGGATACTTCCTCCATTGATGGGTATGGTGGTACAACCTCTCGTGGGTAAGTATAGTGACAAGACATGGTGTCGCTTTGGCCGCCGTATCCCCTACCTTGTGGTGGGCTCGTTCGTGGCCATTCTGGTGATGTGCCTGTTGCCCAATGCCGGTAGCTTCGGCTTTGCTGTGGGTGGCGCTATGATCTTTGGTCTCGTGGCACTCATGTTGCTCGACACCTCTATTAATATGGCGATGCAGCCCTTCAAGATGTTGGTAGGCGACATGGTCAATGAGGAGCAGAAGGGTAAAGCCTATTCTATCCAGAGCTTCCTGTGCAATGCAGGTAGCTTGGTGGGCTATATCTTCCCCTTCCTCTTTGCTTGGGTGGGGCTGTCCAATACGGCTCCCGAGGGAGAGATACCCGATACGGTGAAGTATGCCTTTTACATTGGTTCAGCCATCCTTATTCTCTGTGTGCTCTTCACGAGTATTAAGGTGAAGGAGATGCCTCCGAAGGAGTATGCCGAGTTTCATGGCATCGACCCTAATGCAGCTACAGCCGAGGCTCCAGGTATGTTGACTTTGCTAAAGAATGCTCCCAATGCCTTCTGGACGGTGGGACTTGTGCAGTTCTTCTGTTGGGCAGCCTTCATGTATATGTGGACCTATACCAATGGGGCCATTGCCGATACCGTATGGGGTACTACCGACGTGCGTTCGGCAGGATATCAGGATGCGGGCAACTGGGTCGGAGTCCTTTTTGCCGTGCAGGCTATCGGCTCCATGTTGTGGGCGCTGCTTATCCCTAAGTTCAAGAATATCAAGACGGCCTATGTCGTTAGCCTCCTGTTGGGTGCTGTCGGCTTCGCTTCCGTGTACTTCATTCATGACCAGCACCTGCTCTTCGTGTCGTTCCTCCTTATTGGCGCTGCGTGGGCAGCCATGTTGGCCATACCTTTCACCTTGCTGACAAACTCGTTGTCGGGTGAGCATATCGGCACCTACCTGGGCTTGTTCAATGGCACTATATGTCTGCCCCAGATTGTAGCTGCAGCTTGCGGAGGCCTATTGCTGAAGGCTGTAGGAGGTAGTCAGGTGAGCATGTTCATCGTCGCAGGAGTACTGCTTGTGTTGGGAGCGGTGTCTGTATACCTCATCAGAGAGAAGAAAGCAAAGTAAATACTCATCTTTAATATCATACCATGAAAAGGATTTCTTTATTATTTGTAGGACTGATGTTATCAGTTCTGGCGTCCACACAGGTATTTGCTCAAGGCAAGTACAAGGTCGAGGGTGTTGTCTACGACGACATGGGACCTGCCATGGGTGTTAGCGTAGTGGAGAAGGGTACTGCAAATGGTGTTGCCACAGGTTTTGATGGTGACTTCTCATTTATGGTATCAGGACCTAACGCTATCATTGAGATTCGTTATGTCGGTTACACGACTCAGAGTTTCAAGGCATCTGAGCTGCCCAAACAGATTACATTGAGCGAGGATGCCGTATCGCTTACCGACGTTGTCGTGATCGGTTATGGTTCGCAGAAGAAGAAGGAGGTGACCGGTTCGGTCGCTTCAGTCAAGTCTGAGGACTTCAATGTCGGTGTCAAGTCAAGCCCCATAGGCTTGCTACAGGGTAAGGTGGCTGGTTTGAACGTTATCCGCACGACCTCTGACCCCACATCTACAGATTATAACATTCAGATTCGCGGTTTCTCTACGCTTGACAAGGGTGTTGGTACATCACCTTTGTTTATTGTCGATGGAGTGCCCGTGAGCAATATTGACAACATCTCACCCAATGAGATTGCCTCTATGGATGTGCTCAAGGATGGTTCAGCTGCTGCTATCTATGGTACCCGTGGTACCAATGGCGTCATCATCATTACTACCAAGCGTGGCGAGGCTTTCTCTGATGTTGCTACCACTCGCGTAGAGTATGATGGCTATGTGTCGGCTTCGGTGCGCAATGGTGACACCGGAATGGCTACTGCCGAGGAGTTCCGCAACTTAGGCGCACTCTCCCATGGAGCCGTCAGCCCTGTGATTCAGTCCGATGAGAATACCGATTGGATGGACGCGTTATGTCGCGATATGGCTATTGCCCACAATCACAATGTGGCAATCTCGGGCTCATCCAGCAAGTTCAACTATCGTGCAGCACTTACCTATAAGGATGCACAGGGTATTGCCAAGAACTCAAATCGTGAGGAGTTCATCGGTAAGCTCGCCGCCTCACAGAAGGCACTCGATGGTTGGTTAGAGTTGCAGTATGACCTTTCATATATGCACTATCGCAACGATTACTTCTGTGGCGACTTCAAGCAGGCTGCAATCATGAATCCTACCTATCCTATATATGACCCCTCTACTCCCAATGGCTTCTTCATGCCACAAGGTACAGGATTGTCTAATCCCGTGGAGCAGATGATGCAGAAGGAGTCATATAAGAATGGTAACTACTTCCGTGGTTCGGTAAAAGCTACTGTAAATGTAAAACCCGTGAAGGGTACGCTTCGCATCAATGGATTTGCGGCAATCGAAGAGGGTGACAACCGTTCTTATTGGTACAATAATGTCATCAATACCAACCTTGCAGGTTCAGGCAAGGCTGGTAGAGATAACGACATGAGCTTCAGCAAGCTTTTCGAACTCACTGCAGACTATATGCGTACCTTTGGAGACCATAGCATCGCTACAGTAGCAGGTGTGTCATACCAGAACTTCTTGTATGATAGTAGCAAGATTGCCAATAAGGGTTTCCCGACCGATGATGCCAAGTATTATCAGATTGGTAATGGTGATGCTTCGAAGGATTATCTTGATGTAAGTTCATACCGCAATTCTAATACGCTTGCTGCGGCTTTCTTCCGTGCCAACTATAACTATGCAGACAAGTATCTGCTCTCAGCTTCGGTACGTCGCGAAGGCTCTTCACGCTTTGGTGCCAATAACAAGTGGGGTTGGTTCCCCGCAGTGAGTTTGGGATGGAGAATCAGCGGTGAGGACTTCATGCGCTACCAAGACTGGTGCAACGACTTGAAACTCCGTGCTGGTTTCGGTGTTACAGGTAACAACCTCGGTTCTGACCTTCGCTCAGTAGCCATGCTTTCTAATAGTGGAACATTCTGGTATAATGGTCAGTATGTATATACCTATGGTGTAAGCCAAAACGTGAACCCCGATCTTCGGTGGGAAAAGAAATATGAATATAACCTTGGTTTTGACTACGCTTTCTGGAATAATCGTGTCTATGGTAGTCTTGATACCTATTATCGTCAGACACGTGACCTCCTTTGGGACTATGAGGTGCCCACACCACCTTACCAGTATACGACGTTGCTGGCGAATGCAGGACAGATGGATAGCTATGGTGCAGAGCTCGCTATTAGTGTAGTTCCTGTACGTACTAAAGAATTTAGTTGGGTTACTACACCTACTATCTCTTACAACAAGAACTATATCACCAAACTCTCTGACCCCTCAAAGGGCTTCAACTACAAGGAAACGACATCGGGTGGAGTAGGAGAGAATGGTATTATGAATACCAATACGCAGATTCTGACCGAGGGACACCCCGTAGGTGCATTCTATGGCTACAAGTTTGCGGGTTTCAAGAAGGATGGTACATGGATGTTCCAGACACCTGCAGGTGGTTATAAGGATGGTGGTACAGTATCTGAAATAGATCGTCAGGTTATCGGTAGTGCACAGCCTTGGTTCACTTTTGGATGGAACAATATGTTGAAGTATAAGAACTTTGATCTTGCTCTATTCTTCCGTGGTGTTGTAGGAAACAAGATTCTCAACCTTACACGTTGGGCTTATGGTCCACAGGCTTCGCAGTCTTCTAATGTCTTCATCAAGGATGCTGTGGGTAGTAACGTAATCTATTCAGATAAGGGACACTTCTCAGACTATTATCTTGAGGATGGTTCATACGTGAAGCTTGACAATGTGACTCTGGGTTATAACTTCAAGCCAAAGACCAACAAGTATGTTGAGAATATGAGAGTATACTTTACTGGACAGAATCTGCTCACTCTTACCAAGTATAGTGGTCAGGATCCTGAGGTGAATACCACTAGCATATGGGATGCAGGTATTGACAAATGCGACTTCTATCCTACGGTAGCTAACATACTTATTGGAGTTAATATTAGCCTTAAATAAAAAGACCATATATTATGAAAAAGATAGTTATCACTTTAGCTTCGATGCTCGCTCTTGTAGCGATGACCTCTTGTGAGGATTTGCTCGATGAAAAGAATTATGGAAATCCCACAGTCGATTCCATGATGAGTGCTGAGGAGAATGTCGTTCTTCTTGTAGGACAGGCCTATGCTGACACGAAATGGCTGCACGACCACTGGGGATATTGGGGAGTAGCATCATTAACTTCGGATGAATGTGTGTGCCCTGTTCGTATGCCTGGTGAGCACTGGAAAGACAATTATTATTGGACCCGCTTGAACAACCATAACTGGAACTGGATGGGCGATGCCTTCAAGAATATTTGGAACACGACCATCTCAGGTGCAGTGCTTTGTAACAAGTTGCTCACCACTTTGGCGGATGCACAGGAATCAATGAGTCCCGAAGTATATGCTCAATATGTGGGTGAACTTGAGGTGCTCCGCTCGTACTACTACTACATGTTGTTCGATTGCTTTGGACGCATACCTTATCTTGAGGAGTTTGTTGACAAGACAGAACCCCTTATGGAGCCCGAACAGGTGTGGTCACATCTGGTTAATTGCCTTGAACGTAATGCACCTAACATGGCAGTAGTTACTGATGCCAATCGTACTGCTAACTATGGTCGCGTAACACAAGGTTTTGCTTATGCACTTTTGGCACGTCTCTACTTGAATGCAGAATCGTTTGGATGTACTCCCGAGAACATCAGTTTGAGCAATAATAAAGATTACAGAGAAGGTTTTGTAAGTATACAGTCTCCTGCTGATTTTTATACCAATGCCGTTGCGTGTTGCGATATGGTAATTGATAAAGGCTCTTATAGCATCGAAGACGATTGGTTTGCCAATTTCAAGATTGACAATAGCGCTTCAAAGGAGAATATCTTTGTTATCGTAGAGAATGGTAATGGTGAGTTTGACCTTCGCTATATCGGTAGCATGTCAAATAAGTTGCGTGTTCCCATCCTTACACTTCACTATTCACACCAATCCGTGTATGATATGGTAGAGAAGCCTTGGAATGGCTTCGCAGCTCGTCCAGGATTTATGGAACGTTATAATGAAAAGGATCTCCGTGGTCCTGGTCCCATCCCTCCTGATGCTCCCGAGCCTCCCGCTCGTCCTAACAAGATGACCGATGCAGAGTTGGCTGAATATAATAAGTTGCTTGAAACGGAGTATCATGGTCCGCTTAAGGAGTATGCTAAGACCGTGCAGCAGTATGGTACGCAGAGTGCTAAGCAGTGGGGTTGGTTCATAGGTCCGGTCTTCGATAAGAATGGTGAGATTATCCTTGACGAGAATAAAATTGGTTCAATTTGCCGTATTGAGATTGCTTCGCTTGAGGCTGCCAACTGGTACGATGGAGCTCGTTGTACCAAGTATGAAGTGGATAAGGCCGGACAATACCAATATGCCGAGAACGACTTTGTGCTGATGCGCTATGCTGATGTGCTCTGGATGAAGGAGGAGGCTATTCTACGTGGTGGCACCGGAACCTCTGGATTCGACACTCCCGACTTCCAGAAAATGTTGACGCGCACAATGGCTTACGAGCAAAATCCCAAGGAAGCATTTGCTGCCGCCTATCCCGGTGTCATGACTTTGCAGCTCGAAGATATTCTCGACGAACGTGGCCGTGAGTTTGCCTGGGAGTGTGTACGTCGTCGCGACCTTATCCGTTTCGGTAAGTTTGCCGATAGCGACTATGTAGACTACGTTACTGCAAAGCAGAAGTTCCGTGAGTGGTTCCCTATCCCTTATTCTGTGCTTGAGAAGTCCAAGATCAATGAGGAGACAGGCGAACGTTACTGGAAGCAGAACGAAGGATACGATGATATTCCATAAATAGAATTATATTTTTTATTAACTTATTGTTAAACTTAAAAATCAATTATTATGAAAAAAGTATTGATGAGTATTAGTGCTATTGCACTGATGTTTGCTGCAACGTCTTGTGAACCTGAAAATCAGGGCGGCGTAGACTTTGACGAGATTACTCTCGATGGTTTCTATGTGTATGGCGAGGCTACAGGATCTGAGGACATCACTGCCGACTATGGTATGGCTGCTGGCCTGAACGAGGTTACTGCTGAGAAACGCGGTGGTATGTACGAGAAGTACATTGTTCTGGAGGGTGGTAAGGAGTTTTTCCTTGTGCTTAACGAGGCTGGTGAATACACTAACTATGGTGCTGAGTTGAAGGATTATGATGTGAAGGAACTTGCAGACAATCCTGTAGATTCAAATACCGTAGTAAAGCGTGGTGAACTCGTGGTTGGTGCCGATGCCCCTGCAATGAAGGTTGATAAGACTGGTCTCTATCACATCGTGCTCGACCTTAACCTCGAAGGTGACTTGCTGTATCCGCAAATCGTTGTTTCTAACGTTGTTTGGGGTGTTCGTGGTGCTATGAATAGCTGGGGCTTCACAGCATTTGATGCTGTAGGGGTAAATGCAAAGACCATGACATGGAAGATGGAGAATGTTGACATGCCTGCTAATGGTGAGTTCAAGTTCGCTTACGGCCATGGTTGGAAGATTCAGCTCGACGATGCTGGTAATGTAAAGGCTAACACTAACCTTGGTATGGAGTCACTTCCCAATGGTGCAAACATTAAGGTTGAGAAGGCTGGTCTCTACACCATCACATTGACCTATAACCTTAAGGGTGGTGATATCGCAGCTGGTTACACCTTCACTACAGAGTGCACTAAGGAATCTACCGTTCCTACCGAATTGTACATGATTGGTCAGGACTTCGGCGGTTGGGCTTGGGATTCTGAAGGTGTAGTATCTCTTGTTCCTGTAAACGGACGTTCAGGCGCTTTCTGGACAACACGTTATATCACTGCTGCTAATGGCTTCAAGTTCTGTCCCGTGAAAGATTGGAAGGGTGATTTCTTCTCTCTCGGCAACGACTCTGGTTATGAGGCTAAGGATGGCAACTGCTTCGTTGCAGAAGATGGTTTCTACACAATCTACGTTGACCTCGTAAACAACATCATCGCTATGGAGCCTGCTGCCGTTTACGGTATGGGTGACTGCTTCGGTGGTTGGGATGTAGCTAAGGAGGAGAATAAGTTTGTCGCTGAGGGCACCAAACTTGTTTCACCCGCTCTCGCAGCTGATGGTAACGTACGCATGTACACTGCCGCTCCTGCTGTAATCACAGGCGTTGAATGGTGGCAGATGGAGTACAACGTATTCGATGGTGTTATCGTTTACCGTGGTGCTAATGGTGATCAGGCTGCTGTTCCTGCTACTGCAGGTCAGAAGGTAACTCTCGACTTCAACGCTGGTACAGGTTCTATTAAGTAATAGACTTTAATCGGTAATCACAGGGGTGCCCTCAGTGGGTGCCCCTTTTGGCCTAAGGCCTTTGATCGGGCCTTAGGTCGCATAAATGAAATTCTATCCTATGAAACGCACACTTTCATTACTCTCTCTCTTCTTAGTCATTGGGCTGTTCATGGCTTGTGAGCCTCAGGCAGAGATACCAAGTGAACCAACCGAGCCCCAATTCTCGGAGTTACCCTATGGTCTCTCGGGCTACTCGCTCACAGATTACGGTACCCCCAAGGCCGATGAGCCCTGCGTACTCTATTACAAGGCTGGAGGCGAGTATCCTTTCAGTGGCTTTACCGCACCGCTTTATATGCATATAGGTATCGTCGCCCACGAGTGGATGCATGTACAGGCAGATTGGACTACCAATTTGGAGAAGTGTCGACTTATTCCTACCGATACACTTGATGTGTGGAAATTGGAGATTACACCTACCATTCGCCAATGGTTTGATGCTGCTGCCGATGAGGTGATAAATAAAATTGGTGTCGTGGTGCGCAATGCAGATGGCACGAAACAAACGAAGGATCTCTTCTGCATCGTAGAGGATGAAGCGAATGAGATAACCTATGATAAGGTAGAGAAAGCTCCTCTCCCCGTTGGGGTGGTGCAGGGCATCAACTATATCGATGACTCCACGGTGACCTTGGTGCTGAAAGAGGAGGATGCTCAGGGCGAGTGCTACGACTATGCCTATGTCATCGGTGATCACAGCGATTGGGAGTGCCAGAGCGCTTATGCCATGAAGCGCGACGAGAAGGCTGGCTGCTGGTGGTGTACGCTTGAGGGGCTTACTCCTGGCAAGGAATATCGATTCCAGTACCACCTCTACGATAAGGAGTGGGGCGTGGCCCGTCTTGCCGATCCCTACGCCGAGATAGTATACTCCTCGGAAGACCAGTGGATATCCTCCACTACCTATCCGGCGATGCCTGCCTATCCCACTGCGACCTCAGGGTATGTAGCCGCGTTCCAGACGGGTAGGGGAGAGTATGAGTGGGACATCGAGGATTACATCATCGAGGATGCCGATAACCTTGTTATATATGAGCTGTTGCTGCGTGACTTCTCCTCTACCAAGGACCTTGCCGGTGCCTTGGCACGTATCGACTATCTTGATGACCTTGGGGTCAATGCCATTGAGTTGATGCCGGTGCAGGAGTTTGATGGCAACAGTAGCTGGGGCTATAACCCCTCAAACTATTTCGCTATGGACAAGGCCTACGGCACACGCGAGATGTACAAGCAGTTTATCGACGAGTGTCATCGCAGAGGTATGGCAGTCATCCTCGATGTGGTGTACAATCACGCAACGGGTGCTCACCCCATGGCTCGCATGTATTGGGACGCTGCGGGTAATTGTACGGCGGCCAACAACCCTTGGTTCAACGTGTCGGCTCCCCATCCTTATAGCGTGTTTCACGACTGGAACCACGAGAACGAAGAGGTGCGTGCCTATGTGAAACGCAATCTGGAGTATCTGCTCACAGAGTATAAGGTTGACGGTTTCCGCTTCGACCTCACCAAGGGGTTCACTCAGCGCAAGTGTACGGAGCAGACGGCCTCTAACTATGACCAGGCACGCATCGATGTGCTCACCGAATACTACGAGGCCATCAAGGCTGTGCATCCCGAGGCAGTGGTTATCCTGGAGCACTTCTGCTGCGATGCCGAGGAGCGCAAGCTTACCGAGCAGGGCATGAAGGTGTGGCGCAATGTGAACAATGCCTATTGCCAGACAGCTATGGGTTATGTCGAAAACAGTGACCTAACTCCCCTGTGGACAGGAAAGAATGGTATGCCTCATGGTGGATACGTGGGCTTCATGGAGAGCCATGATGAGGAGCGCACCGCCTACAAGGCTAAGACGTGGGGGGCAGGTAATCTGTCTAAGTCTTTGCCTGAGCGTATGCAGCGTGCAGCACTCAATGCCGCCTTCTTCTTCACCGTGCCTGGTCCGAAGATGGTGTGGCAGTTTGGCGAGCTGGGCTACGACTACTCCATTGAGGAGAACGGGCGTACGGGCGAAAAGCCCCTCCGCTGGGACTACTTCGAGGTACCCGAGCGCAAGGCACTCTATGATGCCTATGCCCAACTCATTGGGTTCCGGAAAGCTCATCCTCAATTCTTTACCAGCGAGGCTGACTTCTCTTGGCTGGTGTCTACCAGCTATTGGAGCACGGGGCGCACCATCCGGTGCGTGGCGGGCGAGGAGGCCTTCGTCGTAGTGGGCAACTTTGACACGCAGACACAGACACTGACCGTGAACTTCCCTCAAGAGGGCACCTGGCGCAACTACTTTGATGCTACAGAGAGCTACACTGGCACCACGGCCACAATGCCAATCGAAGCAGGAGAGTATAGACTGTATCTAATGGATAATGGAGAATAAAAGTCTTCTCAGGGTCCTCCGATACTCCGAGTTCTCTGAGCCCTCCGAGAAATAAATCATAAATCAAAAATCATAACTCAAAAACCTCATGAAACGACTATTTGGATTCTTATTGGCGGTGACACTCTTGACCGCTTGCACTGGTAGCAAGCAAGAGATGGATGCCTCTACCGACTGGGCCAACACCGTAGTGTACGAGATGAACGTGCGACAGTACACCCCTGAAGGCACCTTTGCCGCAGCTCAGAAGGAGCTGCCACGTCTGCAGGAGTTAGGTGTCGATGTGGTGTGGCTCATGCCCATCTATCCCATTGGTGTCGAAGGTCGCAAGGGTACCTTGGGCTCCTACTATGCCATCAAGGACTATACGGATATCAATCCCGAGTTTGGCACGTTGGCCGACTTTGACAACTTCCTTGCCGAGGCTCATCGCTTGGGATTGAAGGTTATCATCGACTGGGTGGCCAACCACACCTCGCCCGATGCACGCTGGGTGACCGAGTCGCACGCCTCATGGTATGAGCGCGATGCTCAGGGCAACCTCACCTACACGGCCGACTGGAGCGATACAGCCAACCTCAACTATGCCGACGAGGGTATGGTGCGTGCCATGCAGGAGGCCATGCTCTTCTGGCTCAAGCGCGGTGTCGACGGCTTCCGTTGCGACATGGCTTGCGAGGTGCCCCTTACCTTCTGGGAAGAGGCCATCAAGGTCTTCAAGGCTGAGTACCCCGACATCTTCATGTTGGCCGAGGGCGAGGAGCCTTTGTTGCAGAGCCAGTGCGGGTTCCACTCTTCTTACTCATGGGAGCTGCATCACATGATGAATGTCATCGCCCAGGGCAAGCAGGGTATCGATGACCTTGTGGCCTATATAAATAAGGACACCGAGCGTCATCCCCAAGGAGCCTACCGCCTGATGTTTACCTCTAACCACGACGAAAACTCATGGGCAGGCACCGAGTTTGAGCGCATGGGCGATGCTGCCAAGGCTATGGCTGTGCTCACTTTCACGCTTCCTGGCGGTCAGCCCCTCATCTATACGGGTCAGGAGATGGGGTGGAACCATCGCTTCCAGTTCTTCGAGAAGGACCCTATCCCTGCTTGGGAGAAGAATGCATATACCGACTTCTATCGTGACCTCATCGCCTTCAAGCACAACAATCCCGCTCTGGCGGCTGGGGTAGGCGAGGGCGAGTTCCGCATCGTCAGCACCGAAAATAACACGCTCGTGTTCACCCGCTCAGTACCGGGCAATACGGTCGAGGTGTCGGTACAGCTCGAGGCACCTTGGCATTGGGAATACAAGACCATCGACACTCCCATCCAGCATGTGGAGCCCCTCTCCTGGTGGGTAGGCATGACCACACCCCTGCAGCTGATGATCCATGGCACCGACATCGCTTCCTACGACCTCTCCATCGAGGGCGGCAAGGGGGTGACCGTAGGCAAGGTACATAAGGCCGAGAGCCCCAACTACCTGTTTGCCGACATCGCCATCAGTGCCAATGCACAGCCCGGCACCTACTGGCTTGTCTTCACTCAGGGCGACAAGACCTTCAAGCACCCCTATGAGCTGCAAGCACGTCGCGAAGGCTCTGCCGAGCGCACCAGCTTCACCACGGCCGACATGGTGTATCTCCTCATGCCCGACCGCTTTGCCAATGGCGACCCCACGAACGACTCTACCCCCGACACCGAGGAGAAGGCCGACCGCAATGCCTTCTTCGGTCGTCATGGTGGCGACCTGCAGGGTATGATTGACCATCTCGACTATATCGCTGACCTTGGCGCCACGACCATCTGGCCCACACCGCTGTTGCTCGACAATGCTCCCGAGGGCTCATACCATGGGTATGCTGCTGCCGACTATTACCACATAGACCCCCGCTTTGGTAGCAATGCACTCTACAGAGAGTTTGTCGGTGAGGCTCACAAGCGCGACCTCAAGGTCATCATGGACATCGTCACCAACCACTGTGGCACCGAGCATTGGTGGATGGCTGACCTTCCCTTCGCTGATTGGATTCACCAGTTTGATACCTACACAGGCACCAACATCTGCTTCTCTACTAACATGGACCCCAATGCCTCAATGAAGGACCTCTACATCCAGGAGAGCGGTTGGTTTGTCCCCTCTATGGTCGACATGAACCTCGACAATGAGTACACCCTCCGTTACTTCATTCAATGGGCCATCTGGTGGATTGAGTATGCCGACCTCGACGGCTTCCGTGTTGACACCTATCCATATAATGAGAAGGTGCCCATGAGCCGTTGGTGTGAGGCTGTGATGAAGGAGTATCCGCAGTTCAATATCGTGGGTGAGTGCTGGACCTCTTCTGTCCCTCAGCTCGCCTACTGGCAGGGGGGCAATGCCAACAAGGATGGCTTTGACTCTCATTTGCCTGCCATCATGGACTTCCCCCTCCACGATGCCATGCGTGCCGGTCTCTCTGAGAGCAATCCCGGTTGGGGACAGGGTATGACACGCGTCTATGATTGCTTGTCTCACGACTTCCTCTACCACGACCTCTCCAACATGATGATCTTTTCTGGCAACCATGACACCGATCGCCTTGGCGATGTGGTAGGTCGCAATCCCAATAAGGCGAAACTTGCCCTCACCATGATGGCTACTATGCGCGGCCTGCCTCAGGTGTTCGTGGGTGATGAGATGATGTTTGTCTCCAAGGACCTCAGCCAGGGGCATGGTGGCTTGCGTGTCGACTTCCCCGGTGGATGGAAGGGCGACAAGGTCAACCTCTTCACTGCCGAAGGTCGTGCCCTGCATGCACAGGCTGCCGAGTTGTATGACTATTCGCGCACCCTCTTCCAGTGGCGCAAGACCAAGGAGGTTATCCACCATGGCAAGACCCTTCACTTCATGACTCGCGACAATACCTATGGATACTTCCGCTACGATGACGATGATGTAGTATTCGTTTATATCAACAACTCGCAGGAGCCCAAGTACCTCCCCTGGAGCTACTATGCAGAGATCACCGAAGGACTCTCTGCTGGGCGTAATGTCATCACGGGTGAGGTGGTTACCCTTTCTGATGATACTGTAGTCGTTCCCGAGCAGGCATTGGTGGTAGAGTTTAGTAAGAAATAAATATAATACATAATATACGACTATGAGACAAATTTGCACGACATTTCTGCTTGCTTCCCTTATAGCACTGATGGGATGCACCAGCACGGAGACACAGAAGGTATGTACCGACAAGCATACACTTCTCTCGCCTAATGGCAACTTGACTGTGAAGTTCGGTGTAACCGATGAGGGTGGAGTACCCGTTTATGAATTGAACTTTGGCGACAAGACTGCCATCCTCCCCAGTGCCATGGGATTTGAACTCCGTGGCGACACCCGCAAGAAGGAGTTCTGGACCGATGATGCTGAGGCTGGTGATGCCAATGCAGTGTGTCCCTTGAATAAGAACTTCCAGGTGAAGGATGTCAAGACTTCGACATTCGACGAAACCTGGCACCCCGTGTGGGGCGAAGAGTCAGCCATCCGCAACCACTACAACGAACTGCTCGTATGTATGGAGCAGGAGGGCACGGGCTACCTGATGAACATCCGCTTCCGCCTCTACGACGATGGCCTCGGCTTCCGCTACGAGTTTCCCAAGCAGCGCGGCCTTGCCTATTTTGTGATTAAGGAGGAACTGACCGAGTTTGCCATGACAGGCGATCACCATGCCTTGTGGATTCCCGGTGACTATGACACTCAGGAGTACGACTATGTGGAGTCGCGCCTCTCTGAGATCGGTTCGCTAATGTCCAAGGCCATCACCCCCAACTCATCGCAGACCCCCTTCTCGATGACAGGCGTGCAGACCTCCTTGCAGATGAAGACCGATGAGGGCCTCTACATCAATCTGCATGAAGCAGCCCTCGTGGACTATCCCTGTATGCACCTCGAACTCACCCCCGAGACCAATACCTTCGTGTCGTACCTCACCCCCGATGCTACAGGTTGGAAGGGCTACATGCAGACTCCTTGCCACACCCCCTGGCGCACCATACAGGTTACCGACGATGCCCGCAAGCAGCTCGCTTCGCGCCTCGTGCTCAATCTCAACGAGCCATGTGCTTATGATGATGTGTCGTGGATCAAGCCCGTCAAGTATGTTGGCGTGTGGTGGGAGATGATTTCAGGCAAAGGCAGCTGGGCCTATACCGAGGACTACCCCACGGTGAAGCTCGGTCAGACCGACTATGCCTCAGCTGCTCCCAGCCCCAAACATTGCGCCAACACGGCCAATGTGAAGCGCTACATCGACTTTGCCGCCGAGCATGGCTTCGATCAAGTGCTCGTGGAGGGTTGGAACGAAGGCTGGGAAGACTGGGCAGGCAACTCCAAGGACTATGTGTTTGACTTCGTCACCCCCTATCCCGACTTCGATATCGAGGGGCTCAATGCCTATGCCCATAAGAAGGGTGTGCGCCTCATGATGCACCACGAGACTTCTTCGTCAGTGCGCAACTATGAGCGTCACATGAAGGAAGCCTATGAACTGATGAACCGCTATGGCTACACCTCTGTGAAGAGCGGCTACGTGGGCGACATCATCCCTCGTGGCGAGTACCACTATGGACAGTGGATGGTCAACCACTACCTCTATGCCGTCACAGAGGCAGCCAAGCATCACATCTGTGTCAATGCCCACGAGGCCGTGCGCCCCACAGGTCTGTGCCGTACCTATCCCAACCTTATCGGCAACGAGAGTGCCCGTGGCACCGAGTACCAGTCGTTTGGTGGCTCAAAGCCCAACCTCGTGACTATCCTGCCCTTTACCCGTCTCAATGGTGGTCCTATGGACTACACGCCCGGTATCTTCGAGATGGACCTTGGCCCCGTCACTGGCGGTAACAATAACTCTAAGGTGAATTCTACCCTTACCAATCAGCTGGCGCTCTATGTTACCCTCTACTCGCCATTGCAGATGGCAGCTGATTTCCCCGAGCACTATGAGAAGCGTATGGATGCCTTCCAGTTTATCAAGGATGTTGCTGTAGACTGGCAGCGTACGGAATATCTACTGGCCGAGCCGGGCGACTATCTTGTCGTAGCGCGTCAAGCCAAAGAGAGCGGACAGTGGTTTGTGGGTGGTGTCACCGATGAGCAGAAGCGCACTGTGGAGTTCCCCCTCAGTTTTCTTGATGAGGACCGCACCTACGAGGCCACCATCTATGCCGATGCTCCCGATGCCGACTATGCCACCAATCCGCAGGCCTATACCATCACCAAGAAGCAGGTAACCTCTGCCGATGTTCTCAGTCTTGATATGGCTCGTGGTGGCGGTTTCGCCATCAGTCTCGAGTTTCAAGAGCCTTAAGTCGGAGCCACACGGTAGGCGAAAAGCTTTTGTAGACGAACGAAAAAACCTTTGTCCGTTTCTAAAAAAGCCTTTGTCTGATTTTTTTATCGGACAAAGTCTTTTTTCTTGTCAGACGGCTTTGATTTTCCACTGCTATATTATCCCTTTTTCTTCCCTCCAAAAACGGTCTACCCTCGAGAAAAATTGGGCCTACCCATTTTTGAAAAAGGGTAGACTCACGAAGAAAAATGGGTAGGCCCAATTTTCCCTGTTTACATATAAGTCCTCTTAAGGCGATTGGGACAATAATAATGATTCTCTCACACCCCTTGGCAACGGCAACGAACTGATGCCAAACGCCCTGATGCTCAGTGTCTAATCCCCTGCCATCCCTACTGCCAACCCCTTGGCATACCCCTTGGCAATAGTGACAAGTGCTGACAATCAATTCCATACGCAGCGTTCTTAACTGCCACTGCCAAGGGGTAAACGCAAATCATTATCCTGTCATTGTTGTCGTGTTGCATAACATAATTCATGATTAATTCGTGGCCATTGCTTTAGTCCCTACGGACAGCGAACTTCGTTTCGTGTTTACAATAAAAACAATTGCCATGACTCGTGCTTACTTTTTCTTTTAGACATAAATTCTCGTGAATTTCCCGTGAATTATCATAAATAATTACTACTTTTGTCGCGACTCATTAGCCTACGTGTAGGGAGGTGGGTCAAGACATTTTGAAAAAGGACGTTTACGAACGTTATCTTCTAATCTCAAATCTCGCAAATTTGATCCCAAGAAGATACGGCAACGGAAGCGTCCACATCGGGCGTTTATTACACCTGTCACTTGTAGCCTGAGGGCTAACTTTGTCATGCTGAACCAAGTGAAGCATCTCGCAAAGGCTGTTAACTGAGGTCGTTTATAAACTGCACGGCGTGGGCTAATGCGTTGCTTATCCTTGGGAAAGGCAATGCGAGAGCCTGAGATTGGGATAAGCGAGTACAGAATCCCACGTCTTTTTTATTTATATAAGGTATGTGGCCGAAGTTGGGGGACTCTGATAGGCATATAGAGGACAAACATTATTTAATCTATTGTTATGATGAGAATCAAAAAACTTTGGCTGACCACGATAG